>JAQWJQ010000130.1 GCA_029248265.1 Planctomycetota bacterium
TCCCACTCGTAGAGGCTCGAGAAGACCGCAGCCAATGTGCTCTCGGTGCTCTCTCCGGTGGCGAGCTCCGAGTCAAAGCGTTGGTACTGGAGCGCCGGACCAGCGCTCAGTGACAGGTTGTGATCGGCCGTATCAACGATCTCATAGCCAACCGCTGCGTACGGCGTCACCCGCAGCCCGATGTTCTGGAATGGGTCTCGATAGACGTTGATGCCCGGCACCGTCACGAACGTGCGCTTCGTGACAAACAGGTCGAATGCGCTCCCGATGCGGTGGTTGTTCGCCGTCTGCGTCGCGTTCACCTCGCTGATCGCTCCGCTGTAGCGACTGGCCCACCGGGTCCGCGCCGTCTCGCGGGTCGCCGCGAGCACCGCCGAGTAGTCGGTCTGCTCCGTGTTGCCCGTACGGATCGCGATCCCCGCGGAGACCTCACCCGACCACGTCGAGACACCGCCTCCCTCCACGGCGAGCACGGACAAGACCTCCGCTCGATCGAGCTTGATGGTCTTCTCTCCCTCGACCCAGAACGACGTCTTGTCGGCGGAGAGCTCGCCTTCGAAGATGCGCCCGTCCTCGGTCAAGACCACCTGGTGATTGGGGGTGACGATCCGCAGGACGTCTTCGGCGTCGAAGGTCTGCTCGTCCAGCTCGTCGCTGTCGAAATCGAGGCTGCCGTCACGGATCCGAAGGATCTCCCCCCGCAGCCACTCACCGGAGACGATCTGGATCCAATCCGCCCCGTCGTCCAGCTTGAGGGTCACCTCGCGCGGCGGCGGCGGCACATCCGCCGCTGCTGTGCCGGGCATCCCGTCCACGGGTGCCTGCCGTTCCATGAAGTCTGAGACCCGACCACACGAGGGCAGGACGGCAGCGAGCGAGAGTGAGATCAAGGTCAGTCGGATCATTCGGTGCACCTTCGGGGTCTTGGGGAACCTCGGCGGCGGGAGTCTACCGGCCCCATCACTGGCTCGAAAACCCCCAAACGGCCCTTCACTCTGGCCCCCTGAATCCAAGGAATCCGCGGGAACGTCGCGGCGCTGATTCGCATCCTCGGGGCCATGAGCCAGAGTCTCTCTGATTGGTTGCGGTCCCCCGGGATCCACCGCGGCGCCCTCCCCGTCCTCGTCGCGGTCGCCGGGCTCGTGGGCTGCCGGGGCGAGCGCACGCTGTCCGTGACCTCCACACCTGTGGGCGCGGAGGTCCGGCTGGACGAAGAGTTGGTGGGCGTCACCCCCATCACGATCCCGATCGATCACTACGGCCAGCGGCGGCTGACCCTCTATCGCGCCGGCTCTCGACTCCACAGCGAGGCCATCGACCTTGACGCTCCCTGGTGGGCTTACTTCCCGGTGGACATCGTCACCGAGTTGCTGAACCCGGTGCGCCTCCACGACCGACAGGCGCACCACGTGGACCTGCTCCCCGCGACGGGAGTCGAGGCGGAGCCGCTGACGACGTCCTTCATCGAGGAGGCCATCCGCATTCGCAGCGAGGCCAAGGCGCAAGCCAACGCCCGGATGCTCCAGGACCCCAGCAGGCCGCCCCAGGCGGCTGTCGAGTCCAAAGCCGGCCCGCGATGAGCGACCGCTGCGCGTCCAGAGCTGGGGACCTCGCGGGTCAGCGCGTCACGGTCATGGGCCTCGGGCTCTTCGGCGGCGGCGCCGGCGCCGCCCGCTGGGCCATGGAGCAGGGGGCGCGGGTCACCATCACGGACCAGAAGGACCGTACCGCCCTCGCGGACGTCGTGGAGGGCCTGGAGTCCGTGGACGCGCCCCACGCCCCTCGCTTCACGCTCGGCGGGCACGAGCCTGCAGACTTCGAGGACGCCGACGTATTGATCGTCAATCCCGCGGTCCCGCCCTCCTCACCCTGGATCGAGCGGGCACGGCGCCACGGCGCGCGGGTGACCTCTGACATCGCGCTCCTCCTCGAGCGCAACCCCGCCAGGGTGGTGGCCGTCACCGGAACCCACGGCAAGTCCTCCACCGCATCCTTCATCAAGGGACTCGTCGAGCGCGCCCTCGAACCCGAAGCGCGCTGCCTCCTCGGGGGCAACATCGGCGTCTCTCTCCTCCAGCACCTGGGCGCCCTCTCGCCCCGCGATGTCCTCGTGCTGGAGCTCTCGTCCTACCAGCTGGAGCACCTCTCAAACGACGCGCGGCCGTCTGTAGAGGTCGCCGCGATCACCAACATCGGCGTTGATCATCTCGAGCGCCACGGCTCGGTCGAGTCCTACCGCGACGCCAAGCTGCGGATCGTCGACCTCGTCCACCCTGGCGGGTGCGCGATTCTCCCCGCGGGCGAGGTGGCGGAGCTCGTCAAGGGGCGCTCGACCGCGCAGGTCTTCACCCACGGCGCCGACGCGGACTTCTCCCTCACCGGGTCCGACTTGCTGGATCGGAGGAGCGGTGAGGCGGTCCCCGTGGCCGACGCCACGTCCCTGCAAGTCCCGGGGGACTTTCAACCACAGAACCTCCTTGTGGCCCTGGCTGCCGGGCTCAGCCTCGGCTTCGACGCCGCGAGCCTACGCCCCGCGATCCCCCACCTCGAGGGGCTCAGCCACCGGATGGAGTCCCTCGGTCAGTTCACGGCGGGCCTCGCCGCCTTCGAGCTGATCGACAACGGCATCTCGACCACCCCTGAGTCGACCTTGGCCGCCGTGGAGAGCGTGCGGTCTCCAGGCCCCTCGCTTCTCATCGCTGGCGGCCAGGCAAAGCGCGGTGTGGACCTCGGGGCGTTGACCAACGCGCTGGCCCGGAGCGGTGGGTGGGTGCTGATTCCCTTCGGTGCCGCCGCCGAGGCCCTCAGCCGTGCAGCGAGGGACGCGGGGGCAGCCGTGGACGATGAGGTCCGCTGCGAGTCGGCGGAGCAGGCCGCTGCGAGGGCCGTATCGCTCGCAAAGCGAGATGGGGCCACAACGGTGCTCTTCTCCCCCGCCTGCGCGTCGTTCGACCGCTACCCCAACTTCAAGGTGCGGGCCATGGCCTTCCGACGGACCCTCCGTGAGCTCACGGAGGTCCCCGCCGGCGCTCCCCGCTGAGCCTCCCGCTGGAGACCCCGCTGAGCCCCCCCTGGGGACCCTCCTGGGGACCGATCCTGAACCGGCGAGGAACGATCGGGCTCCGTCTATTGACCACGCCCCCCCTCACGCCTAAGACGTAGGTACGGGGCGCCCGCGTCCCGCACACGAATGCTCTGCCAGCAGTGCCAGAAATCAAACGCGACGGTTCACATCGACGAGGTCCAGACCTTCCTGGGCCCCGGTGAGACGGGGAACCAGGTCGAGCAGCACCACCTCTGCGAGACCTGCGCCCAGGCGATGGAACTCCCCGGCAGCGAGGTCCAGCACAAGCCCATGGATGAGGTCTGGAAGCTCCTTCAAATGTCCGCCTTGAAGGGCAAGAAGCAGGCGCCGAAGAACGTCCGACGGTGCCCGGCGTGCGGTACCACTGAGGAGAGCCTGCGCCGCAAGGGGCGTCTCGGTTGCAGCGAGTGTTACGAGACCTTTAGCGAGTATCTCGAGGGGCTGCTTGAGCGGATGCACGGCGCCTCGACCCACTCTGGCCGTGTCCCGGGGCAGTGCCCCGAGACCTCCCGGCGCCAACGGCGAGTGGCGGAGGCCCAGGAGGAGCTGGACCGCGCGGTTCAGGAAGAGGAGTTCGAGCGGGCCGCCGAGCTTCGCGACGAGGTTCAACGCCTCACGGACGAGCTCTCCGCCTCGGCGGACGAGAGTCCGACGTCGCCGTCCTGAGCAGCCCTGCCCCAGCCGCCCGTCCGAGAGCGGCCCCCCAGGCCGCCGCTTGATCCGGCCCGTCCGCCTCGGCCGACAACGTGCTCCCTGTCGGGCGAAGCGCCGCCACCCAGGGGATGGATTCCCGGAGCCGACCGGGCACCCTTGGACCCGAGGGGAACGAATGGCATCATGGGCCTCGGGCCGGAGCCCGAGCACCGGGCGCTCCTTCCCGGCCACGTTTTTTGATCACCCAGGTTCCCCCCTGGAGGCCCCCCGGAGACGCCCAGCAGGCCCTCTCGACCCACTCCGGCCGACGGACCGTCAACTCCTGGGCCTTGAAGGCCGAAGAATAGAACCCAAGAGGTTCTGACCTCCCCCGCACCCGCCCGACACCGCCGCTCGCGCGCGCACACCACCACCGCTCCGGAGTCACCCGGAGGCCGCCCCATCGGGGCTCCGGCCTCTCTCGACCCCCCGGGAGTCATTCCACCAAAAGCATGTTCGATCGTTTCACCGACCGCGCCAAGAAGGTCATGAACCTCGCTCGCCAGGAGGCGCAGCGGTTCAACCACGAGTACCTCGGCACGGAGCACATCCTCCTCGGCCTCGTTCAAGAGGGCAGCGGCGTCGCCGCCAACGTCCTCAAGAACATGGGGATCGACCTGAACAAGATCCGTATGGAGGTGGAGAAGATCGTCAAGACCGGTCCCTCCATGGTGACCATGGGCCAGCTGCCCTTCACCCCCCGCGCGAAGAAGGTGCTGGAGCTGTCGATGGAGGAGGCCGGCAACCTCGGCCACAACTACATCGGGACCGAGCACCTGCTCCTCGGCCTGATCAAGGAGAACGAGGGCATCGCGGCCCAGGTGCTGCTGAACCTCGGCGTCAAGCTCGAGGACGTGCGAGAGGAGGTCCTCGACTTCCTGGGCGCGGACACGAGCGACGAGGAGGACGAGGAGACCGGCGTCGGCGAGGAGGGCCCCACTGGCCAATCCGGCAGCTCGAAGTCCAAGACCCCGGCGCTGGACAGCTTCGGCCGTGACCTCACCGAGCTCGCCAGTGAGGGCAAGCTCGACGTGGTGATCGGCCGCGAGCTCGAGATCGAGAGGGTCGTCCAGATCCTGTCACGCCGCACGAAGAACAACCCGGTCCTGCTCGGCGAGCCGGGCGTGGGCAAGACGGCGATCGTCGAGGGCCTCGCCCAGCAGATCGTCGACGGGACCGTCCCCGAGATCCTCCGCGGGAAGCGCATGGTCGTGCTCGACCTCGCCCTGATGGTCGCGGGCACCAAGTACCGCGGTCAGTTCGAGGAGCGCATCAAGGCCGTGATGACCGAGGTTCG
>JAQWJQ010000086.1 GCA_029248265.1 Planctomycetota bacterium
CGGCCTAGCTGGCTCAAGCGCAACGCCGCGTTGATCTACTCGTGTTGCGTCCTCCTGCTCGCGCTCGTTGCGCTCATTGGAGATGAGCGCAACAACGCGCAGCGCTGGATTCAGCTCCCCAAGTTTGACCTGCAGCCGAGCGAGCTGGCCAAGGTCGGGGTGATCTTGATGCTGGCGCGGGTCCTCCACGACAACCCGCTAAGGAGCGTGCGCGACTGGCTCAAGCCGATGCTCGTCACCGCGGTGCCGATGGTCTTGGTCGCTGCGCAGCCTGATCTGGGGACCGCCCTGACGCTGGTGCCGGTGCTCGCCGGCTTGCTCTACCTCGCCGGAGGCAGCGGGCGCGCTCTGGCAGCGCTGGGCCTCGCGGCCATCGCCGCTGGGTACGGAGGCTGGCAGAGCGGGCTCGTGCAGTCTTATCAGCTCGAGCGGATCGAGACCTGGGTTGAGTCCTTCGACGACCAGGAGTTGATCGCGTCACGGAACGGGCTCGGCTTCCATACCTACCACGCGCGGACCTTCACGGGGAACGGCGGCCTGTACGGGCGCGGGCTCGGAGAGGGCGTCGCCAATGAGACCGGGCTGCTCCCCGAGCGAGACTCCGACTCGATCATCGCGGTCATCGGTGAGGAGTGGGGCTTCGCTGGGACCGCAACGGTCATCGTCCTCTACGGGCTCATGATCGGGCTGCTGATGCTGCACGCCTCGGGCCTTCGGGATCGCTTCTCGAGGCTTGTGGTCGGGGGCGTCGGTATCTACTTTGCGGCGCACCTGTTCATCAACGTCTCCGTGAACGTCGGGCTGCTCCCGATGACGGGGCTCACGCTGCCGCTCTTCTCCACCGGCGGGTCGTCGCTCCTGGCGACCTTCCTGGCCCTCGGACTCGCCTTGGGCCTCTCTTCACACCACGAACGGAACCTGGGGAGCGACGCCTTCCGGCGCTATTGAGCTGGCCTCGCTGGCCCAGCGTCGGGTCCGCGCCGGGCCCGTGGCGTCCTCGGGGGCGTCTCCTTCGAGCGCGGCAGACTGTCCGGGCCGCCCACCCGGAGGGCGGCGGCGCCGGGCACGCGCCAGGCTCAGGAAAGCAGGAACTGCAGGTCGTCCGAGTCGAGATCCGAGAGGGACGAGGCCGCGCCACCTAGCACCACCGAGGAGAGGTCGCGCTTCTTCTCCTGGAGCTCGAGGACCCTGTCCTCGATCGTTTCGCTGGCGATCATCCGGTAGACGTGCACCGGGTGTTCGCGGCCGATCCGGTGGGCGCGGTCAATGGCCTGGGCCTCGACGGCGGGGTTCCACCAGGGATCGAGCAGGAAGACGTAGTCGGCCGCGGTGAGGTTGAGCCCCGTCCCGCCGGCCTTGAGGCTGACGAGGAAGAGCGGGACCTCGGGGTCATTCTGGAAGGCGTTGACCTCGGCCTCGCGCTTGCGGGTGCTGCCGTCGAGATACGAGTACCGCAGCCCCTTGGCGTCGAGGGCGGCTCGGACGATGCCGAGGAAGCCCGTGAACTGCGAGAAGATGAGGGCCTTGTGTCCCTGGTCCACGAGCTCCTCCACGAGGGGCAGGAGGACGTCCAGCTTGGCCGAGGTCTCCCCCTGCCTCGTGGGGTCGATGAGCCCGGGGTGACAGGAGGTCTGCCGGAGCCGGAGCAGCGCCTTGAGGACCTCCACACCGCCGCGCGAGCCCGCTGCCGCGAAGCTGTTGCGGTAGTGCTGGCGGATCTCGTCGTAGTCCTGGCGCTGCTTCCCGTCGAGGGTGCACTCCAGGATCTGCTCGGTCTTGGGCGGGAGGTCGTCAAGAACCTCGTCCTTCGTCCGGCGGAGCAGGAAGGGGCGTACGGCACGGACGAGGATGTCCCGGGACTCGTCGTCGAGCCGCGCGGAGCGGCCCTTGGCGCGGAGGCGCTGGCCGAGCCGTGTCCCCTCGAGCGTGCCAGGGTTCAGGAACTCCAGGAGCGAGCCGAGCTCGCCGAGGTGATTCTCGACCGGCGTACCAGAGAGCGCGAGCCGCTGGCGGGCCTTGAGGCTCCGCGCGGCAGAGGCGGTCTGGCTGGACGCGTTCTTGATCGCCTGGGCCTCGTCGAGGACGACCAGGTCGAAGTCGATCTGGGCGAGCTCGTCGTGGTCGCGGCGGAGCGTGCCGTAGGTCGTGAGGAGGATGTCCGGCGAGTCCGCGTTGTCGAGCGCCTCGAGGCGCTTGGCCCCCGTGTAGTCCACGACGCCGAGGTCCGGCGCGAAGCGCTTGGCCTCCGCGCGCCAGTTGAAGATCACCGAGCGCGGAGCCACGACGAGGGACGGGCGGCGCTCATCGGCGGTGCGGCGACGGTGGAGGAGGTAGGCGAGGATCTGGACCGTCTTGCCGAGGCCCATGTCGTCGGCGAGGCAGCCGCCGAGACCGAGGTCGCTGAGTTGCTTGAGCCAGCCCAGGCCCTCCCGCTGGTACGGGCGCAGCTCGCCTACGAAGGCCTCCGGCTCGTCCATGGGGACCGGGGAGGAGGCCTCGCTCAGGAGCGAGCGCAGGTCGGAGAAGGGCTCATCCATCTCCACGGCGTCCAGGCTCGCCTGGCGCTCCAGGAGGGCCGAGAGGACCCAGCCCTGCTCCTTGCTGAAGCGCACCTTGCCGTCCTCGGTCTGCCCGACTTCAAGCAGCTTCCAACGGGAGGCCCAGTCCTTGGGCATGAGGCCGCGCGACCCGTCAGGCAGGGTCACGAACTTGGCGCCGCGCTCCGCCGCGGCGAGGAGAGCGGGGAAGGGGACCTCTTGTCCCTCGAAGGACACGTGCCCGTCGAGGTCGAACCAGTCGATGCCCGATTGGACCGACGCGGCTGAACCGGTGCTGGACCGGACGCTCTTGCCGTCGGCCTCTACATCCCAGCCCTCGGCGAGCAGGCGCGCGATGAGGAACTCGATGTCCTTGGCGGGGACCCGCGCGGTGGCGATCTCCTCCTCGGGGTCGAGCTTGCGGCTTCCCCCTGCGTCCAGGAAGGTGCGGAGCGCGGCGCGTTCCCCCTCGAGGTCGCGAGAGAAGACCTGGCCGGCCTCATCCTCCAGCGACCACCCGTAGGTGTCTGCGGCCACGCGGCGGGAGCCGTACACGAACGTGATGTCCGCCTCGAGCATCTTCGAGCTCGCCTCGTCCTCATCGGGCAGCCGCACGACGAGCAAGGGCATGACCTTGGGGCCGGTCTGGATCGACCCTGGCGCCATGACCTGGTTGCCCAGCTGCGCGAGGGCGCGCCTCAGCCTCGACTCGCCGCCGGCAGGCGTCTTGAGTTCGCCGCGCTGCCGAAGGACGGCGGTCACGGGCGCCGCGGAGGCAGGGTCGATGCGGGACAGCGCCCCGTTGATGATCAGGTGACCGTCGGCGGAGACCATGGCCACCTCTGAGAGGTCGAGGTGCTCGTCGCCTCGGTCCAGGTGACCGGTGAGGATCAACGGCTCATCCTCTCCGCCGTCGCGGCCGAGAGAGAGTCGTACCTTCCAGGGGTGGTCGAGCTCGTCGCGGAGGGGCTCCGGAAGGCTGTTGCCCTCGGGCTCCTCGCCGCTGGCCCGCGCCACGAACAGGCGCTCGGTGTTCACGAGCACGCGCATGGCGGCCTCGGTGCCTGGCCCGCCGAGGTGCCAGTTCTCCGGGGGGGCCTCATAGCCCGTCACTGCGCGGCCGCGGCCGCCGGGGCCGTCGAGGAGCGCGACGATCTCGATGTCTTCGCTGCGCGACATGCGCACGTCGTCCCAATCCTTGCGTCCGATCTCGAGCGCGGCGCCCCAGGACCCGTCGGCGCGGCGGCGCCGCCGGCGGATAGCGATGGAGAAGCCCGCCGTCGCCCCCGGAGAGGGGATCTGGAGGGCGTACTCGATGCGCAGGAAAGCCTCGCGCTCGAGCGCCTCCCAGGGGCTCGCGCCCTCCTCGACACCGGCGGCTTCGACTACCGCGTCGAGGAAGTCGCGGCGCTCGCGGTCGTCCTTACGGACCTCGGTGCGCTCGGCTCGCCAGCCGCCGAGTCCCATCTGGCGCGCGGCCACCACGAGGGCCGCCCACACGTGGCGGCAGCCGCCCTCGATGGCGAAGCGATCACAGGAACACTCGGCGTCCACGAGCCCGCCGCGCCCGACTCGGACGGCGAAGGGCTCGTCCCGGTCCATCACCGTGACCGAGAAGCCGCGGGTCTCCAACTGGATTTCTCCCACGAGGTTACGGCGGGCGAGGCCCTCACCACGGCCGCGTTCCACACCCTTGAGGCCACGCAGCATGGCCTGGCGGGTGTCCTGCACGATGGCCCGGAGCTCATCGCTGAGATCCAGACTCTCGACGACCTCGGCCAGGGACCCCTCTGTGCTGGCGGGGTCTCCTGTCGGGACCTCCTCTGCGGGCGCCTCCGCGGGAGAGGGAGAGCCGTCGGGGCCCTCGAGGTCTCGCGAATCCGGTTCAGGGTTCATGGTGGCGTCGCCGGAGTCGCTGGTCATGGGGTGTTCAGGCCTCTCTCCGGCCGGCCCCATAGTGTGGGGAACCATCTACCGCTGGACCACCATGTTCCTATTGGAACCACCGACGTTCACCCGGATGGTGGTGCGAGCTCAGCGGGCTGTGGCCTTCTGCCAGCCCGAGTAGACGATCCAGCCCAACCCGAGGACACCGACGCCGAGCATCGTGACCTGCGGTCGCGTCACCGCGAGGTTGCCCACCACAATCGCGGCGGCCAGCGCCGCGTAGGTGGCCGGGAAGAGCGGGAACCACAGGCTCTTGAACGGGCGGCTCGGCCCGAGCCTCCGGGCAAGCAGGATGAGCGCGAGGCCGGCGAGCCCATGGAAGATCCACTCGGCGAAGACCACGGCGCCCGTCAGGGTGTCCACGTGCGCCGGATCGAACGCACTCCACGCCAGATAGAGCAGCACGAGCGTGCACTGCGTCACCAAAGCCACGACGGGCGCCCCGGTGCGCGGGTGCATCCTCCCGAACGCCCGTAGGAAGAGGCCCTCCCTCGCCATGGCCACATAGATCCCGGGCGTGGTGATGAGCGTCGCCACCAGGAAGCCGAGGGCCGAGACGGCCATGGCGGCGGTGATGAAGGTCGCGCCCACGTTGGCGCCCAGGGCCAGCTCGGCCATCCTGTTCGCCATGGGCTGCTCGGTCTGGGCGGCCATGCCTCCGATGCCGAGGACGCGCAGGTACGCGAGATTGACCAGGAGGTAGATCACGGCGACCCCGGCGACGCCCATGACGATGGCCCTGGGCAGGGTGCGCTCCGGGTCCTGGACCGCGGGGGCGATGTAGCTGATGAGCTGCCAGCCTCCATAGGAGAACAGCACGCTCAGGGAGGCGCCGAGCATGCCGTCCAGGAGGCCCGTGGACGTCCGGTCCGCGGCGGCGACGGCGACCGCCTCTGCGGGCTCGGCGAACAGGGCGAGCCCGAAGATGATGAACGTCCCGACCGCTGCGATCTTGAGCACCATGCAGAGGTTCTGGAACAGCGCTCCGCTCTTGAGGCCCGCGAGGCCGATCCCGGTCACCAGCAGGACGATGGCCGCGGCGACGACCAGTTCGCCCGTCGTCTCGAGGCCCGCGAGCTCGCCGACCTGCGCCGAGAAGAACCTCGCGACGAGGGCGCAGGCGCCGGTGGAGACCACGAGCAGCACCACCCAGGCGAACAGGAAGGCGGTCCTGGGTCCGAAGGCCTCACGCAGGAAGACGTACCACCCTCCGGTCCGGGGATAAGCGGCGGAGAGCTCGGCGAAGGTCATCGCGCCAGACAGGGCCGCGAGGGCTCCGAGCCCCCACATCGCCAGGTAGGCGCCGGGGTGGGTGACCTCCCTGGCGATCTCCGGCGGGGTGAAGAAGATCCCGATGCCGAGGATCCCGCCCATGACGAGCATGGTCGCGTCGAAGAGGCTCAGCTTGCGATTCGCGGCGTCCGTCATGGCGTCAGGTGAGGAGGAACTCGAGGTCGTCGGGGCCGAGGTCGGAGAGGGTCGTGGCGGCGCCCTCGAGGGCGGTCTTGGCGAGGTCCGACTTGCGGCGCTGGAGCTCGACCACCCGCGCCTCCACCGTGCCTTCGGTGAGCACTCGATAGACGTGGACGGGCCGCGTCCGGCCGATGCGGTGGGCGCGGTCCACGGCCTGAGCTTCCGCGGCAGGGTTCCACCACGGGTCCATCAGGAACACGTAGTCGGCGGCGGTCAAGTTCAACCCTGCGCCGCCGGCCTTCAGGCTGATCAGGAAGACGCAGCCTTCGGCGGCGGTCTGGAAGCGCTCGACCACGGCGCCGCGATTCCGGGTGGCGCCTTCGAGGACGTGGTACGGGATCCGCGCGGCCTCGAGCCGTGTCCGGATGAGGCCCAGCAGCCGGGTGAAGGAGGAAAAGACGATGGCCTTGCGCCCGCTGGCCACGAGTTCCTCAAGCATGGGCACGAGGAGATCCAGCTTGCCCGACCCCTCGGCGAGCAGGGAGGGGTCCACGAGGCCGGGGTGGCAGGCAGCCTGGCGCAGGCGGGTCAGGGCGGAGAGCACGTGCATCTCCACCTCGCCGGGGTTCTCGAGGCGCTCCTTACGACGCTGCCCCTTGCTCTTGGAGAGCTCGGCGCGGAAGTACCTCGAGAGGTCCTCGTAGGTGGATCGCTGGGCGTCGCCCATGGGCGCGCTCAGCACCTGCTCGACCTTCGGCGGGAGGTCGGGGAGCACCGCGTCCTTGGTGCGACGGAAGAGGAACGGACGCAGGGCCTTGGCCAGGAGGTCATGCCCCTCTTCAGGGAGCGCGTGCCGGCCCCGCGGAGCGCCGAGGCTCGCGAAGGCCGCGTGGGCCCCGAGCATCCCTGGGTTGAGGAACTCCAGCTGCGACCACAGATCCCCCAGGTGGTTCTCCATCGGCGTGCCAGAGAGTGCGAGGCGGCGACGCGCTCGGAGGGCGCGGGCGGCAAGGGCGGTCTGGCTCCGGCGAGAGCGGATGGCCTGAGCCTCGTCGAGCACCGCTACGTCCAGCTCGATGCCTTCGAGCCGTGTGGCGTCGCGGCGCAGCGTGCCGTAGGTGGTGAGGAGGAGCGAGCCTGGCTTCGCATGCTCCAGCCGCGTCCAGCGGTCCGGACCGGTGAAGTCCAGGGTCGGGAGAGTGGGGGCGAAGCGGGCGGCCTCGTGGAGCCAGTTGAAGACCAGGGAGCGCGGCGCGACCACCAGGGAGTGGCGCCCCTCGCAGCTCGCGGCCCGGCCGAGCAGATAGGCCAGGACCTGCACGGTCTTGCCGAGCCCCATCTCATCGGCGAGGCAGCCCGAGAGCCCGACCCGGTCGAGGGACTGCATCCACCCGAGGCCCTCCCGTTGATAGGGGCGCAGCTCGCCGCGGAACTCCGCCGGGGGATCGGAGGCTGTCGGGGTGCCCAGGGTCCCCAGCTGCTCGCGGAGCTGGGCGAAGGGCTCGTCCACCTCCGCGGCTCGCTGTTCCGCGAGGGCGGCCACGGCCCAGGCCTGGGAGGGGTCGAAGCGGACGCCCCCTTCGATCTCCTCGCCGAGCGCGGCGAGCTTCCAGCGCTCGAGCCAGCGTTCGGGGAGCAGTCCGCGGGAGCCGTCGCCCAGTTCAACGAAGCCTCGCTCGTTGCGGGCGGCGTCGAGGGCGACGGGGAAGGGGACCTCCTCGTCGCCGAAGTGCACGGCTCCGACGAGGTCGAACCAGTCCACGCCGGTGTGGACTGAGAGGCTCACCGACCCGAGGCCCCGGACGAGCTGGTCCCGAGCGGTGACCTGCCAGCCCTCATCCACGAGGGTGCCGACCATCCCAAGGAACTTCCCGCCGGGGACCGCCGCGGCAGCACCGGAGCCCCCTCCCGCCGGCCGCCCTCCGAGTTCGCGGAAGCGGAGAATGGCGGCGGCCTCGAACAGGGGTTGGCGGGGGACCGAGCGCCCCTCGAGGCCGGGCACGACCTTGGTCCGGTCATCGGGCCGGACCCGCGTCCCCGAGTAGTCGAAGGTCACCTCGCACTCCACGCGCGCCTCCCCTTCGGACTCGAGCGGAGCCTCGGCGCGCAGGCATGGCACCGGGCGCGGCGGCTGGGCGATCTCGGCGAGCCGCGGGCCGACGAGGGTCGCGGTGCCCGCGATGGCGGAGAGGCTCGGGGCCTCGCCGGCGGGGAGCTCCAGGGGGCCGGTCGAGAGCTCGAGCACGACCGCGGTGGCCTCGCCAGCGGGGAGCCTCAGGAGCCGCCAGGACCCGCGCAAGAGGCACAGTCCGTCGTGGGTGACCCTGGCGACCTCCTCGGCTCGCACGCGCTCGTCCCCGTGGAGGACGAGGCTGGCGTGCACGCGCCAGAGTGGGCGGGACTCATCCTCGGCCTCGAGCGCGCGGCCGACGGTCTTCTGGAGTTGGAGGTCCAGGGGCTCGGGCGAGGCGCTGGCCTCAGGAGTCACCAGGAGCGGCGCCGCGGCGGCCGCAGCCTCGAGGAGGGGTCGCGCGACGTCGCGGGTCACCGAAGCCACGGTCACCGCTCGGTGGGTGGGGTCCTTGCGCCAGCCGGCGTCGCTCGCGCCGCTGGCCACGGCGGCGACCGCGGCGTGGGCAGGGCCAAGGAGTGAGAGGTCCACGTCCCCCGCGTCCGCTCCCGAGAATGGGATCGGGACCCAGCTCGCGCCAGGGCCGCCCCGCTGGACCTGGCACTCGAGGCGGGCCTCGAGCCCCTGGCGCCGCTCCCCGAAGCGCAGCATGTAGCGGACCTCCATGCTGGAGGGGTCCGGGGCTCGCCAGGGGTCAAGGCGCCGGCCTCCCTCCGCCTCGATGCGGTGGGTCACGCGCTCAAGGCGGGTGAGCCACCGCGGCGCGGCGGGGTCCTCGTGTACCGGCGCCTCCTGGTCCTCCAGTGCCGCCAGCGAGGCCTCAAGCAGGGCGACGGCGTGGGAGCAGGTGCCTCGGCGGCGAAAGTCCGCGCATGGGCAGCGTGCGGTCCCCGGGTCTTCCCAGCGGAGCTCGATTCGCACGGCCTCGCCCTCGTCGTCACAGACGGCGGCAGCCCCTCGCTTGTCCACGGTGATGGCCGTCAGATGAGCGCCTGCGACCAGGCGCCGAGCGCGCTCGCGGACCCGCGCCGTGGCATCGCCCCGGAACTGAGCCAGAAAACGACGGGCCTGGGTCTGGATGCTGGCCCGGTCCGAGGGGCTGAGGGAGCGGGGATCAGGGGACGCCATCTGCCATAGTGTAGACGCAGGGCGGCTCCGTGCCGCGCGCTGGTCGGTCGCAGGCGGTTCTGTGAGGTTCTCGTCGGTTGAGCACAGCAACTCCGGGACCTCGTTGCCCGCTGATGGGAGCAGCCCTAGACTTACGGGCCGTAATCCACCGCCGAGGTTTGTGTGCCTCCGCGACCCCATCTTCCGACGAGCCAGGAGCTCTACCCATGGCGAACCCCGCCGCGACCTCGAAGAAGCCGATGGCCCTCGGCATGGTCGAAACTAAAGGACTGGTTGGCGCCATCGAGGCTGCCGACGCCATGGTCAAGGCCGCGATGGTCGACCTCAGCGGGCACGAGCGCGTCTCTGCCGGGCTCGTGACCTTCTTCGTCCAAGGGGAGGTCGGCGCCGTCAAGGCGGCGACCGACGCTGGGGCAGCGGCCGCGCGCCGCGTTGGAGAGCTCGTCAGCGTGCACGTGATCCCGCGCCCGCACGATCAGCTGTGCAAGATCCTCCCGGAGATGCGTCCGACCTCGGGCGCCTCCAGCTGATCGTCTCCGGAGGCCTCCGCGGCCTCCCCGGACCATCTTGAAGGGCCTCGATCCGGACCTGCGCGCCTTGCAAGAGGTGCGCGATGCGGTCTCCCGCGCGAAAGCCGCGCAGGTGGTGGCGGCTTCGTGGACGCAGGAGCAGACGGACCGCGTCTGCGCTGCGATGGCGGAGGCCGCCGCGGCGGCGGCGCACGACCTCGCGCGCCTCGCCGTGGACGAGACCGGCATCGGACGGGTTCACTACAAGATCCTGAAGAACCTCTTCGGTTCGGAGGGCGTCTGGGACTCCATCCGTGACGAGCAGACCGTGGGCTTCGTCACGCGGGACGACCGCAGCGGTCTCCACGAGGTGGCGACGCCAGTGGGCGTGGTGGCGGGCATCGTCCCGACCACGAACCCGACGTCCACTTCGATGTACAAGGCGCTGATCTCGGTGAAGGCGCGCAACGCCGTGGTGATCAGCCCGCACCCCCGCGCCAAGCGCTGCATCGCAGAGACCTGCGAGATCATGCGACGCGCGATCGAGCGTGCGGGGGGGCCGCCCGACCTCGTCGTGTGTCTCAACCACCCGACGATCGAGTCCACGGGCGCGCTCATGAAGCACCGCGACGTGGCCGTCATCCTCTCCACTGGCGGGAGCGGCCTGGTGCGCGCGGCTTACTCGAGTGGCAAGCCCGCCTACGGCGTCGGCCCGGGCAACGTGCCCTGCTACGTGGACCGCTCCGCGGATCTCGGCAAGGCGGCGGAGGCGGTGGTGTCCAGCCAGAGCTTCGACAACGCGACGCTGTGCTGCTCCGAGCAGGCGCTCGTCCTCGACCGACCGATCGCCCAGCGCTTCCTCGCGGAGATGCAGGCGCGCGGAGCGCACGTGGCCACCGACGCAGAGCGGGGGCGCCTCGAGGCCTTCTGCAACCGCGGCGGGCAGATGAACGCCGACATCGTGGGGATCGACCCCTGGCGGGTCGCAGACCAGGCGGGCTTCCACGTCCCGCAGTCGACCACCGTCTTGCTCGCCTTCCAGGACGGCGTCGGGCGGGACCACCCGCTCTCGATCGAGATCCTGTGCCCGCTGCTCTCCGTCCACGTCGTGGATGGCTGGGAAGAGGGCTGCAAGGTGGCCAAGCAGATGCTCCACTTCGGCGGCCTCGGGCACACCATGAGCGTGCACGCCATGGACCAGGAGGTGCTCGACTCGTTCTTCCTCCAGAAGCCCGCGAGCCGCATCGTCGCCAACGGACCCTCGTCGATGGGGGCGGTGGGCTTCTCCACCAACCTCGTGCCGTCGTTCTCCCTCGGCTGCGGCCCGCAGGCGGGGAACATCACGAGCGACAACATCTCGGCGCGCCACCTGGTCAACATCAAGCGCGTCGCCTTCCCGACGGGCGATTGGAAGGACCGCGAGCGCAAGGCGCATGAGCGCGCCGCCTCGATGACCGGGGCCGGAATGCCGCGCGGCTCCATGATGGAGGGCGACCCTGGCTGGCGCGGTTCCAGCGGGCCCGCGCCCGAGCTCCCCCCCGCCCCCGCGCCGACCCCGCGGGTGCCCGGCGGGACCTCCTTCAAGCCCCCCGCGGTCCACGCCCGCCCTGCCGAGCCGGCGCCCCGCCCGGCCCCGCCGGTGGTGAAGACGCCGACCACGGCTGCCTCTTCGCGGCCAGCCGCGTCGAGCGGCGGCAGCGCGGTCTCGGACCCCACGAAGGTGGGGGGGCTGGGCTCGGCGCCGCGGTTCACCGCGGACCGCCCGGCTCCCGTCCGCCCTGCCGCCTCACCGGCGGCACGAGCGATGCCGTCCGCCGCCGCAGGGCCCGCCGCCCAGGCTGAATCTGGCGCCTCTCTGTCCTCTTCGGAGATCGAGAAGATGCTGGAGAACGCAGGCGCCGGCTGTCCGCTCGGTCCCTGCCAGGGCTGCCCGCACCACGACGTCCAATCCCACACGTGCACCGCCTGATCGCGGACACGTCTTTCCCTGAACCGAATCTACAAGTCATCCCATGGCTACTGAATCCCAGATCGCCCTCGGCCTGATCGAGACCAAGGGTCTCGTCGGCTCCGTCGAGGCCGCCGACGCGATGTGCAAGGCCGCCAAGGTCACGCTCCTCTCCAAGGAGAAGTCCGGCGCAGGCCTTGTCACCGTGATGGTGCGCGGCGAAGTCGGCGCGGTGAAAGCCGCGACCGAGGCCGGCGCCGCTGCCGCTCGCCGTGTCGGCGAGCTCGTCAGCGTGCACGTCATCCCGCGTCCGTCCTCGGACCTCGAAGGCTACCTGCCCGAGTAGGCGGTCCTTGTCCGGAACGCTTCATGCCGTGGAGCTCCGCGGTGCGGTTCATCTCGACCAGATGCAGCCGCAGCTCACCGCGATCAGCGCCCTGAAGTCGGACGGCTACTTCCCCGTGGAGGGGGATAGCGCGTTCTGGCTAGAGGTGCGTCCCGGCATTGTCGTGAACCGGCTGCTCGACATCGCGCTCAAGCGCTGCGACGTCACGCCCGGAGCGCTCACCACCGAGCGTCACTACGGCAGCCTCGAGGTGCACGGTCCCGACCAGGGCCAGGTCCTACAGGCGGGCGCCGAGGTGCTCAAGGCCATCGGGCGCAGCTGGGCCGACCAGCCCGTGCCGGAGGTGCTGGCGGACGAGGTCATCCGCAAGGTCACCTCGCACCACGCCAACCTCCTCAACCAGGCCCGCGCCGGCATGCTGGTCCTCGGGGACGATGCCGTCTACACCCTGGAGGTCTCGCCTGCTGTCCACGTGGTGCGCTGCGCCAACGAGGCGGAGAAGGCGGCGCCGATCCGGATCGCCTCCATGCGCACCACCGGCGCGGTCGGTCGACTTCGGTTGGCCGGTGGCGACGCCGAGATCGACGAGGCCGTGAAGGCGGTACGTCGGGCGCTCGAGACGGTCCGTGAGGACCCCAGCCGCTCCGGGGGGCGCTGAACCATGTTCCTCGGACGCGTCGTTGGACAGGTCTGGGCCACCCGAGAGGTGGATGACCTCAGGGGCAAGCGGCTGTTGGTGATCGAGGCCGTCGACGACGCCTCGGAGCCCGGTGCGCCCAAGGTCACGCCCGTGATCGCGGTTGACCCCGTTGGCGCAGACGTGGGCGAGCACGTCATGGTCGCCTTCGGCAAGGCTGCCCGCGTGGCGTGTGGCGGAGACGGAGACCTCGCCTATGAGGCTGCCATTGTCGGGATCGTGGACGACGTCCACGCTCCTGGGGCGCCCGAGTCGTGGAGGCCCGAGTCGGCCAGGGGACGCGCCTGATGCACGTCGCCACCGTCATCGGCTCTGTCTGGGCCACCAAGAAGGACGCCTCGCTCGATGGGCTGCGTCTGCTGGTCGTCCGTCCGTATACCACGGACGGAAAGCCGTCGGCCGAGACGATGATCGCCGCCGATCCGATCGGCGCGGGAGAGGGCGAGCGGGTCCTCGTCGTGCACGGCAGGGCGGCGCGGCACGCCATCGGCAAGGGACACGACATCGGCTTTCAGACGGCTGTTGTGGGCATCATCGACAAGATGGAACTCTCTGACGGCCGTGTCGTAGGCCCGCACGTCGACTTTGACGAGGGCTGATCCAGCCCGGCACAGAACAGCGCACAGAACACCCGACTCCAGGATTCAGCAAACGCACGGGGACGACCCGCCATGCAGAACAACGACCACAATCCGACGCTCTCCGGAGCGGAACTGCAGCCCGCCATCGCGCTGCTCGAGACCGCGAGCGTCGCGGCCGGGATCGAGATGACGGACGCGATCCTCTGGGAGTCCGACATCGAGCTCCTCTTCGCCACGCCCGTCCAGCCCGGCAAGTACGTGGTGCTCTTCACGGGGAGCATCGAAGCCCTGCGCAGCGCCCTGCGGCGCGGGGCCGAGGTGGCCCGTGGGGACCTCGTCGACCAGCTGTTGATCCCCCAGGTGGAGGCGGGCGTCTGCGAGGCGCTGCGCCGCCAGGGGCAGCCGCTCCCGGACGGCGAGCTGGACGCGGTCGGGGTGGTGGAGACCACCACCGTCGCTGCCAGCATCCTCGCCGCCGACATTGCCCTCAAGGAGGCGAGCGTCGACCTGCTCGACCTGCGCGTGGCCAACGGGCTCGGCGGGAAGAGCTTCCTGACGATCACCGGCGAGGTGAGCGACGTGCGGAGCTCGGTGCAGGCCGCCGCTGGCAGCGCAGACTCCTCCGGGCGCCTCGCCCGTCACGTGGTCATCCCGCGTCCGCACCCCGAGCTCTCGGCGCACCTCTGATCCCTCGAGGTCAGGCGGAGTGATTCATGGCGTCGAGGAAGAAGCTCGTGACGGAGGCGGACGTGCGGCGCATGGCGTCCGGCACCCGCGAGCTGGTGCTCGGCCCGGAACGGATCGCGACCCCCGCTGCCCTCGACCTGGCGTTCTCCAGGGGCATGAAGGTGATCTACGCGGAGGCCGACGCAGCGTCTCCGCTCCCCAGCGACCTCTGGTCGCGCATCAAGTCACGGGACGGCACCTACGTCGTCCAGGTCGAGAGCGGGCGGGCCACCGTCACGCGGCTCGGTCCGGCCGGCCCCGAGCCCATCGGCT
>JAQWJQ010000100.1 GCA_029248265.1 Planctomycetota bacterium
CGCCGAGGGCGGCCTCAAGCACGACCCCACAGCGAGGATCAGCTCGCCGCGCCTGCGCCGCATGCTGCCGACCACCCTGACCCCAGAAGACGTGGACGCGCTGCTCTCGGTCTACGCGGTTCCCGACGAGGAGGAGACCTGGCAGACCCAGCGGGATCGCGCCCTGCTCGAGGTCCTCTATGCCGGAGGGGCGAGGATCTCCGAGGCGATCGGGCTGACCACGGACGATGTCCCGCCTGACCTCACCAGCCTCCGGCTCCACGGCAAGGGCGACAAGATGCGCGTGGTGCCGCTCGGTCGTGTCGCTCGTGAGGCGCTCGACCGGTGGATGACGAGCGGGCGGCCGGCCCTCGCGCGCCGCGGGCGGGCCGCCGCGGTCTTCCTCTCGAGGAGCGGCCGCCCCCTGGACCGTTCCAGCGCATGGCGGCGAGTGAAGCACGCGGTGGCCGCTGCCGGCCTGCCTGGGCGGACGTCACCGCACGACCTGCGCCACTCCTTCGCGACTCACATGCTGGCCGGGGGCGCGGACCTCAGAGCGGTCCAGGAGATGCTCGGCCACGCGTCCATTCGCACCACAGAGCTCTACACGCACCTCGATGAGGGGCACGTCCGCGCCGTACACCAGATGCACCACCCGAGGGGCTGAGCTAGCGCGAGGCCGTTCGGCGGAACCGCTTGTAGAACACCGTGCTCCCCGCGTGGGCACCGAACCCAGCCGCCCCGTCGAGCAGCCGGTCGGCCAGGCGGACCGGCGGGAGCTTGACCTCACCCACCTGGGCGTGGAGCACCTCCCCGTCGTAGTCGACCTGCACCGCGATCTCGCTGAAGGGAGCCACCTTGAACTGATTCACGTCGGCGAGGAGCACGTAGGGGTCCCCGGGCGCTGCACGGCGGAAGAGGTAGACCCCCTCGCGGGTGTTGATCGCCAGCAGGAGGCGGTCCCCGCCCACATCTCCGAGCACGATGTCCGCTTGCCCCGCAAGCTTGGGGTCATTCGCGAAGATGACCAACGAGGCCTCCACGCGGAAGGCCCCGGAGATCGCTGGCGCGGACTCCAGCACCAGCGCGTCCGTGGCCCGGGTCGCGGTCACCATCCAGCCCGTGGGGTGCGTGGCGATTGCGCCCCCCTCCATCACCCACCGGGGCTGAAGGCTCTCGAGGCCTTGCGCGGCGACCTGAGCCAGGCTCGCGTGGGTGGCCTCTTGGGTGACGGCGCCGGTACCGTTGCCCTCTCGGGCGAGCGCCATGAGCATGCGCGCCGCCTCCGGGGCCGTCTGTTGCATGGGGGCCGCCGGATCGAACAGCCCCCGCGGTTCCAACGGCGCCGCGGCGAGCCGAAGCAACGCCGCCGGTCGCGCCTCGAGTTCCACCCCTTCCAGCGCGGACTTGAGTGCGAACAACCCCGAAGAGGTCCAGGGTTCCAGCGCCATCGCACGAGCGTGACCGGCCGCCTCAAGGCCCCGCTGGGCGCGCAGAGAGGCCGCGCCGGAGACGAGCCAGGCCGGGGTCGTCGGCGTCGGGGCCTCGGCCAGGCGATGCGCGGCAGCCAAGGCTGCCAGCCGGCGCGTCCCGGGGGGGAGCCCCGTACCGAACAGCACGCGATCGTTCAGCCTCGGAACGACGGCCACAGCCGGCGCTCCAGACCCTCGGAAGCTCGGGTCCCACTGGACTCGCTCGCCCTGGCGGTCCCCCTGCTTGCCAAGCTGCGCCGGGGATTCAGCCAAGAAGAACTCGAGGGGCGCCGCGCCTCCGCCCACCTGATCCTCGGCGCGTGGACTGCCCGCCGCGTCCACTGCCGCGATCACGTCCAGCAGCTCCCGAGCGCTGCGGTCCAGCCCCCGCTCGGACCTGAAGAGGGAGGTCGCGCGCAACGCTCCGTCGACCACGCTGTGCTCCCGCTCCTCCTCGGCGACAGGGCGCGCCTCCTGGACGGCAGGGGGCGTTTCCTGGGCGGGCGTCAGGGGGGCCAGGCCGGCGGCGGCCATGAGGGTGTAGATCAGGTGCATGGTCAGCGTGAAGGAGCCGCTGGAGGCCCCACAGGCCATGTCGACGAACAAGGGGAGCGGGGTCAACGCAGAGCCTCGGAAATAACGCGCGCGAGCTCAGGTGAGATCCCGTCCACCGCGGCCAGTTGCTCGACGCTTGCCTCCGTCACGCCGGCCACGGAGCCGAAGGTCGTGAGCAGCGCCCGCCGGCGGGCCGGGCCCACCCCGGCGATCCCGTCGAGGCGGCTCGTGATCTTGCCTCGCTCCTTGCGGTGATAGGTGATCGCGAAACGGTGCGCCTCATCCCGGATGCGCTCGAGCAGGTGGCGGACCTCGCTGTGCTGCCCGAGCACCACCGGCGCGGTGGCGCCCGGAATCCAGACGCGCTCCTCCACCGGACCCTTGCGCTTGCCGCGCACCTTGCGCTCTCCCCGTGCCTTGGCGAGCCCGATGAGGGCCACATCAAAGGCACCCGACTCCTGCCGCGCCAAGAGGGCGCGCTCGAGCTGAGGGGGCCCGCCGTCGATCACGACGAGATCAGGCAGGTCACCCTCTCGCTGCCCCCTCTCGAGGCTCCGGCGCACCACCTCGTGCATGGAGGCGAAGTCGTCCTGCCCCTCCACATCCCGGATCTTGTAGCGCCGGTAGCCGGCGCGGTCGGCGTGGCCACGACGGAACCTGACGCGGCTCGCGACCACGTGGCTCCCCTGCGTCGTCGAGATGTCGAAGCAATCGATCACCTCCGTCGAGGGGTCCAGGTCGAGCAGCTCGACCATCCGCGCCAACGCGTCCGCGTCCCGGTCCTCCTCATTGGACTGGCGCTGGAGCCCCTGGGCAGCGTTCTCGAACGCGAAGTCGAGCATCCGCCGCCGGTCCCCGCTCGAGGGCACGAGGAGCCGTGAGCCGAGAAGCTCCTCGAGCAAGCCCTGCTCCGCCGGCGCGAAGGGCAGCAAGATCTCAGTCGGCGCCGCGCGACGACCCGGCGCATAGATCGCGCTGAGGACGCTGTGGAGGAGCTCCTCGTCCGGGAGCTCCGACCTGAAGTGATGCGTGCGGGACTCGGCCATGCGCCGGTCCCGCCAGGCGATCCGGTGGACCGAGGCTCGACCGCCGCGGCGGGCAACGCCCAGCACGTCGCGGTCCACCGAGTCCTTGGGCCGGACGCCCTGCCCCTCCACCGTACGCCGCAGCGCGCTCAACCGGTCGCGCCACACCGCCGCTCGCTCGAACTCGAGGGCCTCGGAGGCCGCCACCATACGCTCACGGAGGTCGACCTCTAGCTCCGCGGCGTCGCCGCTCAGGATCCTCGAGGCCCGCTCGACGAGGTCCGCGTACTCGGTCACCTCGACCGCCCCGACGCAGGGCGCGCAGCACAGGCCGATCTGATGCTTCAGGCAGGGCCGCGACCTGTGATCCATCACCGAGTCGGGGCAATCGCGGAGCGGGACGATCCGGTGCAGGTCCGCGAGGGTCCGTCGCAGGGCGCCGGCGCTGGCGAAGGGGCCAAAGTAGCGGGACCGCCCCCCCTCGCGCCCCATCTCCGGAGAGTGCGCCCGCACGTGCTTCAAGCGCGGAAACCGATCGCTCATATCGATCCGCAACATCCGGAAGGACTTGTCGTCCTTGAGCCGGATGTTGTGCGGCGGCTTGTACTGCTTGATGAGGGTGTCCTCCAGCAGCAGCGCCTCCTGCTCCGTCCGCGTGACAATGGTCTCCACCGAGTCCGCCTCGTCGCCGAGGAAGCGGATCAGAATGCGCCCGTCGTTCTCCGGCCGCCGATACGCCGTCAGCCGGCTCTTCAGGTTGCCAGCCTTCCCCACATAGAGGACGCTCCCGTCGACCGCACGGAAGATGTAGACCCCCGGGCGCTTCGGGATATCTGCCGGCCACCAACCGGGGTCACTTGCGCTGCGTCCCTTCACACAAGGGGTATAGACCCCGCCGGGTCCCGGCGCAACGCGCCGGTCGGCAACGAGGCCCATTTGGGGGTCCCTCTGCCCCCCCTCCCGCGGCCGAAGCCGGCGCCGCTCAGGCCCTAGAGTCGCCGCTCCATCGCCTCGACCATTCGCAGCTGGACGCGCGCCCGGTCCAGGTTGTGCCCAGGGCGCTCGATCTTGAAGTACTCGTCGCCCATGAGGTGATCCGCGAGGAAGCGCATGCCGATCGTCAACGTGACCACCCGCGCCGCGAAGGCCATGTGCTCGACCTCGAACGCGTTCAAGAAGCCGCTGGCCTTCTCCAGGTACCCATCACAGAGCGCGCGGTAGAGCTCGACGTCCACGCCGACCCGCTCCAGGTCCTGTTCATCCTCGTCGGAGGTCGCCGCCGTGAAGCGCACGAGGTCCCCGAAGTCGAACAGCGAGTACCCCGGCATGCAGGTGTCCAGGTCGACGATGCATCGGGGTTGCCCGGACTCGCTGTCGAACAGGACGTTGTTGAGCTTGGTGTCCCCGTGGATCACGCGCCGCGGCATCCGGCCGGTGCGGAGGGCCGTCTCGAAGATGGAGAGCTGCGCCCGGCGCCCCTCGATGAAGTCTAGGTCTGCCTGAATCTCCTCGACCCGCTCGAAGGGGTCCCTCCGGCAGGCGTCATCCAGCTGGGCCAGGCGCGCCTCGGAGTTGAAGAAATTCGGGATCGTCTGTCGGAGTTCTGTCGCGGGGAGCGTGCTCAGCTTGATCTGGAAGTCACCAAAGGCGAGCGCCGCCGCGCGCGCCATCTCCGCGTCCTTGGGGTGGTCATAGGACTCGGTCCCCTCCACGAAGTGGTAGGTCCGCCAGGGCGTCCCCTCCGCAAAGACGTAGTCCTCCCCCCCCCTCGCAGCCACCAACTCGAGAGCCGTCAGCCCGTCTCCACTTCCAGACCGCGCGAGGTGACGCGTCACGACCCCGACGTTGTGCATGAGCGCCGGAATGTCGCGGAAGACCCGCTCGTTCAGCCGCTGGTGAACGAAGCGCCGATGCCCCGCTTGCCCGGCGGGCCGCCGCCATGTGGACACGAGGGTGTCGTGGATGTGCCCGCGGTGGAGGCTCTCGAGCTTGACCAGCTCTCCATCCAGGTCAAACAGCCGCACCGCCGCCTCGAGCTCCCCGCCCGTCAGGTCCGGAAGCGCGCTCACGAGCCCCTCCTCGCGGGACCGAAGTTGACGTGGAAGTGGAGGTGCTTCGAGTCCTGATACTCACCGAGATTCGTGAGCACTCGGGCCGCGCCGTGCTCAGCCTCCACGTCTCCAGCGACGTGCCGAACGACGTCGAGGAGCTCCGCCAGCAGGCCAGCCGGAGCGTCCCCGAGATCGGTCAACGACGGGACGTGCTGCTTGGGGATCACCACGATGTGGACCGGCCAAAACGGGCGCGTGTGGTGATAGGCGAGGACGGCCGCCGTCTCCCGAACCACCTCTACCTGGGTCTCCCCGGAGAGCACCTCGTCGCAATAGAAGTCGCTGACCACGGCTCCATAATGCAGGAAGAGTCGTCGCCGCGTCGGCAGAGGAGAGCGATCGGTCCGCACCATGCCTCGGACCGGGGCGAGTCCGACTCAACGCGAGAGTTCGATCTCCTCCAGCTCCTTGAGGCGGTCCCTGAGGGCGGTCGCCTCCTCGAAGCGCAGCTCCCCAGCCGCGAGCAGCATGTCCGCCCGCGCGCGCTCGATTTCCCCTCGGAGGCGCTGGACCGGCCAGCCGCGCGGGTCGTCCTCCCCGCCCGCCTCGGGCGCGCCGCTCTCGGGGAGCTCCGGGACCGAGGGGTAGTCCATCTCGTAGAGCGCCTCGATGCCGTCACGGATGGGCTTGAGGATGGTCTTCGGCTCCAGCCCGTGCTCCGCATTCCACTCCAACTGAACCACCCGGCGCCGCGCCACCTCCTCGAGGGCGAGCCGCATGGACTCGGTCTCCTTGTCGGCATAGAAGATCACCCGCCCCTCGGCGTTCCTCGCCGCGCGCCCGCAGGTCTGGATGAGGCTCGTCTGACCGCGCAGGAAGCCCTCCTTGTCCGCGTCGAGGATCGCCACCAGCGCCACCTCCGGCAGGTCCAGCCCCTCGCGCAGCAGGTTGATGCCGACCAGCACATCGAAGGCCCCCAGTCTCAGGTCACGGAGGATCGCCGAGCGCTCGAGGGCGTCGATTTCGGAGTGCAGGTAACGGACCTTCACCCCCAGCTCTGCGTAGTAGTTCGTCAGCTCCTCCGACATGCGCTTGGTGAGCGTCGTCACCAGGACCCGGTGCCCCGCCGCCACCGCCTTCCGCACCTCCGCCAGGAGGTCGTCCACCTGGGTCGTGGCCGGCCGGACCTCGATCTCCGGGTCCAACAGCCCTGTGGGCCGAACAATCTGCTCGGCCGTCGAGCCGACGCTGACCTTTCGCTCGTAAGGCCCAGGCGTCGCGGAGACATACACCACCTGCTTGACGAGCTTGTCGAACTCAGCCCACTTCAGCGGCCGGTTATCGAGCGCGCTCGGCAAGCGAAAGCCGTGCTCGACGAGGGTCTCCTTGCGGCTCCGGTCCCCCTTGAACATCGCCCCGACCTGCGGCACCGAGACGTGGCTCTCATCGATGTAGATCACGAAGTCGTCCGGGAAGTAGTGAAGCAGCGTGAACGGTGGCTGCCCCTCCTCGCGGCCGTCCATGAAGCGGCTGTAGTTCTCGATGCCGCTACACACCCCCACCGTGCGCAACAGCTCCAGGTCATGCCGCGTCCGCTGCTCAAGGCGCTGCGCCTCCAGCAGCTTCTTGCGGCCCTTGAGGTCGCGCAGGCGCGCCTCGAGCTCGGCCTCGATCTTGGGAATCGCGGAGGCGAGTCGGTCCTGGGGCGCCACGTAGTGGTTCTGTGGGTAGACCACGACCTCCTCCACGTCGCCGAGGATCTCCCCCAGGAGCGGGTTGACCCTGGTGATGTTCTCAATCTCATCCCCGAAGAACTCGACCCTGATCACCTCGTCCTCCTCGTAGGACGGGAAGATCTCCACGACGTCCCCCCTCACGCGGAACGTCCCCCGACGGAAGTCCAGGTTGTTCCGCGCGTACTGCATCTGGGTCAGCTGACGGAGGAGGTCATCCCGATCCAACTCGTCCCCTACCCGCAGTGGCACCGCCATCTGGCTGTAGTTCGAGGGGCTACCGAGCCCGTAGATGCACGAGACGGACGCCACCAGGATCACGTCACGGCGGTCGAGGAGTGACCGGGTCGCGCTGCTCCGCAGCCGCTCGATGTTCTCGTTTCGGCTCGCGTCCTTCTCGATGAACGTGTCGCTCGACGG
>JAQWJQ010000135.1 GCA_029248265.1 Planctomycetota bacterium
ATGTGGCACGCCTTCCAGAGCGCCTTCCAGACCCTGGGTGTGGCACATCCGCGCTACCGCGCTCTCATTCAGAACACCGGTCGGCTGATCACCGTCTTGCTTGTCGCTGGTTTTGGCGGCATTCCGTTCTATCTGTTCTTCACGGGCTGAACTGACCCGGACGCCCCCACGCTCGGCCGGGCCCCTCCACGCACGAACCATGACGATCGCAGACTCCCAATCCAGCTCTCCTCGCCTCGACTCCAAGGTGCCCGGCGGCCCCATGGATCAGCGCTGGTCGAACCACAAGTTCGACCTCAAGCTCGTCAACCCGTCCAACCGCCGGAAGTTCGACGTCATCGTGGTCGGCACCGGCCTGGCCGGGGGATCCGCGGCGGCGACGCTGGCGGAGATGGGCTACAACGTCAAGTCGTTCTGCATCCACGACAGCCCCCGCCGCGCGCACTCGATCGCGGCCCAAGGGGGCATCAACGCGGCGAAGAACTACAAGGGCGACGGCGACAGCGTCCACCGGCTCTTCTATGACACGGTCAAGGGCGGCGACTATCGAAGCCGGGAGTCCAACGTCCATCGCCTGGCGGAGGTCTCGGTCGACATCATCGACCAGTGCGTCGCGCAAGGGGTCCCCTTCGCCCGCGAGTACGGCGGCCTGCTCGACAACCGCTCCTTCGGCGGCGCGCAGGTCTCGCGCACCTTCTACGCGCGCGGCCAGACGGGGCAGCAGCTGCTCCTCGGCGCCTACGGCGCGATGAACCGGATGATCCACGCCGGCCGCATCGACAGCTACACCAAGCGCGAGATGGTCGACCTCGTGGTCGTCAACGGCGTCGCGCGGGGCATCATCGTTCGCAACCTCGTGACCGGCGAGTACGAGCGCCACGCGGCCCACGCGGTCCTGATGTGCACGGGCGGTTACGGCAACGCCTTCTTCCTGTCCACGAACGCCAAGAACTCGAACGTCACCGCCGCATGGCGCGCGCACAAGCGCGGGGCGTTCTTCGCCAACCCCTGCTACACGCAGATCCACCCGACCTGCATCCCGCGCTCTGGCGACTACCAGTCCAAGCTCACCCTGATGAGCGAGTCGCTTCGAAACGACGGCCGGGTCTGGGTTCCGGAGAAGGAGGGCGACCCGCGGGCTCCCCAGGACATCCCCGAGTCCGAGCGCGATTACTACCTCGAGCGCAAGTACCCGAGCTTCGGCAACCTCGTCCCCAGGGACGTGGCGTCGCGGAACGCGAAGACCGTGTGCGACGAGGGTAGAGGCGTTGGACCCACCGGCGAGGCGGTCTACCTCGACTTCGGCGACGCGATCCGTCGCGACGGCAAGGAGACCATCGCCTCCCGCTACGGGAACCTGTTCGAGATGTACGAGCGGATCACGGGCGACAACCCGTACGAGGTCCCCATGCGCATCTTCCCGGCGGTCCACTACACGATGGGCGGCCTCTGGGTGGACTACAACCTGGAGAGCACCATCCCGGGGCTCTTCGTGCTCGGAGAGGCCAACTTCTCCGACCACGGCGCCAACCGCCTCGGGGCCAGCGCGCTCATGCAGGGCCTGGCGGACGGCTACTTCGTGATCCCCGCCACCATCGCGAGCCACCTCGCAGGTCGCAAGCTGGAGGCGGTGTCAGTGAATGATGACGCCTTCAAGG
This sequence comes from Planctomycetota bacterium, assembly GCA_029248265.1. Taxonomy (GTDB): domain Bacteria; phylum Planctomycetota; class UBA1135; order UBA1135; genus Saltatorellus. The sequence continues at coordinate 1,659 of JAQWJQ010000135.1, forward strand.
AAGCCGAGGCCAAGGCCCGCGAGCGCGCCGACCTGCTGCTGGCCTGCAACGGCAACCGCAGCGTGGACTCGCTCCACCGCGAGCTGGGCAACACGGTCTGGAACTACTGCGGCATGGAGCGCACCGCGGAGGGGCTCCAGGAGGGCATCCTCAAGGTGCGCGAGCTGCGGGCCGAGTTCTGGAGCAACGTCAAGGTGAACGGGGACCCGAACCACGTGAACCAGGACCTCGAGAAGGCCGGCCGAGTGGCGGACTTCATGGAGTTCGCGGAGGTCATGTTCAACGACGCCCTCGTGCGGGATGAGTCCTGCGGCGGCCACTTCCGCGCCGAGCACCAGACCGAGGAGGGCGAGGCCCGTCGGGACGACGAGAACTACGCCCACGTCAGCGCGTGGGAGTTCACCGAGGAGCAGAAGCTCCCCACCGAACACCGCGAGCAGCTCACCTTCGAAGAGGTCAAGCTGACCACTCGTAGCTACAAGTGATCCCGAGGAGACCAGTCAGATGATTCAAAAGAAGAACCACGGCGACCTGCGCATCGTCCTCGAGGTCTGGCGCCAGAACGGCCCGGGCGCGCCCGGCGCGTTCGAGGAACACGAGGTCATGGCCAACGAGCACATGTCCTTCCTCGAGCTCCTCGACGTGCTCAATGAGCAGCTCGTGGAGTCGGGCCAGGAACCCTTCGTGTTCGAGCACGACTGCCGCGAGGGCATCTGCGGCTCGTGCTCCATGACCATCGACGGCAAGCCCCACGGGCCCCGGGACCGGACCACGGCGTGCCAGCTCCACATGCGCGAGTACCGGAACGGCGACCGCGTCCGCGTGGAGCCCTGGCGCGCCAACGCGTTCCCCGTCGTCAAGGACCTGATGACGGACCGGAGCGCGTTCGACCGGATCCAGCAGGCGGGCGGCTATGTGTCGATCAACACCGGCTCCGCGCCCGACGCCCACGCCATGCCGGTCAACAAGGAGAACGCGGACATGGCCTTCGACGCGGCGGCGTGCATCGGCTGCGGCGCCTGCGTCGCCGCCTGCCCCAACGCCTCCGCCATGTTGTTCACCTCGGCCAAGCTGAGCCAGTACACGCTCCTGCCGCAGGGGCAACCCGAGCGGGATCAGCGCGCTCTCGGCATGGTCGAGCAGATGGACGCCGAGGGCTTTGGCAACTGCACCAACCACTACGAGTGCGAGGCCGCCTGCCCCAAGGGCATCTCCGTCACCAACATCGCGAGGATGAACCGGGAGTACACCCGGGCCACCCTTCGCAGGCGGAACTAACTCCAGGGGGACACCTCGACGTTGCGCGCCGTCCCCGGCCGCGCACGTCCCGAGAGCAGAGCAGCGCCACGAGTGGTGCGGCTCTGCTTTTGTTTCCCCGAGGCACCGGGCTCACCCCCGCGGAGCCCTCACCGTCGCGTGCGAGTGGGTCCACGTGCTCCCGAGTGCGGGGACCGGCTCACCCCGGGCTGCGCCCAACTCGCGTAGGTCGCAAGTGCCCAGGCGCGCCTACGCCTCACTCACGGACCGTGCCCCGACCGGGCCGCGGCGTCATGCGGCGCCGACGGGAGAGGTCGTGCCCTCGACCTCCCTGGGGCGCTCCAACGGGAGCCCCTTACGCCCTGGCTGGAGCCAGTTCAGCGGCACGCCTCCCGTGCCGCAAGCGTCTGCCAGCGCGGCCCGAAGCTCCGGGCGCACGGCGTCCACTGCGCAGTGGACCGCGGTGATGCGTCCGGCTCGAACCGCGGCGAGGGCCCCCACCGCGGAATCGAAGATCCAGAGCTTCATGGGTGCAGCCCCCGCAAGGGTCGCCGCCCGAGCGCGAGCTCGGCGAGGGTCCCCGTCAATCAGGACGACCGGGTCCCCTTCTGTCGAAGCAGATCGGACGCTGAGCGTGGCCTTGGTCCCCATCCCCGGCGCGCTCTCCACCCGCAGTCCGGCCCCGGCCTCGCGCAGGGCGAGTCGGAGGCTCGCGGTCCCAAGCCCGGTGGAGGACGGCTTTGCAGGGTCCAGCTGCGGTGACCCCGGGGGCTGCGAGACGCCGGCCCCGAGCCCTCCGTCGAGGAAGACCTTCAGCGCCGCGGGCGCCATGCCCTTGCCGTCGTCCGAGACGACCACGTCGAGGTCGAGCCCATGGGGCGAGCGATCCGGCTGGGCCACCTGCACCGTCACGGCACCCGGACGCTGCGGGCCGCAGGCCGCCGCCTCGAGGGCGTTGGTGAGCAGGTTCCGTACCGCACGCGAGATGGCGCTGCGCGGCGCGAGGATGTAGAGGGACCCCCTGCACTTCACCCGGAGCGTTGGGCGCCCGGCAGCGCCGTCCCGCGCGGCGGCGGTGGCGGCTCGCGCCTCATCAACGAGGAGGTCCTTGAGCCGGATGAGCGTGGGCTGAGGCGCCCGCTGCTGGTCGCCTGACCCCAGCGCCGTTTGTGCGAGGTCCCGCGCGGAGGTCAGGGCCTCGAGCACCTTCCCGGCGTCCTCGCCCTCATCGCGGGTGGCATAGAGGACCGCCCGAGTCAGCTCATTGCGCAGGTCGTGGGCGGCCGCCGCCGCGTTTCGCCCCTGGGCTGCGGCCCGCTCCGCCCGGCGCAGACGCTCCCGCGCGGCACGGCGGGAGGCCATCGCCGCCGCGAGCGTCCCCACCTCCAGCAAGGCCTTACGGGGAGGCAGGGCCCCCGAGGGCGCCGCCGCCACCAGCTCGCCGCCCTCGACCGCCAGGACGGCCTCCTGGGCTCCACCGCTACCCGTGGCCGCGCCGACTCCTGCCGACCCAGTTGAGGCCTGGCCCTCCATGATGCCCGACCGGGATTGCGCCTTCACCAGGGCTCGCTCGCAGGGGTACGCGAGGTCAAAGTCCCCCTCCCGCCCCACCGGTCGCCATCCCAGACGAACCAATCCGAGGCGTGCGGCGGTCTCGGTCCAGGCCTCGTCCGCCTCGGGATCGCCCCCATCATCGACGGAACTGGAGCCGAAGGGCAGGGAGAGCCATTCGGTCAGGGGGGTCCAGGGAGTCCTCACGGGGCCGAGTCTGCCTGCTTGAAGGCGCCGATTACAGCCTGCGGGTCGCGATCCTTCAGCGGGCACGTCAACCCGGGTTACGCCACCGGAACACCGGCTAGCGCCCGCAGGCTGGCCACGGGAGACCCTGCGTCCAAAAGTCGACTCCGGGAGTCGTATGAACCGTGTCTATCCCGGCTGCGGCCACTATCATAGGCGGCGTCGCCGGAGGAACCCGGCGACACCGACTTGGGGCCGCCCTTGGCACGCCCCTTGCCATGTGATCGGTCCTCGCCGGAGTTCTCCTCCCGCCCCGGCCTCACAACCCGACCCAAGCGACCACCGCTCACCCACCCGGAAGGGTGCAAGGGCGGGGCCACGTGAACCCGAACCGATTGATCACCGAAGATCCGCAAGATCGACACGATCCAGTCCACCATGAAGAACCAGATGCTCGTTGGCGCCCTCGTTGCAGTGGGCGCGCTCTGCCTCCCGGCGACCTCCTTCGGTCACGGCGGTACCTACCGTGGCCCCGGTGACACCGTTCCGCCCGGCGGCGGCGGTGGCGGTGGTGGCGGCGGCGGCCCCTCGTCGCCCGGCCCCTCTGGCCCCTCGGCCCCTGGCCCGTCCGGTCCCTCGACCCCGGGCCCGGCCTCCCCTGGCGCACCCGCAGCCGGCCCGACTCAGTCAGGTCCGACCTCGGGCGGCTCGGTCGACCTCGGACAGGACTTTTCCATCTGGGACTTCTGGTGGGGCTTCAACAAGGAGCCGTACCTGAACCTCCGCTCGAAGGTCCGCAGCGGCGTGGTCCAGTCCGGCGGAGATGACTTCTTCCTCGGCCGTGGTCAGGCGGAGGGTGTCAAGGACACGCTGCGCCCGACTGAGGACATGATCCGCAACGAGGTCGTCCCGGCGCTCAAGATGGCGCTCGAGAAGGAGCGCCAGAACGACATCATCACCGGCGCGCTGATCGCGCTGGCCAAGATCGGCGACACCCAGGACAGCGACGGCACCTCCGAGTTCCAGGAGATCTTCGCTGGCTTCCTCGACAACGGTGAGCAGGAGATCTCCGAGACCGCGACCCTCGCACTCGGAATCCTCGCCGACGACCGCACGGTCCCGATGCTCGTCTCGCTCATGCGTGACGATCCCGTGGCTCGCAAGCTCGTCGGCAAGGAGGTCCCCATGCGGACCCGCTCCTTCGCGGCGTATGGGCTCGGGCTCGTGGGCTACCGGACGAGCGACAACGCGGTGCGCCAGACGATCGTCGAGCACCTGCTCGACATCCTGGAGATGCCGGAGTTCGCTCAAGCGGACATCAAGGTGGGCGCCCTCGCGTCCCTCGGGATGATCCCCCTCGACTGGGAGGGCGAAGCCGCCGCCGCTGAGGCGGAAGGCAACGCCGCTCGCGCTGCGAACCGGGCCGCGGTCCTTCGCTACCTCATCATGCGGATGAACGCAGACACCCGCAGCGACGAGGGTGGCTTCAAGGACTTCCGCGTGAGGTCCCAGGCGCCCATCGCCGCTGCCCGCCTGCTCGCATCGCACGAGAGCGAGGTTCCGGAGGGGCAGCTCGCCCTGCGCGGTGAGGTGATCGATCGCCTCCTCGGGCTCGTTGCGAAGAACTCCAAGGAGAAGAAGGTCGAGATCCTGCAGTCCAGCACGGTCGCCCTCGGAATGATCGGCAACGCCGAGTCCGGTGACGGCGCTGGGGCGAAGCAGAACAAGGCCATCTTCGATGAGCTGAAGCGCATCGCCAAGCAGTCGGCCGACAACCAAACCGAGTACTTCGGGATGATGGCCCTCGCCCAGATGGGGAGCCGTCCGGGCGCCGCGGGCGACAAGCGAGGCCTGCAGGGTGCTGCCCAGAAGGAGCTCCTGAGCGCGCTTGCCAAGGGCAAGGGTCAGAAGAAGCCGTGGGCAGCCATGTCCCTCGGCGTCTTCGGGAACGCCTTGCTCGAGAACGACGGCACGCTTGAGACGACGGTGATCTCCGCGGTGCGCGACGCCGCACGGAAGGGCGATCGCCCGGCCGAAGCTGGAGCCTACGCCGTCGCCCTCGGCCTGATGAAGGACACCCAGTCCGAGGAGCTCCTCCTCGAGCGACTGGAGTACTTCAGCCAGGACGACACTCGCGGCTACATCGCCGTGGGCCTCGGCCTCATGGAGGCGAACAGCTCCATCGAGCGACTGAACGAGATCATCAACAAGTCCAAGTTCCGCCCCGACCTGCTCAAGCAGGCCGCGGTCGGCCTCGGGTTGCTGGGTGACAAGTCGGCGGTCAAGGGACTGGTCGAGATGCTCCGCACCGCCAAGGGCCTCTCGGCTCAGGCGGCGATCGCCAGCGCCCTCGGCACGATCGGTGACGCCAACTCGGTGTCGCCCCTCGTGTCCATGCTGAGCGACACCACCATCACGGATACGGCCCGCGGCTTCGCGGCGGTCGCCCTCGGCATTGTCTGCGACAAGCAGGACCTGCCCTGGAACACCCCCATCGCGAAGAACACCAACTACCGCGCGAACGTCTCCACGCTGACGAACAGCTTCGGCACCGGTATCCTCGACATCCTGTGAGCCGGAGCCGCCCTCCGGCGGCAACGACTCACGCTCACGGCCCCGGGTGCTTCGCGCACCCGGGGCCGTCGTCGTTCTCCCTTGGATCGCCCACCCTTGGTCCGGTCGGCGGGGGGCGGCGCGGGCGTGGTGGGCGGCGCACGCCCGAGGCCTCCGCTCGGATGGGCCGGGCCCAAGGGCGTCACCTGCACGCCTCAGCTCTATATTGGGTCCTGATGGGACCCTTGCTCACCCGGCGCCTCGCCACGCTCCCATGGCCCCTCCGGTCCATGCGTGCGCTCGGCCTGACACTCGCCATGGCCGCGCCCGCCTCAGCCACCGCGCAGCTCATCGCCCCCGCCCGCGGAGCTACGGGGCCTGGCACGGGCTTGTCGACGCAAGGAGGGCCGGGTGACCGCGATCCCGGCACGACGACCCCACCCCCGCCCTGGCGCCGGTGGTGGAACTTCAACCAGGACCCCTACCTCGCAAGGCTTCGAAGCCCTGCAGCGCTCCCCGTGCGCGCCGCGCCGCTCCGGACGACGACGGTCCGCACCAACCCCAGGCGCCCGCCCGCCGGCGTCACCTACGGGGAGGTGTACCCCGCCCTGGTCGAGGCCCTCGCGGCCACCAAGGACGCCGACCTCCAGGCCTCATGCCTGCTGGCCCTCGCCAAGATCGGCGCGCCCCCCGCCCCCGTCCGCCGGTCTCTTCAGGTCCCCCCCATCAGCGAGCTGCTCCTGCCCGCCGTGAGCGCGGCCAGTGAGCGCGTTCGAGACCTCGCTGTGCTCTCCCTCGGCATCACCGGGGACGCGTCCTTCGCTCCCCTCCTGGCCTCCATCGCGAGGGACACACGGGAGGGCCGGGACGCCGTTCGGGGCGGGCGGATCGACCGCAGGACCCGAGCCTTCGCCACCCACGCGCTGGGCCTCCTGGGAGCCTCCACCGACCGCCGGGCCGTGCGCGCCTTG
>JAQWJQ010000145.1 GCA_029248265.1 Planctomycetota bacterium
ATCTGGTCGAAGATTCGCTCGAGGACGTGGGAGTCGATGAGGTGGCCCTTGGCGCTGACGGTCTCGTGAAGCATGGAGCGGGAAGTGACGGGTCGGTGGGGCTCGAGCGAGCGGGCGGGGGCGGTGGACAGGCCCCCGGTCCCGGGAGTGGGTCCCGGGAGTGGATCCCAGGAGCGGGTCTGGAGGCGGGGGCTGGAGCCGAGGCGCGCGGCGGGTGAGGCTCAGGCCTGCAGGCCGCCGTTGGGGCCGGCCCATCCTGCCACGGCGCCGCTCCAAGCGTGAGCATGCGGGCGTCCATCCGCGCTGGAGTCGTGCAGGTCGTCGTCCACGAAGACCCGGGTCTCCTGCACCTGCCCCTCGACGGTCTCCCAGGCCCTCAGGTCCGTCACGACCCCGTCGTCCATGCGCGTGATGAGCTGAATCCAGGTGGAGGGGGTCCCCTCCAGGTCCAGGTGACTGGGCCGTGCAGGGGCCCCAAGGTGGCTGTGCCAGACACCGAGGATCTCGAGCTCTCGGGCGGCCACGGCCTCTTCCTGGCGCAGCAGGTGGGCCGGGTCCAGGAAGAAGCGGCGGGGGGCCGGTGAGAGGTTGCGGGCCACGGTCAGGCGCCGAACCAAGCGCTCGCGGTGGATCGTCTCGCCCAGGAGGACGCCGCAGGCCTCCCTCGGCGCGGCCTCCGCCGCGGCGCGCGTCAGGCGCCGCACGTGGTGGCTTCGCATGGTGAGGGGCAGGCGCTTCATCGCCCGCCCTCGCGCGCGGGTGCCCCCGCGGCGACGCGCTCCACCGCGCGCCAGACGCGCAGGGTGTTGCCGGACCAGATCTTCTCGATGTCCTCGGCGGAGTACCCGCGTCGGACCAGCTCGAGCGTGACGTTGAAGGTTTGACTGGCGTCGCTCCAGCCCTCGATGCCGCCGCCGCCATCGAAGTCTGAGCTGATGGCCACGTGGTCCACGCCGATGCGCTGGACCGCGTGGTCAATGTGGTCGGCGAAGTCCCTGACGTTGGCGCGGATCCGCGCCTGGTCGAAGGCCCGCACGCGGTCTCGGAGCTGACGGTTCAGGGCGCGGACGTCCGCGTCTTCGCTGGCCGGGCGGGTCCCCTCCTGGGGCGGGAGCCCGAGCTCCTCTCGCGTTCGCTGGATGAAGCCCCGTCGGTCCCCGTCCCCCTTCACGTAGCTGGCGAACGCGACGCATTGGATGACGCCGTCGTTGGCCTTCAGGGCGTCGAGCTCCGCGTCGCTGAGGTTGCGACCGTGGGGAAGGATCGCGTCCACGCCGGAGTGGGAGGCCAGGACCGGTGCCCTGGAGTGGGCGATGGCCTGGAGGCTGGTCTGCTCCGAGGCGTGGGAGATGTCGACCATGATGCCCACGCGGTTCATCTCCTCGATGGCGCGACGCCCGAGGTCCGAGAGGCCGCCGTGGAGCGGCGCGTCCGCCGGGGTGTTGGAGTCTCCGAGCTGACTGTGCCGGTTGTGGGTCAGGCTCATGTAGCGGGCGCCGCGGGCGTGGAACTCCGCGATGGCCGAGAGGTCCTCGCCCATGGCGTAGCCGTTCTCGATCCCGATGCAGGCCACGAGCCGCCCCTCGCCGGCGATCCGCTCCACGTCCGCCGCGCTGCGGGCGAGGCCGATCTCGTCCGGGAAGCGCCCGGCCATGCGCTCGATGGCATCGAACTTGGCGTCCGCGGCGGCGCGTGCCCTGGCGAAGGCCTCGGCGGTGAGGTCCCCCTGGCCGACGTAGACGATGAAGAACGCGACGTCGAGGCCGCCGCTGCGCATCTTCGGGAAGTCCACCTGGTTGCGCCCCCAGACCCGCGGGTCGTTCCGCACGATGAAGCGCCGCAGGGCCGCGGGATCGTCCGGGGCCTCGGCGGAGGCCAGGGAGGCGGAGATGTCCTTGTGGGTGTCGAGGGTCAAGGCCGCGGCGTGGAGCGCCCGGGCGCGCTCGAGGGTCGCGGTCTCAGGGCCTGCATCAAGGATCCAGCACTGGTAAGCGCCTGGCAGCGCGAGCCGCCGTCGTTCCTGGAGGTCCGGCCCGAGCTCCACCGCGACCAAGCCGGCCGCGCCATCGAGGCGCGGTCCTGCGATGGCCCAGCCCGCAGTCGCGAGGGTCCCCGCGGTCAGGACGGGCCGGACGGTGAGCACCGCCTCGAGCCCCAGGGCGCGGATGGCCGCGGGGGTGAGGATGGTCTCCTCTTGCGCGCGGTCCGAGCCGCCCATGTGGATGGCCACCAGGGCCCCGTCCGCGCGGACGCCTGCCCAGCCGGTGCCCGTGGCCACGGGATGGCGGAGCGCGTCGGCGGCCCACTGCCGGCGACTGGAGAGCGCCTTCGGGTCGACGTCCTCCACGTGTCCGGTGCCGCGGTGGACCAGGAGTCGCTCGGTGGCCCCGCTCTCACTGTCGGGGCCGAGGCGCTGGAGCTCGTCGGCGAGGAGCCCGGTGTTCGCGGGGATGGTGAGGAGGCGGGACCCGGGCCAGAGCGGCCCGGCCGCATCGACCTCCCTCCGGTCGCCGAGGCGATCGAGGAGCTGCAGCCCTCCGGTGGAGGTCACGGCGAGCCGCCCATCCGAGAGCAGGGCGAAGGACTCGACGGCGGCGTCTGGGAGCCCCCAGACGCGCAGCCCGTCGGTGCCCCGGAACTCGCTGAGCCCACCTCCCGGCTCCAGCACGATCAGGTTGCCGTTCGGCAGGCTCACGACCTCGAGGGCGCCGACGTCGAGGTCGAGCTGCGCCCCTCCGCTGGTGGACGCGACCGTGAGGACCGGCGCGTCGTCGAGCGTGCGGAGGGTGGCCACGCGCAGGTCGGGGACGGCGCGAGGGCTCGCCGGTGGCGACAGGGCGAGGGGGGGCAGGAGGAGCAGCAGGTGGATCATGGTGCTTGAGCACGCTAGCGGGCTTGGGCGTGGTTCTTCAAGGTGGGAATCCGGGTCTGATCCCGTCCTCCGAATTCCCTGGCTTGGGCGCACCGTGGAGGGGCTCAGCCCTCCATCCTTGAGGCATGTCCCCGTTGCTCTGTGCCGCCCTCGCGCTCGCCGCCGCCCCTCTCCAGGGCCCGCCTCTGCTTGTGGAGGTCGGGGCGTCCCGTGGGATCGGCCCCTACGTGTCCCCGCCAGGGCTCGCGGCCGGCCTCGCTGCGGCGGACTTCGACGGTGACGGCGATGTGGACCTGTTCGTTCCCAACGGGCCGGGCGCGCCAGATCAGCTCTACGTCAACGATGGAACCGGCCGCTTCACCGAGCAGGCCGCCGCCTTCGGCCTGGACGTGGACGGCAACCACCGCGGCGCCCTGTGGTTCGACGCGGACGGGGACACGGACCTGGATCTCGTCACGGTGGGCGACTGCTTCACCTCCGTGCCGTGCACCGGCGCGCCGACGATTCGCCTGCACCAACAGCTCTCCGGCGGCACCTTCCGGGAGGTCACCGTGGGGTGCGGCTTCGACCGAGACCTGGCGTCGTTTTCGGACTCCCATGTGGGCGGCCTCGCGGCTGGCGACGTGGACGGTGACGGGGACCTCGACCTCCTGGTGACGATCTGGGAGGGCCTCGCGTATCTCTTCATCAACGACGGCATCGGTCGCTTCGAGGAGCAGGGCGCGGCGCGCGGGATCCAGGCGCTCGCCAACTACTGGCAGCCCGCGCTCTTTGACCTAGACCGCGACGGTGCGATGGACATCTTTCAGGCCGTCGACTTCACCGCGAACTACCTCTGGGTGAACCAGGGCTCCGGGACGTTCGTGGATCAGGCGCCGCAGGCCGGAGTGGCGAGCTCCTTCAACGAGATGGGCGTCGCCCTCGCCGACCACGATCGGGACGGCGACCTTGACCTCTACGTGACGAACATCCACGTGCCGGGGATCCGCTACAACACGCTCTACCGCCGGGATGCCGGGGGGCTCCAGTTCACGGAGGTCTCCGGGGCGATGGGCGTGCAGGACTCCGGCTGCGGGTGGGGCACGAGCTTCGTCGACCTGGACCATGACGGTTGGTTCGACCTCCCCGCGAGCAACGGCTGCCCGGGTCGGAGCTCGCGCGTGTTCTGGAACGGGCTGGGCGTCACGGGGTCCTACGTGGACGCCACCGACAGGGCTGGGTTCGGCGGCCGGGACGGGACCGGTCTCGTCACGTTCGACATGGACGGGGACGGGGACCGCGACATGGCGCAGGTCGGGCTGGACGGGCTCCGGCTCTATGAGAACCTGCACCTCGGCGGCCCCTTACGCCGTCACATCGTGATCCGCCCGCGCATGGGCGCCGCCAACCACCACGCGGTGGGCGCGCTCGTGACGATCACGGATGGGGAATACCGAACGTCCCGGCCGATCCTCGCCGGGCAAAGCGTGCTCTCCCAGGAACCCTACGAGGCGCACTTTGGCGTGGGGAGCGCGACGACCGTGGATGTCCGCGTCGACTTCCCGGACGGGCGCAGCGTGGTGATGGAGGAGATGCCGGTGGGGCAGACGGTCACGGTCACTGCGCCCTGACGGGGCATGGATCAACACCCGCGCGTGTCGCGCGCGGGGCGAGGCGCCGGTCCGCTCGCGGCCGGCCGGGTGAACGGCTGCGCCGTGGCAGTGGCGCGTGTCTCGAATCGAGGGAGCCCGCGACCGATTGCCGCGTTGGAACGGGGCGGCGGCGCGCGGCTGTGGCTCTGCCCAGCGGCGGCGTCGTGGTAGGCTTTTTGTGTGAGGTCGCGCTCGATGTCGACCTCGTTTGGGCGCCACATTCCTCGGTCCTCACCGTCACGTCATGCTCGTCTCTCGCCTCGCAATCCTGGCATCCCTGACCTCCTCGGCTGCCCTCGGTGATGTTTCGTACAGCGACTTTGCCTCCACCTCAGGGCTCACGCTCGTGGGCTCGAGCGCTGCGGTCGGGGGCGCCCTCAGGGTGACTCCTGACCAGCCCTCGCAGGTCGGGGCGGTCTGGGCGACCGCCCGGCAGGACGTGACCTCCCCCTTCTCCAGCGAGTTCACGTTCGAGCTCTCCGGGGGCGGCGAAGGCTTCGCCTTCGTGGTCCAGCGGGACGCCGTGGATGCCGTGGGCGGGGGCGGGGGCGGCCTCGGGTACAGCCAGGTACCGAACTCGATCGCCATCGAGTTTGACACCTTCGGCAACCTCCTGACCTTCGACCCCTCGGCGAACCATGTGTCGCTCAACACGAACGGTTCCGCGGGGAACAGCGCGGCGCACGGCTCCTCGCTCGGCGCGTCGTCGGCGGTGACGTCCATGGCGGACGGCGACCTGCACACGGTGCGTCTCGAGTACACCCCCGGGGCCCTGAGGGTCTACGTGGATAGCTCGGTGCCCACCCTCCAACTCGACCTCGACATCGCGGGCACGCTGGCCCTCACCGACGGGACCGCCTGGGTCGGCTTCACGGCGGCGACGAGCGGGCTCTCGCAGTCGACGGACCTCCTCTCCTGGTCCTTCGACGAGCAGTCCCGCGTCGCCACAGGGAACCGCGCGCCCTCAGCGCCAGGCATCTCCGAGCCCGCGTCCAGCAACCAACCGCTGAACCCCTATGACGTGCACATGGAGGCCGGCCCATTCGCTGACGTTGACGGGGACACCCACGCCTGCAGCGACTACGAGATCTGGTCCATCATGCCGCCCGAGCGTGTGTGGCGGACGTCCTGCATTGGTGGACCCCCCAAGGTCCACTCCCACCTTGGCGACGGGACCTTCGAGGGCTCCCACGCCGGAGCCACCGCCCTCGACCCGCTGACCAGCTTCACCTTCCGGGTGCGGTTCCGCGATGACAGCGGGGATGACGCCACGGACTTCAGTCCCTGGGCGGAGAAGACCTTCCAGACCGGCGCGGCCAGCACCTTCTATCCCTTCGAGACCGAGGACATCGTCGAGGACCCCGCGCCGCAGTGGACCTTCGCCGTCGGGAGCGTGGAGCCGGTGTTGCCGCCGTCCGCGGATCCTGCCGAGGTCTCGCTGGAGTCCGGGATCGGCATGACGCTCCTGACGATCGAGGCGAACGACGGCGTCACGAACACGTGGACCAACTACCCCTCCCTGCCGGAGCACGAGGACCTGCGCATCCGGGTCTACGGCGGCGCCAGCGGGTTGAACCTGGGCGACACCGACCTCGTGGTGGTGGACGACGAGTGCAAGCGGACGAGGATCCTCCTCCCCTCCGTGACGCTGGGGCCGAACCAGACGGCGTACTTCTGGATCTCCTCCGATGGCGCGACCTGGGAGGGCACGGCGGCGCAGCTGACCCCCGACTTCTCCACTCAGGCCCGGGGGCTCTCGCTGCCCTGGGTGGCGGAGCAGGCGGGCTACCAGGTCGAGGTGATCGCGACCGACCTCGAGCTCCCCATCCACATCGCCTTCGTCCCGGAGCCCGGTCCGGACCCTGGAGACCCGCTGCTCTACGTGACAGAGCTCTACGGCGCCATCAAGGTGGTGACCAACGACGGCTCGGTGGGCACCTACGCGGACAACCTCCTGAACTTCAGCCCGACGGGGGCCTTCCCCGGGTCTGGTGAGCAGGGTGTCTCCGGAGTGGCAGTGGACCCCGTCACCGGTGACGTCTTCGCCGGGATGCTCTATGACGCCGGGGGCCCGCACTTCCCCAAGGTGGTGCGGTTCACCAGCGCGGACGGCGGGCTGACCGCTGGGACCCAGACGACCATCCTGGACATGCCCGGCGAGTCCCAGGGGCAATCCCACTTCATCTCCCACTTCGAAATGCTCCCGGACCGCACGCTGTTGGTGCACATGGGGGACGGGTTCAACGCCTCGACCGGGCGCGACCTCTCGTCGTACCGGGGGAAGATCCTGCGCCTGAACCTCGATGGCTCCCCCGTGACGTCCAACCCCTTCTACAACGGGGGGCAGATCAACGCCCGGGACTACGTCTACGCGTACGGCGTGCGCAACCCGTTCGGCGGGCGCTACAGGTCCTCGGATGGCTTCCACTACATGGTGGAGAACGGGCCGACGGTGGACCGCTTCGCGCGGATCGTGCCCGGCCGGGATTACCTCTGGGAGGGGTCGGACAGCAACATGTTCAACTACGCCCTCCACAACTGGGTCCCCGCCACCGGGCCGGTTGCCATGGCCTGGATCGAGCCCGAGACCTTCGGCGGCAGCGGGTTCCCCCAGGCCAAGTGGGACCACGCCTTCGTCACCGAGTCAGGGCCGACCTATGCCTCCGGGCCGCAGAACTTCGGGAAGCGTATCTCGGAGTTTGAGATCGACGCCCAGGGTCAGAAGGTCTCTGGGCCGACGACCCTCGTGGAGTACGCCGGCACGGGTCGGGCCACGGTGTCGGCGCTGACCGCAGGTCCCGACGGGCTCTACTTCGCGGACCTCTACCGGGACTCCGGTAGCGATCCGACCGCGCGCGGCGCCAACATCCTCCGTGTCCGCTGGGCGGGCGCGCAGCTGGGCACGTGCGGCACGATCGGCGAGAGCTACTGCGGCCCCGCCGTCCCGAACTCCACGGGCTTCCCCGCGGTGCTGGAGGTCAGGGGGAGCGACCGCGTGCTCGCGAATGACGTTCAGCTCGATGTCGAGCAGCTGCCCCAGAACTCCTTGGGCTACTTCCTCGCGTCCCAGACCCAATCCTTCATCCCCAGCCCGGGCGGGAGCGCGGGCAACCTCTGCATCTTCGGGACCATCGGTCGCTTCATCGCCCAGGCTCAGAACTCCGGCCCGTCTGGCACGTTCAGCTTCACCCTTGATGTGACGAACATGCCGCCCCCGCTCTCCGCGGTGGCGATCGGCGAGACCTGGAACTTCCAGGCCTGGTACCGCGACTTCCAGCTGGTCGTGACCTCGAACTTCACGAACGCCGTCTCCGTCGACTTCCAGTGACCGACCACCTCGCGCCCTGATCCACCCGGCGCGCCCCGCCTACCTTGACCGGAGGCGCTCGCGCGGTGGCTGTGGTGGGCAGGCCCCGGTGGTGAGGGTTGCGGTGGCGGGGGCCGCGGGGCTCCTCGTCGTGGTGGCGTCAGCGGCGGCTGCGCACGATCTCGACCTCGGCGCCAATCGCAAGCTGGTCGAAGAGCGCCACCACGTCTCGGTTCCGCATGCGGACGCAGCCGTGGGAGGCGGGGGTGCCGATCAGGCCTTCCTCGTTCGTCCCGTGGATGTAGATGAAGCGCGCGCGGCTATCGATTCCAGGGCCGCGGTTGAGGCCGGGCTCCAGTCCGTCGAGCCACAGGATTCGCGTGAGGATGAGGTCCTCCTCCACGTCGAGGGGCTCGGTGAGAATGGGCGCGATGGCGCCGGTGTCGACCCGGGACCTGAAGACCGTGCCGAGTGGCGCAGCGTGTCCGAACTTCTCGCAGACGCGGTGCCTGCCCAGGGGCGTGCGGTAGCTGGCCTCAGCGCTCCCAACGCCGCGCGCGGCCGTGGAGATGGGGTAGCGCGCCAGCGGGCGAGCGCCGTCCAGGACGGTGAGCGTCTGGGCGCTCACATCCACGACCGCGCGTCGCGACGGCGCGCGGTGCTTCGGCGCTGCGGGCTCCACGATGGCGCTGCGGTGCCCCTGCTCTGCGTCCTGCTCCGGCTGGGGTGCGTCGAACGTCACCCGGGGGAGCGCCTCGACGCCGCGCGGTGACGGCCGCGAGGCTGCGCCCTCGGACCGGACGGGGGCCGCGCCGTGACCGTGCGTGGGGGAGCTGGCTGCTCGGCTCCGGGCGACGGTGCTTGAGGAGCCTTTGTCGGAGCTCTCCGCGCGCCGCTGGCCAGTGCCCCACTGGACCGGGGGTGGGTTGGATGCGGGGAGGGGGAGCCCAGCGCGGGTGCGTGTGGGGTCCGTCCCACCGGCGGCCGTGCTGCGCGAGGCGTTAGCCTCGGGGGCGGCCGACGAGGGCGGAGCTTGGCCGCAACCTGTCGCCAGGAGGACCGCCAATGCGAGGGCTGCGGCCCTGGCGCGCCGAGGCGCCTTGAATTCCAGTTTCCCAAGCATGCCGCGCGGGAGACCCCGCAGGTCCCTGTGTAACCATTACGGGCGTGCCGATGCGAGGGGCAATGGGGGGAAGGGAGCCGCAAGTTGAGCCGGGTCCCTAGGCTGGAGTTGATGGAAGAGCACACCCCGCTGCCGAGTTCTCCCCCGACGACCTGGGCTTCGCGCCTGGGCTCGTTCTCCTTGGCGTCCGTCCTCACCTTCCTCTGGATCTGGCTGCTGATCTTCTTGCTGTCCGATGTCGGACGGGTGAAGCCCCTGCGCTACGGGCCGATGTACGAGGCCGGGATGCCAGCCGAGCTGCTGGAGGAGTTGGCGGGAGTCGACGGCGAGGTCGCCTCCCAGCAGAAGCGGATTGAGCGGCAGGCTCAGCTTCAGCGCGACCTCGAGCGCGACATGGAACAGTCCGGCGAGGTGATGCGGCAGATGATGGAGCTGCAGCGCCTTGCCCTCGAGAAGGGGAGCGCGCCCACTGAGGCGGAGCGGGATGCACTGGCAGTGGCCCAGGACACCTTCCTCTCGTCCCAGGCACAGTTCCGCGGGGCGAACGCGGAGATTCAGGGGGCGAACGCGACGCTCTTCGACCTCCGCGAGAGGCGGGAGGCGTTGCAAGTGAAGGAGGACGCCGCCGAGGCGCCCATCCTCGCGCGCTACGAGAAGGAGCGTCGCGCCCGGTCCTTCTGGGAGGCCTCAGTGCGCCTCGGCTTGACGATCCCGCTGTTCCTCGTCGCGGCGTTCCTGGTGTGGAAGCGGTGGCGCCACGCCTGGCGTCCGATCTACATGTCGTTTCTGCTGGCCACGTTCTGGACTGTGGGCCGGGAGATGTTCGATCGGTTCCCGGCGGAGTACTTCAAGTACATCGCGATCCTCTCCTCGATCGGAATCACCCTCGCGTTTCTGGGGTGGATGATCCGTAAGGCGACGTCGCCGACCCCCGGGCTGGTGCTTGCGAGGAACCGGGCGGCTTACATGGGGAATACCTGCCCGGTGTGCGCCT
>JAQWJQ010000152.1 GCA_029248265.1 Planctomycetota bacterium
CCAGGAGGCGCGCTCACGGTGCCGAACCACGGCGCCCCCCCCTCGGCGCCTGAAGCTCCCCTCTGCCTCGCCCTGGGGGCCCCAGACGGCGAAAGCACGGCCCCGGACGCCTGCCACGAGCCCACGGCGAAACCCGCGGTCGACCCAGCGTGGCTCACCGCAAGCGGACAGGCCTCAGTCCAGGGTGAAGGTCACCGCAGCTGCGAACCCCGACAGCTCATATTCCCGCTCGATGTCGCTCCAGAGGAACTCCCCACGGTCAAAGTCCCAGCCCCAGATCCGAACCTCCGCCGAGAGGGCGCCGGGCGGAAGCCCCGCTCCACCCTCCGCGGCGAGATCCGGGGCAGAGAGCAGGAGGTCACCAGAGGCGTCCGCCGTATCAAGCGTCCAGAGCTTCCACTTCCGCCCGCTGGACGACGTGAGCTGGACCTCCGTGAGCCCATCGCCCCCGACGCTGTCGGGTAGCGTGTCCTCCACGACCAGGTTGAACGCGGAGGGGCCCGCCGAGCCTCCCGGGCTCGGAGAGAGCAACCGGGGCACGTCAATCGGCACCAACTGGCCACCACTGCTGGAGAGGCGTGGGCGCGCCGCGACCTCGTTACCAGCCGCGTCTCGCACCGCGGCCCGGAGTAGCAGGTCCCCGTCGATCGCGCCGCGGCCCTGGAGATCGCCCGCCGCGCCAGCAAGCCCGGCGACCGCTCCGAGAGCGGTCCATCTGGTGCCCCCACCGCCGAGGGGGTAGGGGTTGGCACGCCCGACAATGAGCGACCCACCGAGGCCGGTGGTGACCGCCTCCGCCGTGAGGGTCAGCTCCGAGACGGGCCCAAGATTGACCAGGCTCGACGTGTCGAGCACATGAGGCGGCAGCGCGAAGGGCTGCAGCGCCGGAGCGGAGAACGCCAACTGGTCCCCCGCGTCGATGTCCACATCGAGGGCCGTCTCACCCGCGGCGACCGGGAGCAACGGCGCCGTCAACCCGAAGCCTCGCAGGTACGTGATCGGGTTGAAGGTGAACTGGGGGATGTCGTCCTGGGTCGCGAGGAAAGAGATCGCGCCGACCGTCGAGGTCTCGATGAGCACCGGTCCGTAGGGGCACTCGAAGGTCGTCGCGTTGGAGCTCGGTGAACAGAGCGAGACGTCGCTCAAGCGCCGCAGGCGCGGAGCTCGCGTGTCGGCGACCTTCGTGGTCGCGCCGGTGAAGTTACCGGTGGGGAACACGCTGGTGACCGTACCCTGAACCCCAGCCGGCGGCTCACTCGAGACATCGAGCAACACCTCGAGAGATGTGCTCGGGACCCCGTGGAAGGTGAACAGGTCATAGCCCGGCGCGTCGACGGTGATGACCGTGTTCCCCGCGGTCGCGCCTGGCACCATGGTGACCCCAATGATGCTGGTGGTCCCCGCCCCCTCAAAGCTCAGGGCACCGCCGCTCTCGGCGTGGCTGAAGACCGTGGCGTTGTTCACACCACGGAGCGACCGCCGGTCATAGACGCGGACCAGGACGTTCGCCCCCGTGGGGTCGCCTCCCGGCCCGATGACGCCGCGCTGGAGGTACGTCCCCGAAGCCGCGACCGTCGTCGAGTTCCCCGCACGGTCGTAGATCGAGAGCTCATAGTCCACGCCCCCGCTGTTCGGGTTGATCGCCCCCGCGGGCACCGCCGCGGTGACGAAGAGGGCCTCCCCGGAGGCCTCCACAGGGCCGGAGAAGGCCGTCTGAGGCGGGGCCGCGAGGCTCCCGCCGTTCGTCCCGCTGGCCCCCGCGTCCACGAAAGCGAACGAAACGGGCTCGCTGGCCCGGCCGACGATGGCCAGGTCCCGGAGGTCCCCTACGAAGCTCGACACGTCGGCCCCGGCAGCGCCGAGCCCGAGCAAGGTGGGCGCCACCGTGTCAAAGTACGACCGCTCTGCTGCGCCGGTGGCGGCGTCGCCATCGAAGAGGCGGGCGCCCGTCGGCGACCCGAAGCGACGGAGCTGGATGGCACACTCGAAATCGCCATCGGCGAACTCCGCCGCGCCGAGCGAGTCAAGCATCCCGAGCTGCTCTGCCGTGAGCGTGAGCGTGCTCGTGCCCTCGGGAAAGTCCACCGCGACAGCGGTCGCCTTCAGCAGGTCGTTGTTCTGCGGGCTCTTCCCGAACAGGAACGCCTCTGCCGTCACACCGCTAGGCGCAGGCTGAGCCAGCTGGATCTCCACAATCGGCGCCCCACCGAAGACATCCGCCGCACTGAAGCTATCCGCGCTGCCCGCGCCGGCGACCTTACGCACGGCCACCGGCATGCTCAAACCCAGGGTCTGGAACTCGGTCTCGGAGGCAGGCAGGACGTCGCCCTCCACCGAGGTCAGCAGCTCGACGCCCTGGGCGAGCTTGACCTTGACCTGGACATCCGCGCCCAAGGAGACGGATCGCCCATCGGCGTCACGCGGGATCCATCGCCACACCTGCGTCAGGCCAAACCCCAGCCCGGTGGTCCCGATCGGCACCGACTCCGGCGGTGGGTCGAACGCCGGGGGGAGCCCATCCACAAGGACGTCGAACGTGTCGGCCGTGAAGGTCGAGGTCTCCATCTGCCGATCAAAGCCAATCACGATCTCGCTCGCGTCCCCCTGGAGCGTCGTGAGGTCGGGCGGGTACGAGTAGATCAGACGCGGCTCAGGAATGAGCGACGCGTCGACCACCGCGAAGTCGAGCAAGGCCTGGTTCTGAGTGATCGAAACCGCCTCGCCGTTCAGGTCCTGGATCGCGGCGTCCCTCCCATAGAGGAGTTGGTACTGACGGTCGGGGGCGTACCCCGTCAAGGGGACCAACACCACGACTCGGCCGTCGCCCACGAGCGCGGGCGGCGACAGGGGGATCTCCTGCTGGAACACCACGTCGATGATCCGGAACGCGTCGCTCAGACTCTCGGAGCTCAGGCTCTCGGAGAACTCAACGAAGACCGGGCTCCGGGGGTGCAGGTCCTGGAGCTGCGGGGCCGCAGCGACCAGGGTGGGTGCCCCCGCCGCCATGAAGGCCCCTTCCTCGGGGAAGGTCGCGCCCTCGTTCCCGAGTCCACCGGGACCGTTACCGCCATTCGACCCCGTGCACCCGTCAACAAAAACGCATGTGGGGTTATCGCAGCTCGAGACGAGGCCGAGGCCCAAGGCTGCGAGAAGGATGGCTCCGGAGAGCGGGCGGCGGTCAAGCATCTGGGGCGAGGGGCGGGGTGAGGAGGACCTGGGCGCCGGGGAGGGGCTACGCGAGGGGCGGGTGAGACGCAGGGGACCGTGGGATCTTCCCGGAGACTGCGAACCTTGAACCGACGGGCGGCGTGGCGCCTTTGCCGCGGGCGGTCCCTAGTCTATAGGCCCCGAGCCCCCTGGACCCAGGTGACTCTGGCCACTCCCGAGGCTAGAGGGCAAGGTTCGGGGGCGTCCAGGCCACAAGCCCACCAGCATCTGGCCCCCGCCCGAGCACCTGACCCGACCCACGACACCGCCGCGCCGCGGGACGACCCGCGGCGGCCCCCCCCCCATGGTCCCCATGACCTCCTCCCCCACGTCCGTCCTCCTTACGGCGGCCCTGATCACCCT
>JAQWJQ010000176.1 GCA_029248265.1 Planctomycetota bacterium
AGCCCCATGCGCCTCTTCACCACACCCCTCTTCGCTACCTTCTTTTCTGCGGCTCTGCTCCATGGAGAGGCCTCGGCTCAGCAGGCGGTCCGTCCCTCCGGACTGCCCCTCGCTCAGAGCTCCAGCCAGTCCTCCAGCGCCGCGCTTCCTCCTGGGCCTGCGCTCACTGAGTTCTTGGCTCGAAATGATGACGGCTTGGAGGACGAGGACGGCGATCGTTCGGACTGGATCGAGATCCATAACGTTGCCGGCGCCGGGACGGTTGACCTCGACGGTTGGTCGCTGACCGATGACGCGGGCGCCCTCACGAAGTGGACCTTCGGCGCCAGCACGGTCTTGCCGGCTGGGGGCTTCGTGGTGGTCTTTGCGTCGGGCAAGGACCGACGGATCTCGGCGGGCACCCTGCACACGAACTTCCGGCTCTCCGGTGGGGGCGAGTACCTCGCGCTGGTGAATCCGGCGGGCACGGTCGTCAACGAGTACGCGCCCGAGTACCCGCCCCAGGCAGAGGACGTCAGCTATGGGCTGTCGTTTAACCCCGGAGCGACGGACGTGGAGCGGCTCTTCACCGCGCCAAGCCCGGGCGCGCCGAACGGGGTGGGGGCGCCTCCCGTCTGGGGCGTCACGCACACGCCGCAGCAGCCGACGGACGCTCAGGACCTCATCGTCACGGCGCAGGCGCCGACAACCACCGCCGGGCTCCCGACCGTGGACCTTGACTACCGGGTCATGTACGGGGGAGTGCAGACCGCGCCCATGGCCGACGACGGCGTGGCTCCGGACCTCGTCGCGGGGGACGCGGTGTACACCGGCGTGATCCCCTCCGGCGTGAGCGGGGCAGGCGAAATGGTCCGCTACCGCGTCACCGTGGCGGACGGGCTCAGCTCGACCGCGCTGCCGTTCTTTCTCGAGCCGCTCGGTTCACCGGAGTGGTTCGGGACCGTCGTCGCGGACCCGAGCCACGCGGGAAGCCCCCTGGACGTCTGGGAGTGGTTCGTACAGAACCCCGGGGCGGCCAACACGAGCAACGGGACGTGCTGCTCCATCTGGATCGAGGGGGAGTTCTACGACAACGTCAAGGTGAACCGGCGTGGGCAGAGCTCCGCGGGCTATCCGCGCAAGAGCTACAAGTTTGACTTCAACCCGGACGACCGGCCGGAGCTGGAGATCTTCGGCGCCCCGATCGACGAGGCCAACCTCAACACCCACTGGGCGGACAAGGCCCACGTACGGCAGTTCCTGTCCTACGGCCTCTATGAGGAGGTCGGCTCGTTGGTCTCCAAGTCGTTCCCTGTGCGCCTCCAGCAGAACGGTGACTTCTACTCGGTCCAGACGTTCGTCGAGGAGCTGGACCGGTTCTTCCTCGAGCGCGTTGGAGTCGACCCGGACGGTGCCCTGTACAAGATGTACAACCCCTTCACCAGCGGGACGTCCAGCGTCGAGAAGGTGACCCGCACCAACGAGAACAACGCGGACCTCTCCGCGTTCGTCTCAACCGTGGCCCAGGGCGGACCTGGGATGGAGGACTACCTCTTTGACGTGCTCGACGTGCCGCGGGTGATGAGCTACCTCGTTGCCTGCTGGTTGATCCACGAGAACGACCACCTCCACAAGAATCACTTCTTGTATCGGGACTCGGACGGGGACGGAGAGTGGCAGTTCATTCCCTGGGACAAGGACCTGACCTGGGGCCGAAACTACAACCCGTCGGGCGGCGTCCTGAATGACCGGATCACCTACAACCACCCGCAATACAGCCACGTGTTGTTCGGGGACAGCCAGCACCGCACCTCAGACAATTTCTGGAACCGGTTGATCAACCGGATCTACGAGAGCCCGCGCCTGAGGACGATGTACCTGCGTCGCCTGCGGACGGTCTGCGATGAGCTCTTGCAGCCGCCGGGGACTCCGGCGGGGGAGCTCCGGATGGAGCTCCTGGTGAACGGTGCCTACACCTCGATGGCCGCAGACATCGCGCTGGATGAAGCCCGCTGGGGCGTGCCCACCTGGGGGACGCCCCGGAACTTCCAGCAGGCGAAGGACCGGATGCTGACGGACTACGTGGCCAGCCGACGCCTCTTCCTCTACGGGCCGCAGCTCGAGGTGAACGGCGGGCTCGTCCCTGAGGCAGACTCGGGCCGGACGCGCCTCCGGATCACGGCCTTCGACGCGGACCCGGCGTCGGGCAACAAGGACGAGGAGTTCCTCGAGTTGACCAACGACGCTCCCTGGTCCACCGACCTCTCCGGGTATCAGGTGGAGGGTGGCGTGACGATGACGCTGCCGCCGGGCACCGTGGTGGAGGCCGGAGGCCGCGTCTATATCAGCGCGAGCCCGGGTGACTTCCGCGCCCGCGCCGTGGCGCCGACCGGCGGTGAGGGGCACTTTGTTGTGGGGCCCTTCGACGGCAACCTCGCGCCCGGTGAGACGGTGTTGTTGCGCGATCGCGCGGGCCGGATCAGGGCGCGTCGGACGCTGTGACCCGCGTCGCGGCGGCGGGCCGAGCGGGCTGAAGGCGGTCGCTCCCCGGCGGTCGCAGGTGGCCACGGGCGCGCGGGTGTGGGGCCCGCTTGGCTGGCCCTCGGGCCGCCAGGGCCTAGGCGTCGGGGCTCGGCGGGTCTGGCATCTGGCTCTCGATCACCCGCCGGATCGCGAAGCAGTATCGGGGGTCCTCGGTCGCGATGCTCCATGAGACGAGGACCCTCGCCTCGCCCTCGATGGATCCGGCCGCCTGCGGGCGGTGTTGAAGCTTGCCGTCGAAGAGGATCGCGTCGCCGACCCTGTAGCGGTACTCAAGCTCGCGTCCGCCCTCACAATAATCGAGCTGCCCGTACGGCGGGTTGAAGGCGTGGAGTGGCGTCAGCATGGTCCCCGTGACGCCGGAGGGGATCTCGACCTGTCCGTAGTCCACGTGGTAGTCGAGCGCGGGTGTGTCTCCCCGGACGACGACGAAGCAGGCTGCGAGGAGTCTCGCGTCGCCGTCAACAATGGAGAGGCTCTCGCTGAGGTCACTGCCCGTCAGGCACCGTTGGAACGCCGCCAGCGTGTGCGGGTTCGTCGCGTAGTGCCAGGTCATGTTCGGGTGCAGACCTGGCGAGGCGTGAAAGGAGAACTGTTCTCCCAGGCAGCCGGCGAGCATCTGCCGATACAGGCGCCGCAGGGGGCTGAGGTGCCGTGCTCGGAAAGGGAGCTCCGTGAAGAGGTGCTCTTGGAAGTGCTGGGCGCGGGTCATGGGGAGCGTGGTCATGACGCTGCTCCCGCGACTCAGGTGATGGGGCCGCCCATCCGCCCCGAGTCTGCGGGGGTGCGGGCCCCGCCGAGGCTAATTCGTTCGGAACCGGTCAAGTACGGGCGGGGACGCCCCCCTTGGCCACCCCCAGGAGGGCGGGCCTGTCGTCGTGCGCGCGGACGAGGCGGCTCGCCGCCTCCAGGGGCCAGCCGTCGCCCGCCACGCCTCGCCCGCTCTCGCTCCGGGCTGGTCAAGGGGAGTGGCCGGGAAACGACTCGCTGGTTTCTGCCCCAAACTCCGACCCGCTCCGGATTCCATGGGGGAGGCTCAGGCGTCGCTTGCCTGGAGCCGAAGCATCCGTTGCGGGCCCAGGTAGCGGCCCCTCACACCTTGTCCGAATCCACACAGTCCAGCGCAGGTGACTCCGAGGCACCGGAGTCACAGGAGCCCTCATCGGTGGCTCAGCCCTTCGTGAGGCAGCGCCTTTCACGGCGCATCGCCTCGGCCGAAGCCTCGCGGGGCGCGGCGATCCGGCGCTTCTTCGCGAGGGACCTGTGGGCCATGGAGGTCACCACCCTCCCGAGGATGCGCCGCGCCCTGTACGCGGTGACGCGGGTGCTCCAACTCACCTGCGTCAACTTCGTCAAGGACCGCTGCACCTGGCGGGCCTCCGCGCTGACGTACATCTCCGTGCTCTCGCTGGTGCCGCTCCTGGCCCTCGCCTTCTCGGTCGCCAAGGGCATGGGCGCCTACGAGACGCTGCTGGCGCAGACGATCCTCCCCTTCCTGGACTCGACGTTCGGGGTGGCCGCGGAGCCCGGCGGAGGGCCGGACGGGGCGCCGGGGTCTCAGGTGCGAGAGGCCATCGACACGATGCTCGGCTTTGTCCAGAGCACCAACGTCTCGAGGCTCGGGATCGTCGGCTTCCTGATCGTCTTCTGGACGGTCATCCGGCTGCTGAGCTCGATCGAACACGCCTTCAACGACATCTGGGGGGTCCAGCGCGCTCGCTCACTACCGCGCAAGCTGGCCGACTACTTCTCAACCGTCGTGCTGGTCCCCTTGCTGCTCGTGGCGGGGACGGGGGCGCTCGGGGTTGTCCGGACGGAGGTCATCTCCGGGCCGTGGTCCACCAGCCCGGGGTTGGCGCTCCTCGGCTCCATGGCCATCGTCTGGGCCGCCTTCACCGTCGCGTATCTGTTCATGCCGAACACCTCGGTGCGCTTCTCCTCGGCGCTCCTCGGGGGAATGGTCGGCGGGACCATGTGGCAGCTCTTTCAGGTGGCGCACCTGAAGCTCCAGGTCGGGGTCGCGAACTACAACGCCATCTACTCCACCTTCGCCGCGCTGCCGATCTTCCTGGTCTGGATTCAGTCCTCGTGGATGACGGTGCTGCTCGGTGCTGAGGCTGCCGCCGCCCACCAGAACGAGGAGCGGCACGGCCAGCTGGTGCAGAGCCGGGACTATGACCTCGCGCTCAAGGAGGTCGTGGCCCTCCGCGTTGCGGTGCGGGTGACGCGCGCCTTCTTTGACGCCAAGGCTCCCCAAACCGTCGCAGGGCTCGCCGAGGCGTTGGCCTGCCCGGAGCGCGTGGTGGGGGAGGTCGCCCGTTGCCTCGAGCACGCGCGGGTCCTCGCTCCGCTGGAGGCTGGCGAGGGTGAGCTGTGCTACGTCGTCGCGGCGGATCCCTCGACGATCCACATGCAGGACGTCCTCGACGCGCTGAAGGGGGACTCGATCCTCGACTCGACCCGCGCGGCGTTCCTCGCGGTCGATGAAGACGACGCCGCGGTGGATGGCGCCTTCGAGCGCTTCAGAGCCTCGCGCGACGGCAGCACGGCGAACCTGTCCCTGGCCGAGCTCGCTCGCGTGGAGCAGGCGTCGGCCGACGGCGCCCCCGGCGCCGGCAGCTGAGGATCGCCTCACCGGTCGCGGTCACTCCACTCGGCGGATCACGTGGTAGCCGAACGGAGACGTCGTCTCGTCGTGCGTCGCCAGCCCCACGCCGCCCACTTCCAGCGCGAACCCGACGTCGCCGAACGCCGGCACCATCTTGTCTCGAGGGTTCGCCATGGCGTCCATCATTCGCATTTGCAGGCTCTGCTGCAGCGCGGACATCTGCTCGTTGAAGGCCTCCTGGGTGAGGTCCCCCTTCGTCATCTGTGCGCGGAACTCCGCGCTCTTCTCGGTGAACTCGGCTTGGAGCTCCTTCTGGAGGTCGAGCGCCAGCTTGTCCCCTGCGCGATCCCGAACGCCGGTGTTGAGGAGCGTGTAGCAGCCGGGCGTCTGGTCCTCAGGAGAGACGGGGTCGTCGGACAGTTCGCGCGCGAGCTCGCCCATCTCTTCGCCCGATTCCACCCGGGCG
>JAQWJQ010000193.1 GCA_029248265.1 Planctomycetota bacterium
AAGGGACTCCAGGGGCCGTAAGGCCGTTGGCTCCGCTGCGCTGGCTGCCGCGGAGAAACATCTTCTCGGCGGCCTCCATGTCGTCCCCGAGCACCGAGGAGAGGCGCGACACGAGGCCGGCGATCTCCTCGCTGTAGGGACGCGATGCGATCGCACGATCCTGGAAGCGGCGGAGCTTGGTCGAAGAGACCATCTCCATCGCTCGCGTGATCTGCTTGATGCTGCCGACGGACTTGATCCGAAGGCGAAGTTCCTTGATGCCAGCCATGCGCTATCTCGAAGAGGTTTCGGAGGAGCTGCGGAGTGGATCGATCAGGCGATCTGCGCGGTGACCGTCTTGGCCGCCGCATCCAGGATCGTCTTGACCTCAGCCGGAATGTCCTTCTTGGCGTCCCGGATCTGCTGGGCGACCTCGGGGTGCGTGTCGTTCACGTAGTCGATGAACTGCGCCTCGAACTCGCCGACCTTGCTGACCGGGATCCCGTCGAGAGCACCCGAGGTGCCCGCGTAGATGATCATGACCTGGTTGGCGACCTCGACCGGGCGGTACTGGCCCTGCTTCAAGATCTCGACGAGGCGCTCGCCTCGGGTCAGCTTGGCCTGGGTGGCCTTGTCGAGGTCCGAGCCGAACTGGGCGAAGGCCTGAAGTTCGCGGAACTGGGCGAGGTCAAGGCGGAGCGAGCCAGCCGTCTTCTTCATGGGCGGGATCTGGGCCGCGCCGCCGACTCGCGACACCGAGATGCCGGCGTTCACCGCGGGGCGGATGCCCGCGTTGAAAAGGTTGCCCTCGAGGAAGATCTGGCCGTCGGTGATCGAGATGACGTTGGTCGGGATGTACGCCGAGACGTCACCCTCCTGGGTCTCCACAACGGGCAGCGCGGTGAGCGTGCCGCCGCCGGCGGAGAAGCGCGGGTTGATCTCCGGAGCGTTGTCCGCGAGCTTGGCCGCGCGCTCGAGGAGGCGGCTGTGCAGGTTGAACACGTCGCCGGGGAAGGCCTCACGGCCCGGCGGGCGACGGAGCAGCAGCATGACCTGGCGGTAGGCCAGGGCCTGCTTGTAGAGGTCATCGTAGAAGATGACGACGTGGCGGCCCTCGTCGCGGAACCGCTCCCCCATGGCGCAGCCGGCGTAGCACGCCAGGTACTGCATGGAGGCCTCGTCGATTGCGGAGGCGCTGACGACGATCGTGTACTTCATCGCGTCCTCGGACTCGAGGCGGCGCACGATGTCGACGACCGTGGACTGCTTCTGGCCGACTGCAACGTAGATGCAGAGGACCTGCTCGGGGTTGGTGGGGTCACCACCGCCCGTGGTCTTCTGGGAGAGGATCGTGTCCACCAGCAGCGCGGTCTTGCCCGTCTGCCGGTCGCCGATGATGAGCTCTCGCTGGCCTCGGCCGATCGGGATCATCGCGTCGATGGCCTTGATCCCCGTCTGGAGCGGCTGGTCCACCGGCTGGCGCTCCACCACGGAGGGGGCGTCCTGCTCGATCGGGCGCAGGTCCGACTCGCTCGTGCCGAGCGGGCCCTTTCCGTCGACCGCGTCGCCCAGCGCGTTCACCACGCGGCCGAGGAGCTTGTCGCCCGTCGGCACGGAGATGATCCGTCCGGTGCCCTTCACCTGCTGGCCTTCCTTGACCTCGGTGGCGGAGCCCAGGAGCACGCAGCCCACGTTGTCCTCCTCGAGGTTGAGCGCGACGCCTCGGACGCCGCCCTCGAACTCGAGGAGCTCGTTCATCACGCAGTCATCGAGACCGTACACGCGGGCGACACCGTCACCGACGCTGAGCACGGTGCCAACGCTTTGCATGCCACTGTCCTGGCTGAACTCCTCAATTTCCTTCTCGAGGATTGAGGTCACTTCGGCGGGTCGGAGATCCATGGTTCGTTTGCCCTGGCCAATCGCGAGGGCGGGTGTCGTGGTGGACGTCTTGGTGTGTTCGTGGAGTGCCGCCGTGAGGCAGCAGAGTTGTCAACCGGGCAGGGCGGCTGACATCAGGCGCTCGCGCATCGACTCGAGGCGGCCTTTGACCGTCGCGTCGAAGAGGCGGGCGCCGACAATGACGCGCACGCCGCCGATCAGGTCGGCGGAGTGACGCTGGGTGAGGACGACCGTCTTGCCGATACGGGCACCGACGGCGGACTCGAGTTTGGAGACATCTTCGGAGGAGAGCTCACGAGCGGCTTCGACGACGCCTTCAACACGCCCGGTCTCTTCGTAGACCTTGCGCTTGAATGCCTCGCCGATGCCCCTCAGGACCTCCACGCGGCGACGCTCGAAGAGCAGCCGCACGAAGCTCTGGGTCTTGGGGTGCAGCAGCTCCAGCAGAGGCTGGAACCGCTTGACACGCTCCTCTTGAGGAACGCTGCTGCCGTAGAGGAAGGCGGCGACCTTGGGGGCTGAGACCTCCGCAGAGAGCCGCGCCGTGTCAGCCTGAATGGCCTCCATGGCGTCGGCCTTGCGGGCGACCTCGAAGAGCGCGTCGGCCCAGCGGTTGGTGACGGGATCCAGGATCACGATCAGTTCCCCGAAGCGCTGACGATTTGCTCGGCCAGACGACGGTCATCGTCCGCGCTCACAGCGCGGCCGAGGACCTCCGTGGCGGCCTTCATGGAGAGCTCGACGACCTCAGAGCGGATCTGAGCAACCGCCTTCTCGCGCTCACCGTCGATGTCGGCCTTGGCCTTGAGGATCATCGCCCCGGCCTCCTTCTTGGCGTTCTCGACGATGTCGCGCTCGCGGGCCTCGGCCCGTGAGGTCGCGCTCGCGATGATCTTCTTCGCCTCGGCGTTGGCGTTGCCAAGGGCGACCTCAACCTCTGCTCGGCTGCGCTCGGCAGCCTCGCTGGCAGCTTCCGCGGCGTGGATCGCCTCGGAGGCCTTGGCGTCCCGCTCGATCAGCGCGCTCACAATAGGCCTGAAGACCATCTTCCACATGAGCGGAAACGAGAGCGCGAAGATGAGCAGCGTCCAGAGGAAGTTGCCGGCGCCGTTCGGGTCGAAGACGTCGAAACCTCCCCCCTCGGCGACGAGGAGCGGAAGGCTCTGGATGTTCGTGAAAAGCGGCATTGGGACCTGAGTGAAAGGGGTCCGGCGGGGAGTCGCAGACGGGGCACCGCACGGGGGCGGCGTCGAGAAGTTGAGGTCGAGGGAGGGCGCGGCGACGCGAAACCTCCCCTAGCGGTCCCGCCTGGCCGACCGCGGACGCGCTGAGCGCGCCCTGCGGGCCGACCGGGGACCGCCGCAGCTCACTGGTTGGCGATGAGCAGCGTCAGGACGACGGCGAAGAGGGCAACACCCTCGACGAACGCCGCGAGGATGATCGCGATCCCGCGAATCTTGGCGTCGGCCTCGGGCTGACGGGCGATGCCCTCGGCAGCGCTGGCACCAATCTTACCGATGCCGAGACCAGCGCCGATGGCGGCGAGTCCGGCGCCGATACCGGCTCCGGCCTTGGCGATGTCGAGAGCGGCCTGCGGTTCTTGAACGGGGTTGAACATGGCTTTCGTAGTCGAGTGGTAGTGGTCGCTGAGGACCTGCTAAGTCGGAAAGTCGCTCGCGTCGGCGGAGGCCTTAGCGAGACGGATTCAGAAGGGTCGGAGGGGGGCCAGGCGGTGCCGGCCCTACACGGGTTGGATCGAGGCCCCCTGCGGGCCCCCGAGCCTTGGCTCCCGCTGATCAGTGCTCGGGGTGAATCGAAGCGCTGATGAACAGCGAGGAGAGGAGGGTGAAGATGTAGGCCTGGACGAGGGCGACGAACGCCTCAATGATCATCACAAAGACGCTGAAGCCAACCCAGGCCGGGCTGATCGCGAGCGCCTTGCCCATCGAGTTCCCAGCGAAGGGCCCGAAGAGGAAGATCAGCGCCAGGAAGGAGAGCACCACGAGGTGGCCGCCCGTCATGGTCGCGAAGAGTCGAATCATCAGCGCCGCGGGCTTGAGGATCAGCCCGGTCAGCTCGATGACGAACATCAGCGGCCACAGGATCAGGGGCACGTGCGGCACGAGGTTCTTGAAGAACGCCACCGGCCCCTGGGCGATCATGCCGCCGATGACCATGGTCGAGAACGTGATGGTGGCGAGGGCGCCTGTCACGAAGATGCTCGCGGTGGGCGTGACCGACGCCGGCGTCAGCCCCATCACGTTCATGAACATGATGAAGAAGAAGATGAACATCATGAACGGCAGGAAGCGGTTGCCCAGCTCCTTACCCATCGCCGGCTCGACGAGGTCGTCCCTGAGCCACAGGCAGAAACCCGCCATCAGCTTCGAGGTGGTGTCCCCCTGACCGGTCCGCAGGTACGACGGGACCCCGCTGAAGCCGATGAGGATCATCAGCAGCGCGGCCAGCTGGAAGATCTGCAGGTTGTAGACCACGAGCTGGTGTCCCTCCTTCGTCGGGTGGCCGTCAAAGCCCCCCAGGAAGGCCGGGAGGCCGATATGAAGGGCCGGCTCGGCGTGGTGATGCTCGTCAGCGTGGTCCCCCACCGCCTCGGCCGACGCGGCCTCGGAGTGGTCGACTTCGACGCCTTCGTCATGCGCGTGGTCCCCGTGGGCGCCGACGACCGGCGCAGGGATGACGTGCATGAAGATCGTCGAGAAGAGGGAGTCCTCAGACGCCGTGTGATGCGGCGTATGACGATGGGTGAGAAAACAGGCGCCGACCAGGACGGCCAGCATTGCCAGCGGGCGGAGGATGCTCACGACGCGCTCTCCAGCGGTGCGCTGGAGCCAGTGGAAACCGGGTGGGTGAGGCCGCCTTCCATCCCGGCGCGCGCCCGCTGATGCGAGACGACGGCCGCGAGGCGGAGATGATCAATGACGCCGGCGCCCAGCACGAGCAGGGCAGCGGCGATATAACCGAGGACGTAGGACGCGGGGTCCGCGACGCCAGCCGCGGGCGCCCAGAAGGCGAGCACCGCCCAGGGGGCAATGGCCCCGACAGCCTTCACGCCGAAGCCAGCGAGCACGAACTGCAGCGCCTTCTCGGCCTGCAACTGCATCGCCGCCGAGACGAGGGAGTGCGAGAGCAGCGCCGCCGCCGAACCAAGCCCCACGCCGCCGAGCACGCCAACCGCCACCAGATCCATGCCTTCCCCGCGGAGGGAGACAAAGCCGACGCCGAGGGCGACGGCGATCAGGGCGGAGAGAGTGGCACGCTGCACGGAGTTTGGGGGGGAGGCTTTGAGGGCGCCCCTGAGGGTCAGAGGCTTTGGATGGGTCGGGCCGAGGAAGACCGCAGGGCAGTCAGCTGTACTTCTTGATGAGGGAGACGGTGCCACCGAAGAATGAGAGCAGCACACCCGCGACCAGGAGCCAGGGGGCTGTGCCCAGTCGCTCGTCCAGCCAAAGCCCGGCCACCGCGAAGACGCAGATCGTGAGGCCGAATTGGAGTCCGGCGCCCGCCGCCTTGCCGACTTCGCGCTGCTCTCCGACCCACTCCGCGCCGGGTACGTTCGGGATCGAGCCCTCCGCTTCCGGGGCGTCGCCTGCCTGATCTGGACCTGGGAGGCCCGAGGGATCGTTGCTGGTCGACATTCCGAACTCGGCGTGATGGGGCTCGCGAGCGCCGACCCCGAGATCGGGGGACGACCCGAAGCGATGGAGAGGCTTTGGAGCGAGGCTGGACGATGGGGATCGTCCGTTTCCGTTTTGAAAGTCCGGGGAGCGCCCAAGGGCACCCGCTGATCCGGAAATGTGCGAGCGAGGATAGAGAGGCAGGTCCCGAGGTCAACCAGACGAAAGCCCGAATCCTCCTCCCGGAGAAGAAAAAACCTCCCCACCCCACTCGGGGCCCCGCCCAGAGCACCGCGGTCGCTATCCTCTCGCGCCCGATCGCCATCTCGCGCTCTTGCCGCGGGAGTCGGGCAGACCCATCCGAGATCACAAATACCTCCGGAGACCACTCGTGGAGCGCACGCTCGTCCTTCTCAAGCCTGATGCCGTCCAGCGCGGCCTCGTCGGCACGATCCTCTCTCGCTTCGAGGCCAAGGGCCTCAGCATCGTCGGACTCAAGATGCGGACCTTTGACCGCTCGGTGCTGGAGCAGCACTACGAGGTTCACAAGGAGCGCCCGTTCTACCCCAACCTGGTGGACTTCATGTCCTCCGGGCCCGTGGTCGCCATCGCCCTCGAGGGCAAGGACGCCATCACCGTGGTCCGCACCCTCGTCGGCAAGACCAACGCCCGTGAGGCCGCCCCCGGCACCATCCGCGGCGATCTGGGCATGAGCTTCTCGAACAACCTGGTCCACGCCTCCGACGGAGAGGACACCGCCAAGTTCGAGCTCGGGCTCTGGTTCGCCGACGCCGCTGAGCTGTCGGACTGGACCCCTGCGGACCTGGAGTGGCGCTACTCCGTGAAGGAGGAGCTCGCCTGAGCGAGCCGCGCCCCAAGCCGGTGAGCCTCACCGCTCACCACGTCGCCCAGCTGTGCGACGAGCTCCAGCCGCTCCTCGCGGGCTGGACGGTCAAGGACGTCCAGGGGTTCCCCCCCCGGGACGTCCTGCTCGTTCTCGAGCCCCCTGCGGAGGCGAGGGACGAGGACGGGCCCGCGGTGCTGCGGCTCCGGCTCGCCGCTGACCCGAGCGCGCCGAGGGTGCACCTCCAGCAGGGCCGGCTCCAGCGGCACGACGGGCCCGTGGGCCCGTTCTTCCAGACGCTGGCCGCCGACCTCACGGGGGCCACCCTGCGCTCCATCAGCCCCGTGCGAGGCGACCGCATGGTGCTCGTGGAGCTGCGGGGGGACGAGGGGCGCCGCGCCCTGCTCCTCGAGCTCTTTGGGCGACGGGCGAACCTCATCCTGATGGGCGCCGCGGACCGGGTGATCGCCATGGCCGCGACCCCGCCGGCCAAGGCCGGCCAGGAGCCGCGCCTCGCAGTGGGCAGCCCCTGGTCCGCCCCGGGGGCTGGCAAGCCCCCTCCCGTCTCCGCGGAGGGCCTGCTTGACGCCCTCGGGACCCCCGAGGACCTCCCCCCCGGCAAGGTCAAGGACCGCGCGCCCCTCTCGTGGGCGGTGGAACGTTGCCTCGGCTCCGCCGCGGCTGAGGCCCATGAGGCGGACGCCCGAAAGACCCTGCGGCAGCGCGTCAAGCGCCGGATCGCCAGGACCCGCGCCCTCCTCGACGGGCTCGAGGCCAAGGCCAGCGCCGCGGACGGCGCCGACAGGGTCCGGATGGACGGCGATCTCCTGAAGTCGGCCCTGGGCTCGTTCAAGCGCGGGGCCCGCGAGGTGCGCCTCCAGGACTGGTTCGCCGAGGGAGCCCCCGAGCGCACGATCGAGCTCGACCCCAAGCTCGCCCCCGCTGAGAACGTCCAGAAGCTCTTCGACCGCTTCCACAAGCTCGAGCGGGCTCGTGCCACGGTCGACGAGGAGTTGGACCGTGCCCGCGCCCGCATGGCCAGCCTCGAGGAGTTGGCCGAGCGAGCCGAGGACCAGGATGTCGACGCTGCGAAGCTGGACGCCGAGGCGGTCGAGGCCGGCTTGCTCGACCCGCGCCAGGTGGCTGATGTGCGCAAGCGCAAGGCCCCGGCGCCCCGCAAACCCTACCGCACCTTCATCGGGTCCCATGGCTCCGAGATCCGCGTCGGCCGGACCTCGCGGGACAACGACACCCTCACGATCCGCCTCGCCCGCGGCTCCGACTTCTGGCTCCACACGGCGGACTGCCCCGGCAGCCACGTCGTGCTCTGCACCCCCAAGGGCAAGGAGCCTGACCCCGAGGAACTGCTGGACGCCGCGCACCTCGCGATCCACTTCTCCCCCATCCGAGGGACCGACCGCGCCCCCGTTCACGTTGCGCAGCGCAAGCACATCCACAAGCCCAAGGGCGCAAAGCCGGGACTCGTAGCCCTATCCGGCGGACGGATCCTTGAGGTCCGTATGCAACAGAGCCGGCTCGATGCACTATTGCGCGGAGCCAACGACCCTCCGACCCCGCCCTGACACCATGCCCACAAGCTCCCCTTCCCTCCTTTCGCGCCTCTCGACCGCGACACGAGGGGGCCCCCTCTCCCTCACGGCCGGCCTCGCCCTCGCCCTCAGCGCGGCGCTCGGCGGCGGACTCGCCTCGTGCAGCTCGACGCGCGACGTCGGCGACGACGGGCGAGCCGAGCTCACGGATGAAGAGAAGCTGGGGATGTTCTTCGAGAACGCCCTGCGCTACCAACAGCTCGGTGAGATCGCGCGGGCCGAGGACCAGGCCAAGCGCGCGCTGGAGATCGACCCGGACAACTCCCGCTTCCTGCTCATCTACGGGCAGTGCAAGCTGCTCCAAGGCGGCTCGCAGAACATCCAAGCGGCGATCCAGATCTTCGAGTCCATCGAGGAGAAGGACGACTACCGGGTCCAGATGTTCTGGGGCGCCGCCGTGGAGCGGGCGGGGGTCCTCTACGACGAGGCTGCCGCTGGGGTCCGCGACGGCAGCCGCACAACGAGCGCGCCCGACCGTGGGCGACGCGCGGACGAGCTCCAGGCCGAGGCCCGCACCCTCTGGGCCGAGGCGAAGGCGCACTTCTCCAAGTCACGGGAGATCTACCCTGGCGAGCCCCAGTCCCTCGGCGGGCTGGTGCGCACCACCGCGCTCCTGGGAGAGATGGAGGAGAGCATCGCTTTCGGGCGCGAGCTCATCGAGTCCATCCGAGGCTCCCAACGCCTCGTGATGATCCAGCTCGAGGATGAGGGGATCGATGCGGAGAAGGAGACGAAGCTCTTCGAGAACCAGCGGTCCAACCGAGAGTTCGAGGTGAAGACCAGGCTGCACATCGCCTTCCTGGAGGAAGAGCTTGGGCGCTACACCCAGGCGGTCACGGAGTTCGACGAGATCCTGGTGCTACAGCCCGACCTCCCGGAGGCGCACAGCCTCAAGGCCCAGCTGCTCTTTGACCTGGGCGAGTTCGTCAAAGCGCGCACGTCCATCGAGCGCTTCATTGCCCTGCGCGCGCGGACCGCGAGCTTCGAGGACCCCGACATCCGCAAGGCCTACGACCTCATCGAGCGCTGCGATCGGGCCATCTCCACGTCGAACCAAGGGTGACCTCGCCGCCCGGGCGGCAGGACGCGCCCGCGGGCGGCCCGCCCGACGCGGCCTAGCGGCGGTCGCTGGCGAGCTCTGAGCCAGACCCCGACGCGCCGGGCTGGACCACCGGCAGCACCTGCCAGAGCGGCACCAAGGGCGCCTCGTCGAGCAGGTGCTCTCCGCCCGGCCCCGGGCGCCGCAGGGGGGCTCCAGACCGTGGGCTCCCCACCAATTCGACCTCGGCGTCCGCGCCAAACGGGTCGGACTCCAGGGAGACGTCCGCACCCACCACGGACCTCGCAGGGTCCGAGGCCGGCGGAGCGGCATCACTCATGAGGAAGCCGACCCCGGTCGCCACCGCGATCGCGGCTGCGGCCGCGAAGCCGCGGGTCCACATGAAAAGAGAGGTGGCCCGAGCCGGCTCCGGCTCCCGGGGCAAGACCCCCGCCTCGCCGAGGGTGCGGCGCAGCCCCGGCCAGAGGTCAGGAACCGCCGCTGAGCGAACCTGTTGGGCGTGCTCCTTCAACACATCCCGGGCGCGCTCAGCGGAGTCCACGAACTCCCGGTCCCCGGGATGCTTTGCAAGCCACCCCTCAACCGCTCGCTCATCCTCGGGCTCTAGATCACCACCAACGAAGAGCGGAAGCGACGACTCGAACTCCTCACGAGTCCGGAAGGTCTGGCCTTTATCAGCCCCGCCGTCATTTCCATCGTCTCCTCGTCTCATGATCGTGTGCCCTCGTCACTGCTTCTCGAGCGGCGAGTACGCCGCTCGCTCTCGTGTGTTGGTGCCTGGGCGCCAGCTTTTCCGGCGGTCCCACTTTGAAGAAGCTCGGCCCCGCCCTGCTGACGCATTCGTGACCGACGCTCCCACTCCTCCTGAAAGAGCTTCCGGCCCCGGTGCAGCCGCCAGCGCACCGTCACGTGGGTCGCACCCACGATCTCGGCGATCTCCGGGCACCCGAGCCCCTCGATCTCCCGCAGCGTCAGAACAGACTGAAAATGAGGCGCCAGGGACGAGAGCACCTCGTGCACCTCGGCGGCGGTCTCCGTGGCCTCTGCGTACTCCCACGGGGCCGGCTCATTGTGGTCCTCGAGGTCGAGCGCGGACTCCTCGCCTTCGTCCCCCTCCCGGCCCCTTGAGACCGACACGGCGACCCGCCGCTTACGGAGGAAGTCGATGCAAAGGTTCGTCACGATGCGGTACAGCCACGTCGTGAATTCGTGATCGAAGTTGAAGCGCTCGATGTTCCGGAAGACCCGCAGGAACGCCTCCTGGGCGATGTCCTGGGCGTCCTCGTCCGCCGGAAGCAGGTTCCGGGCCACCCGGTACGCACGCCCTTGGTGGCGGTGAACGAGGTCCGCAAAGGCTTCCTCTTGGCCCGCCTGCGCCTGGCGAACGAGCGCATGGTCCTGCTGCGCCGCCTCCCGGCGCGCGTCGGCGGCCGCCTCAGGCTCGTCCGGAGCCGTCACCGGGCTCCCCCCGGGGCGCCTTGGGCCACGCCTCGCGCTTGGACCCAGCGGAAGCCCAACGCCGCGGCTCGAGCGGACCCGGACTCGTACATCACGTCGCACGCGCCCCGATACGGCGCTGCGGGCAGGCTGTTGGCGCTGGACCCCACAAGTGCGAGTCTCCCTTTGAGCCACGAGGGGGGCATGCTCGCCACCAACCGCAACGGAGCCAAGCCCTCAGGCTGGCGAGGGGAAGCGACCGTCGATCGCACCGATGTGTCGGAACTTCTCGCGCCGATTTGCCACCAGCGCCTCACCGTCGATCCCTTCCAGGGCCTCCAACTGCTCGGAAATGGACTCCCGCATGGAACGAATCATGACCTCGGTGTCGCGGTGAGCGCCCCCGAGAGGCTCCTCAACCACGCCGTCCACGATCCCCAGTCCTTGCAGGATGTTCGCCGTGAGCCCGAGGGCCTCCGCAGCCTCTGGCGAGCGCGCACCGTCCTTCCAGAGGATCGCGGCGCAGCCTTCGGGAGAGATCACGGAGTAGTACGCGTATTGAAGCATCAGCACGCGGTCGGCGATGCCGATCCCGAGCGCGCCGCCCGAGCCCCCTTCGCCGATGACGTAGGAGATGACGGGCACCTTCAGCTCGAACATCTTCAGGATGTTCTCTGCGATGGCTGCGGCCTGGCCGCGCTCCTCCGCGCCGATCCCCGGGTAGGCCCCTGGGGTGTTGATCATGGTCACGATGGGCAGGCCCATTCGCTCGGCCAGCTGCATCTTCCGCAGCGCCTTGCGGTAGCCCTCTGGGTGGGCGCAGCCAAAGTTGCATCGCAGCCGCTCCTTGGTCGTGCGGCCCTTCCGATGCCCCACGAGCATGAAGCGCCGTTCGCCGATCCGGCCGAGGCCGGTGACGATCGCGGGGTCATCCCCGAACTGCTTGTCGCCGTGGAGCTCGATGAACTCATCGAAGGCGCCGACCACATAATCCCCGGTGACCGGCCGATCCGGGTGCCGCGCGACCGTCACCTGATCCCATGCGGAGAGCCCTGCGTAGGTCTCCACGAGCTTTTCCTTCAACTTGCCGCGTAACGCACGCACCTCGTCGGAGATGTCGAGGTCGTCCCCCGCCTGCTCCTCGAGCTCCACGAGCTTGCGCTCCATCTCCTGGATATCGCGCTCGAAGGGGAGCCCGGCCGGTTCTCTGGTCTTCTCTTCGGTCGACATGGCTGATCGCGCCGCCTGGCGGTGCGGCCATATCCTCCCGACCTGATCCCCCACGAGCAAGCAAGAGGCTCGTTCCTTCTCACGGTCTCCACGACTACCATCGGGCCTCGGCGCGCGGCTAGCCCACCTCCTCGGGCAAGCGGAGCCCCGCCGAGCTCCCCATGACATCCACCGAAATGGCCTCTCCTGGGCCCGGCGCCGCCGGTCCTGACGGCAACTCCACCCTCCCCAACGCCTGGCGCATCGAGGTCTTCCGCCGTGACGGCGTGGATGACCCGGAAGGCGTGCACGCCAAAGCGGCGCTCACAGAGCTGGGACTCCAGGGCATCGAGTCGGTGCGGCTCGGCCGCGGTTACCTGCTCCCCCCGGACCTCGATGAGGCCGCCCGGCTCCGAGCCACGAAGGAGTTCCTCGTGGACCCCGTGGTGGACTCCGCTCGAGTGACCGCGCCCGGCGCCCAGCCCGAAGCGGCTCCCGGTTCGCACCGCGTGCTCGTGGCGCGTAAGCCGGGCGTCATGGACCCGGTCGCCCAGACGCTCGAGGACGCCTTGCGAGCGGACGGTCTGCTCTCGGAGGAGCGCCCCGGCGGCGTCTCAACCTTCCGCGCCTGGGAGATCACGTTCGAGCAAGCCGCCCCCGCCCATGACATCGACGGGGCGGCGCGAGCGGCCCTCGCCAACGAGGTGATCGAGGCGATCTCCATCGGGACCGAGGCCCTCCCCTATGGCGCGCCCGAGCCTCGCCCCCGACACGGCCGCGTCGAGGTCCCCATCCGTCAGCTTGATGATGCCGGGCTCGTCCAGCTCTCGTCCGAGGGGGCCTTCTCCCTCAACCTCACCGAGATGCAGGAGGTCCAGTCGCACTATGCGACCGAGGGGCGCGAGCCGAGCCTGTGCGAACTGGAGACCATCGCGCAGACGTGGAGCGAGCACTGCCAACACAAGACCTTCAAGGGCGTCATTGAGATGGACGGCGAGGTGATCGACAACCTCCTCAAGTCCACGATCGCCAAGGCCACCTTCGACCTCGACAAGGAGTGGTGCGTCAGCGTCTTCCATGACAACGCCGGCATCATCGAGTTTGAACCGGACGTCGACCCTGAGCGCGGGGGCTGGTGCCTCGCAGTGAAGGTCGAGACCCACAACCACCCGAGCGCGATCGACCCTTACGGCGGCGCCGGCACCGGCATCGGAGGGGTCATCCGTGACATCCTCGGGGTCGGGCTCGGAGCGAAGCCTATCGCCAACACGGACGCCTTCTTTGTGGGCCCCACGGACCTCCCAGAGGAAGAGGTCCCGAAGGGTTCCATGCACCCTCGCCGGATCCTCCGGGGCGTGGTCGACGGCGTCCGGGACTACGGCAACCGAATGGGCATCCCCACCGTCTCTGGCGGCGTTTGGTTCCACGAGGGCTACGTGGGCAACCCGCTCGTCTACGCGGGTACCGTGGGCCTCATCCCCCGGGACTGCGCGTCCAAGGAGGTGCTCCCGGGCGACATCGTCGTCTCCGTCGGTGGCCGCACCGGCCGGGACGGGATCCACGGGGCCACGTTCTCGTCCATCGAGCTCTCGGAGGAGAGCGAGATGGTCTCTGCTGCGGCCGTCCAGATCGGCGACCCGATCATGGAGAAGCGGGTCCTCGACGGTCTCCTGCGCGCCCGTGACCTCAAGCTCTACCGGGCGGTCACCGACTGCGGCGCAGGCGGCCTCTCGTCCGCGATCGGAGAGATGGGCGCGGAGTGCGGCGCCAACGTCGACCTCGAGAAGGTCCCGCTGAAGTACCCCGGCCTGACCCCCGAGGAGATCTGGATCAGCGAGGCCCAGGAGCGAATGGTCTTCGCCGTCCCGACCGAGAAGCTGGCGGAGTTCACCGCGGTCTTCGAATCCGAGGAGGTGGAGGCCTCCGCGGTCGGCGAGTTCACCGACACCGGGCGCCTCGTGCTCCGCTACGAGGGTGAGGTCGTGGGAGACATGTCCATGCACTTCCTCCACGAGGGGACCCCGCGGCCGACTCGGCGCGCCGAGTGGATCGCCCCGGACCACGCCGACCCCGGCTGCCCGGGTCCTGGCGACACCGACCACTTCGCCTCCTCACCCAACCCGTGGAACGCGGCCCTCCTCGCCCTCCTCGGGCGGCCGAATATCGCCAGCAAGGAGTGGATCATCCGCCAGTACGACCACGAGGTGCAGGGGATGAGCGTGATCAAGCCCTTGAGCGGCGAGCGGGCTGACGCCCCCTCCGACGGGGTCATCCTCCGCCCCCTGCCCGACTCTCGGAAAGGGGTCGCCCTCGGCTGCGGCGCGAATCCGCGCTACGGCGTCCTCGACCCGGAAGCCATGGCCGAGGCCGTCATCGACGAGGCCATGCGTAACGTCGTGGCGTGCGGCGGTGACCCGGATCACACCGCGATCCTCGACAACTTCTCATGGGGCAACTGCGACAAGCCTGATCGGCTCGGTGCGCTCGTCCACGCCAGCAGGGGCTGCTACTCGGCAGCCATGGCCTACGGGACCCCATTCGTCTCCGGCAAAGACTCGCTGAACAACGAGTATCGCGTGGGCGACGAGACCCTCTCGATCCCCCCCACGCTCTACGTCACGGCCATGAGTCGTGTCCCGAGCGTGGCGAACGCGGTCACCATGGACGCCAAGCAGCCGGGGAACCTCCTGCTCCTGGTCGGTGTCACCAACGCCGAGCTCGGCGGGTCGGAGTGGCTCGACCTCCTCGGGGTTGAGGGCGGGAAGGTCCCGCGGCCCGACCTCGAGCGGGCCCCGACCTGCCTCCGGAAGCTCCACGGCGCGACCAAGCTGCGGCAGATGCGGGCCTGCCACGATCTCTCAGAGGGTGGCCTCGCCGTGGCGGCCGCTGAGATGTGCATGGCTGGCGGCGTCGGCGCCGACATCGACCTCTCGGTCATCGACCGGGAGGAGTACGGGGAGGGCTATGACCCGGACGCCACGCTGCTCTTCTCCGAATCGTGCACCCGCTTCCTCGTTGAGGTCGAGCAAGGGAAGAAGTTCAACTTCCAGACCAAGATGATGGGCATCGCCACGACTCCAATCGGGCGCATCTCCAAGAAGGACCGCCTCGTCATCAAGGGCGTCTCCGGTAAGCCCCTCGTGGACCTCGGCGTCGAGGAGCTCCGCGGCGCCTTCCAGTCAGGGTTCCAGGGCTGAGCGGTCTCGGGGCGCGCCCCTCGGGTGCCCCGCGCGAGGGCGCCCGATCAGGGCTCGGGCCTCTCGTCGGAGGCAAGCCCCGGCCTGACCACGGAGCGCCAGGTGGCCGGAGCTCTCGCGGCGGCGCCTCACGTGCCGATGGAGGGGCCCGCGCATCGCGCGGCACCGCGCTGGCTCGTGGGCCCGCCTGGGGCCTCCGCCGCTGATCAGGGGAGGTAGCGAGACGCCGGAACCGAGAGGCGCTGCGTGACGCCGGAGGGAAGGCTCCGCCAGGTGCGCTGCAGGATGAGCGTCTTGGGGTTCGAGGGATTCAGGCTCGGGAGGCCGCGATCCGTCACGCGCCGAATTTGACAGTAGAGGTCTGCGGCCTCAAAGCCCTGCCGCGCCTTGAACGAGAACGCCCCCGACCCTTTCCGGCTTCGCCCGAAGTCAAACACGCGGTAGCCCGCCTCCACCGACCACTCCTGGAGGGCCATGTAGGTGAACGCGCTGGCCTTGAACCGTCGGTCGGCGTTGGCCGCCGAGCCGGAGTAGTAGGCCAGCACCTGGTCCCGGAAGATGAAGGACATCACCGCCACCACGGGCTCGTCGCCCTGCTTGACCAGGTGGACGGTCGAGTGGTCGGGGAACGT
This sequence comes from Planctomycetota bacterium, assembly GCA_029248265.1. Classification (GTDB taxonomy): domain Bacteria; phylum Planctomycetota; class UBA1135; order UBA1135; genus Saltatorellus. The sequence goes on from JAQWJQ010000193.1 coordinate 15,506, forward strand.
CGACAGCAACCGCGCGAAGAAGGTCGCGGGCAGGGCCGGCGAGCCGAGGCTGCGCTTGTTCTCGTGGAAGAGCCGGATAAGATCGGCCACGTACCAGCGGCCCTCCCTGATCGACAGCCCGTGCTGCTTGCGAGCCTTGCGTGCGTCCGCCCTGGCCTTCTTGGGCATCCGCTTCAACACCTCCTCCGGCTCATCTGGGAGGTCCCGAATGAAGGTCGCGTGGAGGTCGAGGCGTTCGAAACCCACATCAAGGTCACGCTGACACCGGAGCTCCAGGCGCCCCACCTGCTCCGCAACCGCGAGGTCCTCCGCGGCTCGAACGAGCGCCAACTCGGCCTCCCGATCGACCGCGGCCGGGCCGCCGTAGACCGCGTAGGCGTTGGAGATGAAGGCGCGCCCCCCCAGGAGGCCTGCGCACTCGGTGAGGGGGAGGACCCCCACGACCTCCTCGCCTCGCAGCGCGATGAGCGAGCGGTCCCTGTGCCGGAACTGCTCCACGACCGCGCGCGTCCACCCCGTCAGGTGGAAGAAGGTCCCGTGCTCCGCCGACAGGACGAACTCATCCATGGCCCGTGCGTCCTCGGGCACCGCAGGGCGGACCGTGAGCCCAGCGGGCGCGCTCCCCTCAGCCCCGGCGTCACTCGCTGTCTGCGGCTTCGTCATTCGTAGACCCGCTCGATCCGGTACTCACGCACGTTGCGGGCCTGGGTGAAGACGATGATCTCCCCGACGAGGCCGAAGCCCACGATCTGGGCACCGAGGACGCCCATCAGCACGCCCACCAGGAAGAAGGGGGTCTTGTACAGGGAGAAGTCTCCACTGCGAAGCGCCCACTCCACCAGCGCGATGCTGGAGAGCAGCGCGCCCCCGAACATCAACGTGCCGCCGAGCGTCCCGAAGAAGCGCAACGGCTTGTGGGTGAAGCGTGCGAGGAACATGAGCCCCAGCACATCGAGCGCGCGCCGGAGGTAGATCCCCGGGCCGAAGAGCGTGCTGCTCCCCCACTCGGCGAGGTGACGCACCGGAACCTCGTCGACGCGGAAGCCTTGCCGATAGGCCACCGCCGGCAAGTAGCGGTACATGTTGCCGTAGATGGTCATCTGGTCGAGGACCTCCCGACGAATGACCCGCAGGGTGCTGTTCAGGTCGTGGAAGCTGGCCCCGACGACCTTCCGGACGATCCAGTTGAAGGCGAAGGACTGCAGTTGGTTCAGCTTCGAGTCCACCCGCGGGCTCCGCGAGGTGGTCACAAAGTCAGCGCCGTCGTCGATGCTCTCGAAGACCGCGCGCAACCCCTCTGGATCCGATTGAACGTACGGAGGCGTCGTGAGGATCAGCTCGCCGCGAGCGTGCTCGAAGGCGCTTGAGAGGCAGACGGACTCACCGAAGGCCTTGTGGAGCGCGATGGTCCGGACCTGATCCCGGGTCTCCTCTTGCAGCTTGGTGGCGTGATCCCAGAGCGCCCCCTTGAGCCCATCAAAGACCAGGATGCACTCCCACGTGTAGCCCAACTCCTCGAGCATGGAGCCGAGGGCGCGGAGCACGTTGTCGATCTCGGCCTTCTGCGTCTGAACGGGCAGGACGATCGTGACGTCCGGCAGGGCTTTGGCGACGAGTTCGGTCCCCGACGAGGGCATGGGCTGGATCACTTCGGTCATGCGATCCCTCCGGTCCGGACGGTCATCGGGCCCGCGTCCGCGCTGCTGAGCGGCCGGTCGCTCCGGCCGAAGACCTTCACGACCAGCTCGGCGAGGAGACCGAGCAGCACGAAGTAGACGCCTGCGGAAGCCATCAGCCCGAGGGTGAACAGAGCCGCCTGGCCCCAGCCGCTATCAAACGTCGGGGCGTCAGACCGCGCGAGGGCCGCGAGGAAGTAGATCGGCGGGGTGACCACAAAGGGGATCGAGAGCAGGGTGAAGTACGGCAGCGGGCTCTTCGCGAATGAACTGAGCATCTTCATCGTCAGGAGGTCGAGCGCGACTCGGACCACGCGGCCGATCCCGTACTTGCTCACGCCATGGATCCTCGGGCGGTGGTTCACCACCAACTCGGCGATGCGCGCGCCGCTCGCCAAGGCGAGGACCGGGAGGAACCTGTGCTGCTCGGAGTAGATGGGGAGGTTCTCCACGAGCTCTCGCCGGAAGGCCTTCAGGGTACACCCGGTGTCGTGGACCGTCGCTCCAGTCAGCCGCGCAATCATGCGGTTGGCGATCCTCGAGGGGACCTTGCGGAGGACGAGCCCATCCTGCCGGTCCCTGCGCCAGCCGACGACGATGTCGAAGCCCTCGTCGAGCTTGGCCACGAGAGCCGGGATATCCGCCGGGTCGTTCTGGAGGTCCGCGTCAAGGGTCACCACCACCTCACCGCGGCTGTGCTCGAAGCCTGCGCTCATGGCTGGCGTCTGCCCGAAGTTCCGGCGGAACCGGACCACGCGCACGTGCGGATCCGCCGCGCGGAGCGCCATCAGCACATCGAAGGAGCGGTCGCCGCTCCGGTCGTCCACGTAGACCACCTCCCAGGAGACGCCCATTCCGCCCACATGGTGGGCGATCTCGGCGTGGAGCTTGGGGAGGTTCTCCTCCTCATCGAAGACCGGGACGACCAAGGACAGGGACACGCCCCCCCGCTCCAGGCCCTTCTCGGCCTGTTGGGTCTCGCTGTCTTCGGGTTCTCCGGGGAGCATTGCGTGGTTCTCGTTTCGTCAAATATCGCTCGGTCGCGCCCCCCGGGAGAGATCTTCGGCACCTGGGGAGTGGCGACTATAGGGAGCCCGGGCCGGAGGGGGTCAGCACCGATCCCTCACACTTGTGGTGCACCGGAATGGGGCGCGCGACGTGTCCAGCGATCGAGCGTGGGGATCGGCGGCCAGCGGGCGTAGACTGGGACACATGGCTCGCGCCCGGATTCTCGTGCTGTCTTCGCCCCGCTTGGCTCGGCTGGACCGGCTCCTCATCGCCGCTGGGGCCCCCCGGGGCCACGTGGAGCGAGCGGATGACGCCCTCGAACTCTTCGACGTCGAAGCGGCCCGCGGCGCGAGGCTCATCGCCGACCTCGAGAGCGTTCCACTCGCGGACGCGGGCATCCTCCGGCGATGGCAGGAGGAGGCCCCAGGAAGCCGCATCCTCTGGGTCGGCGGTCATGACTCCAACCGAGACAGCTTTGAGGCCGCCGGCGCGCGCGGGACGCGGATCCCCTGGCCGCTGGACGTGGAAGTGCTCCAGCGACTCGCCGACGGGCACCCTCCCACGGAAGAGCCCGGAGACCGCCCGGCTCAACCGGGCAGCCCTCCGGCCCAGACACCGCCGGCCGAGGACCTCGAGGATCGCGAACTCCACGAGATCGAATCGATCCTCCACCCCGGCACGCCGGGTCCACAGGGCCGAGACCGCTCCGACCAAGCGGGGGCGGACGCGCAAGTCATGGCCGCGCCGGTCAGCGCCCCCCCCGCGGCTCCGGCAGCCGACCAGCATGCGACCCCGCCCGTCCCCCGGCTCGAGACTCGCTCCGCCTTCCTGCGCGCGCCGAACTCCCAGGTTGAGCGGCCCATTCCTGTGTCCGCGTCCACGCTCCGCGGCGCACCGGAGCAGCGCCTTGAGCAACGGCACGACTCGGCCAACCCCGAGCCGCAGGAGCTGCGGCCCCTGGACGCCTCCGAGGATGAGTTCGAGGCGACGAGCGCCGACCTCCTCCCCTCGGAGGTGCCCATGGGCAGCGCGCAGATCGACGAGCCACTCCTGACCGACGAGGAGATCGAGGCCTTCTTCAGCGAAGCCGAAGACTTCGTGATCCCCGCGATGGATCCGGCTGGGCGCGAGACGCCGCTCATCGACCCCCTCACGGCTCCTCCACACGACGGCGAGGGTGCGGCTCCTCCGGACGAGGGCGAGGGTGCGGCTCATCATCCGTCCGCCGAGCAAGAGCGCCCCGCGGAGGACAGCGTTCAGGCCGTCGACGACGGAGCCGCTGCGGCCGAGGTTCGCCGACCCGCCTGGCTCAAGGATCAAATCGCCGACCTCGCTGACATCGTCCAGGCCCTCGACCTCACCGCTCGCGCGAACGACGCGCACCTGAGCATGGAGCGTGAGCTTGGCCAGCTCAGGCAATTCACACGGACCATCGGCTTCGTCGCGGCGCCTCCTCCCCGGGGCGAGCAGGACTTCGACCTCGGCGTCCTCGTGGAGGAGCAACTCGGCGGCCTCGCGGGTCAGGCCCCGGACTCTCCTCGAATCCTGTTCAAGTCGCGAGCGGAGCGCCCCCTGATTCGCGCAGACAAGCTTCTGGTGACGATGGCCCTCGAGGCTCTGCTGCTCACGGCCATCGGCTGCGCCGGGCCAGGTGACGTCATCCGGGTGTTGATCGACCAGCCTGGGGGCGACGCACCGTGTGTTCATATCCGCTTCCCCTCCGGGCCCATGGCCGACCTCGCGCCAGCCGACGCCTTGCAGCCGTATGCCCTCAAGGGGCGCCTGCCCGGCATTGGCGCGAACGCGCTGGCCGCCGCTGGGGCCATCGCTGTCGGGCAGGGTGGAGACCTTGTCCTACGAGAGGAGGACGCCGGATTCCGCATGTTCGATGTCTCGTTCTCGAACAGCCTCGACGGTTGAGGGACAAAGCACGGCGCGGAGAGTGAGCCACGTTCAAGACTCACGACGTCGATGTCGAAACTTCTCGACATGGATGGCCATCAAAGTCCCAACGCCAGCGGCGCTCCGATCTCCTATATCGGCCCGGACCAGGACATTGCCCCTCGCCCCTACCCCCGGCGAGCACCCGGCGACTCCATCCTTCGTGGAAGACGACTGCTGGTGATCGACAGTGATGTCCCGCGCGGTCGGCGGGTCTGCGACACGCTCGGCCAGCGCGCCGCGGCGAGTCGGCACCACCGAGGCGATGCGTCCCTCGCCACCCTGCTCGCTGGCCCTGACCGCTACGAGGCGATCCTCGTCCGGGCTGAGGACGCCGACGACGAGGACGTCCGCTCGCTCGCAGCGATCCCTGAGCAGCCGGCCGTCGTCTTGATCGGTGACCTCCGCCGCGCCGAGGCCCTGGGCGTGACGGCGGCACCGGAGTCCCCTACGGACGGTGACCTCGTGGTCGCCACAGCGCGAGCCCTGGAGCGGCACTCCCTGACCCGCGAGAACGCGGCCCTGCGTGAGCAGCTCGATGAGCGATTCTCCTTCGGCAACCTCGTGACTCGAGACGCCAAGCTGAAGCAGGCCCTCAGGGTCTTGGAGTCGGTGGCGTCGACCCGCGCCACCGTCCTGCTCCTGGGAGAGACTGGAACCGGCAAGTCCCTCATGGCGAGGACGCTGCACCAGTCCTCCAACCGAAGCAGCGGTCCCTTCGTCGAGGTCAACTGCGGCGCCCTCCCAGCCGGGCTCCTCGAGTCCGAGCTCTTCGGACACGCGAAGGGGGCCTTCACTGGAGCGACCCAAGATCGAGCCGGGCGCTTCGAGTCTGCCGACGGCGGCACGATCTTCCTGGACGAAATTGACTCCGCCCCGCTCGAGCTGCAGGTCAAGCTCCTCCGAGCCGTCCAAGACCGCGCGTTCGAACGCGTCGGGGAGTCGACGACGCGGACGTCTGACGTTCGGATTGTCGCAGCCACCAACGCCGACCTCGAGGCGCGCGTCGAGGCCGGCGAATTCCGTGAGGACCTCCTCTGGCGGCTGCGGGTGGTCGAGGTGTCCCTCCCGCCCCTCCGCAAGCGCCCGAGCGACCTGGCGCCCCTCGCACACGCCTTCGTGCTGCGGTTCGCCGAGGAGTATCAGAAGCCGATCCGCGGGCTCTCAGCCGCCGCACTGGCCGTGCTCGCGGCAGCCCGCTTCCCCGGCAACGTGCGGCAATTGGAACACGCCATCGAACGGGCCGTCATCCTCTCGGGGGCATCCTCGCCGGGCGGCGCTCGGAGCTTGCTCGAGGCCTCAAGCCTCGGAGATGACCTCCTCGAGGAGGCCGCAGAGAGCACGGCCGCTGACTCGCTGCCCGATGGCCTGGAGTGGCTCTCAGATCTGACCAGAGTGGTCCCCCTGAAGCTGGCCCTCGAGGGCCCCGAGCGGCTTCTCATCGAACGCTCGCTGAACAGAAACGAAGGGCGCCGCGATCACGCCGCATCCGAGCTCGGCATCAACCGTTCGACCCTATTCAACAAGATGCGCAAGTACGACCTCCTCGACGTCAACTTCGGCCCCTCCCCCGCGTAGTCTTTCGCCGTACTGATATGAAGTGGACAAGCGCAACTGCCCTCGTACTCGCCCTCTCCGCCGCCGGCGCCGGCGCGACCTATGTCGTGACCCGGCGGCCCATGGGTCCAGCTGAGCTTCTTCGAGAAGTCCGGGCTGACCTGGAAGCCACAGACTTTGATCAGCGAGCGACCGTCGAGCGCCTTGGTATTGCGCTGGAGGCCGCCCAGGCCCGCGGTGACGACGCCCTCTCCGCTGAGATCCTCAGCACGCGGGCAGGCGTCCTCATCGGCAACAGTGACCTTTCGGGAGGGCTCGAGGACCTGAAGCAAGTCGAGGTCCTGCGCCCCGATGACTCGGAACTCAAGCTCCAAGTCGCCCAGCTCATGGGAGAACTGGGTGACCCGGCTGGCGCACTTGAGAGCACACGCAGCGTCATCGACGACACCCCAGATTCCGCGGCCGCCTGGGCACTCATGGCGCAGTTCGAATCTGATTCGGCGCTCTCGGCTCTCCAGCCGACGATCAACGAGATCAAGTCGAACCTCGTGCGGAAGAACGCCGAACTCGCGAGCGAGCAGCTCATCAGCCTTGCCTGCCGTGATGCCAATGACGAGGACCTGACGGCGGCCAAGTACCGGCTCGAGGCGTTGTTCCCGAGCGAATCAAAAGAGATCTTCTTCAAGGCAGACAAGCAGAGCATTCCTGAGGCCCAAGTTCACTACGCCACGGCTCGGGCCGCCTACGCCCGTGCGGTGGAGTTGGAACCAACCCCGGAGCGCGTCCTCGCCTTCGGGATGAGCTTGGACGCCGCAGGTCAGCGCCCGCTGGCAATCAGGGTCCTCTCAGCCTCACTGATCGTGCCCTCGCTCTCGAGCTCAGCCGACATCAAGTTTGAGCTGGTCAAGTTGCTCCAGCGCAGCAACCGGCACCAGGAGGCGATGACGATTGTCACGAAGAAGACCGCCTGGGCCGACTGCGCCCACCTCGACTACATCGCGCACGCCGCTCAGATGTTCTATGAGGGCAGGGTCGTCAGGCAACTCAACACGCTCGCGATCCGCCTCGAGCAGCTTGGATCCGACACCGGAAAGCGCTGGGCGCTCTTCTACAGGAGCGCCTACAGGATCTGGGATGCACAGAACAAGGAGGCCGAGGACATTGACCCT
>JAQWJQ010000233.1 GCA_029248265.1 Planctomycetota bacterium
CGGCCCATCTCGGCGTCGGTGGGCGCGTCTTCCTTCGGGATCACGATGACGCCCTTGAGCAGGATCAGCAGCTTGCGGTTCGAGATGTAGTTGCCCTTCCGCTCGAACAGGAAGTTGAGCAGCGGGATCTTGTTGAGGAACGGGACGCCTGAGCGCTTGTCCTGCTTGCGGGACTCCTTCAGGCCGCCCAGCAGCACCGTGCCGCCATCCATGATGGGGATCGACGTCCGGACTCGCTCAATGGAGACCTCCGGGAGCTGGATCGTGACCGAGTTCTGGGTGCCGAGGGTGGTCGGCTTGTCCTCGATCGGGCGCTTCAGCTTGGCGATGGTCGGGCGGAGCTCGAGGGTGATGAACCGGCGGTCAGCGGAGACCACGGGCCGCACGTCGAGCACCACGCCGTCCTGGATGACGTTGATGATCGGGTCGGCGATGGAGGCCGCCTGGGCGATCTGGACGTCGAAGTCAGAGACGTAGGCGACCTGGTTGAGGACCGAGAGGTTCGCACGGGCACCGTTGTTGACGAGGAGGCGCGGGGCGACCACCGTCTCCTTGCGCTCGCTCTTCGAGACAGCGCGCAGGATCAGCTCCAGCTGGAGGTCGTTCAGGAACGCCCACTGGAAGGAGAGGCCGCCAGAGGCCTGGAAGTTGTCCGAGCCGAGCTGCGAGTCGTAGAGGTCCTCGACGCGGCCGCGGTAGCTGCCGTCGGCGCCGTCGTCGAAGTAGGCGCCCACGTCGCTCGTCCGACCGATCACGTCGCCGAACTCGGAGGAGCCGTCGCCGAAGTCGTTGAACTCGACGCCGTTCGGGCCGGGGCCCGGAAGGCCGAGGCCGCGGAAGTCGACACCGATGTCCTCGAGGAAGCTGTCCTCAACGCGCATGAAGCGCGCCTGGATGTCCACCAGGATGCCGGTTGACTCACGGAGGTCGTCGAGCAGCTCCTTGATCTTGCCCTGGACCTCAGGCGTCTGGCTGACGACCAGGGTGCCCTTCTCCGTGACGCGGATCGAGTTGGCGGGGTCGTCGCCCCAGCTGGCCGGAGCGACGTTGTTCATGATCAGCTCCTCCAGCTCGCTGGTGCCGATCACGTTGGCCTCACGCTCGGGCAGGTCCTCGTCCGGGATGGGGAGGCCGTCAGAGGGGGAGATGTTGATGTCCGGACCCGGGTAGTCCGGGATCGGCGTGACGAGGTCAGCGACGGAGTAGGTCGCGCTGACCTGGCCGCCGGTCATCTCGCTGTCGGTCACGAACACGACGACGCCGTCCTCGATCTTCCAGCTCATGCCTTCGGTGAGCAGCGCGATCATGTCGAGGATCTGGGAGACGCTGCGGTCGGAGACGTCAAGGTCCACGGCCACCTCGTCCTCGCCAATCTCGTCGTAGACGAGCGAGCTGATCTGGAAGTTGACGCCGCTCTGGGCCTGGAGGAAGTTCGCGACGCTCGAGAGCGCGGCGGGGCCATCCTCATCGCCGAAGCGGGCCGGGACCACGGTCTGCTCGAGGCGCGCGAGCACGGCGGCCCGCTCGGGGTCGTCGGCGGACTCGATCTGAATGCTGGAGAAGGAGCGTCGCTCGCTCACTTCCTCCCAGCGGTCCAGGTCAAAGATGAGGGGCTGCGTCTGCGGCACGTCCATGGTCCGCAGGTCGTCGAAGGTGCGCAGCCACTCCTCTCGGTAGTCACGGCGCTGGCGCTCGTCGACCTTGGCGTGTCCGGCGGCGCGCGACGTCTCCAGCAGCTCCTGGGCGGCCTCGCTGCCGGGGTCGGCGACGAGGATCAGCTGGGCAAACTTCGCGGCCTCGTCGTAGTTCTCGGCCATGAAGGCCGAGTTGGCGCGCTCGTAGTAGCTGCTCAGCTTGTTGCGCACGCGGTCGCGCTCGGCGGCCTCCATGCGGGCGGCCTCCTCGGCGGCGGCGGAGCGCTGCTGGGCGAGCTCGAGCTGCTCGGCTTCGTTCCGCAGCTCAAGGGTCTCCTTTAGCTTGGCGCTGACGATGCGCTCATCGAGCGAGTCGGTCGCGATGAGCGGGTCGATGCGAAGGATGGTCTCGGCCTGGCGGTAGGCGTTGACGGCACCGTCGTAGTCACCGGCGCGAAGCGCGGCGTCGCCCTTGGTGTTCCACTCCTCGGCGCGTGCGCGCGTGATCGTCTGCTTGACGAGGTAGCGGTCGGCCTCGGAGGCAAAGATCTCGCCGCCTTGGGCGAGGGGGTCACCCATCATCGCCTCAACGCGCCGGAAGCCTGCGCGGGCCTCCTGGTTGGCGGGGTCAAGCTGGACCGCTTCGGAGTAGAGGACGAGGGCGCCCTTGAGGTCCGAACGGCTCAGCGCCTCGTCGGCGCGAGTCGTGAACTGCGTGGAGAGCAAGGTGCTCTTCTGCATCCGAAGCAGCGCCTTGTCGATGCTCTCATCGGCGTCGTCGGCAGCGACCTCCTGCGCCTCGGTCGCGTCGCCTTCTTGGGCGACCACGTTCGTGGCGAGGGCGAAGTCTGCATCGCTGCTCGCCGCGGCCGCCACGTTGGAGGTGAAAAGGTCACTGGTCTCCGAGGTTGCGGTCTCGGCGACGGCGTCGGTGGAGACGCTCGGGTCAGTGCCTTGGCAAGCGACGGAAGCCGCGATCAGGAACGGAAGGTAGGAAAGACTTGTCCGCATGGATCGAGTCAGACGCGTTGGGGTCGTCGGGGGGAGATGACGGTCGTCCGCCCCATATCGTCGCCGGCGAAGCCGGAGATGGGGGACAGGAGCGAACGCTGGGGGGGGAGTCGTGCCCAGGGGCGACCGAAGTCGTGTTCTGGACGCGTGGAACGGTACGCGGGCGGTTCGAAGGACGGGTTGGGGGGATCTTGCTCCGGGTGTTGAAGGCGCCCGAGCCCTTGCGGGCATCGGTCGCATCCGGTCTCGAGAACCGCCGCGGATGTGGCGGAGCCCGATGGAGCACCTCTGTTGGGCTTCGGAGAGTACGGTTCCCGCGCAGAAGGGTCAACGGGCACCCACCTCTCAGATGGCACGGGTCGGATATCCCCGGGGGGAGAGAGGGTTACGTGGTTGCTGACCGAGTCTCTGGGGCGTGGCAGTGGCGGGCGACCCGATGCCCGCACCGCCAGGTCATTTGGACCCCTCTCGGGGGCTCAAGAACCCTTGCTCGGGAGTCCGGCCACGCTCATGGCGAGTTGAATGTCCTCCCAGGCTCTCCGCTTCTCCTGCGGAGATCGGAGCAGGTAGGCGGGGTGGAAGGTGGGCACCACCTTGCGACCATGGTGCTCGTGGATCTTGCCTCGGAGGCGCCCCAGGGGGGCATCGACGCCGAGGAGGTGCCCCGCGGCGTGTCGGCCGAGGGGGATGATGACGATGGGATCGAGCAGCTCGATCTGGCGCTCGAGCCACGCCGCGCACTGGGTTTTCTCCTCGGGGAGCGGGTCCCTGCTTCCCGGTGGACGGCACTTGATCACGTTGGCGATGTGAACGTCATCGCGCGTGAGGCCCATGCCCTTCGTGATGATGTCGTCGAGGAGCGACCCCGCGGGCCCCTCGATCGGCCGGCCTGTCCGGTCCTCTTCCTCGCCTGGTGCCTCTCCCAGGAAGAGAATGCGCCGGGCGCCCCCGCCCTCACCAAACACCGTCTGGGTCCGGGTGGAGGCCAGCCCGCAGGCCGTGCAGTCCGCCACGCAGGCCCTGAGGGCCTCAAGTGAAGGTGCCCCGGCGGCCTTTTCTGCGAGGCCTTTCAGGTGGCCGTCGCCCGCGTGTACCGGGGGAGGGGCCGCCTTCGTCATGGGAGCGGGCGCCGAGGCGGCGACGGGCTTGTGGCCGCCGGACTCGGCGGCGGGGGGGCGCTGGTGGGTCGCGCCGTGGGCGGCGGGCTCACTTTGAGACGGGGGCGCCGTGGGCACGGTCGGCGCTCTGTCCACCCTGGCCATCTGGTCCTGGCCGCGGGCGGCGCGACGCGCGAGGGTGTGCTGTAGCGCCAGGCTGAGAGCCGCGAGTTCGGCTTCGACGCCCCCCTCGGGGCCCTCCTGGTTGGATTGCGGGCTCAAGGGGAGGCCTCCTCTACGGCGCTGAGAGCGACCGGGCGCCCCCGGAGGCGCGTCACCTCACGGCCGTCAGCGGTCGTCTCAAGGACCCCGTGGAGGGTGACGTCGATGGCGTCAGGGGGAGGGCCCGAGAGGTCCTCGGGGTGGATCGCGACCCTCTGATAGCGGCCTGAAAGGCCGACGAACCCCTCGAGAACGACCCGGTCCCGGGCGCCATTTAACTCGCGCCGGAAGTCCTCCTCCCAGCCGCTCGCAGCCTCCGAGAGGGCCGCGCGGCGCTCCCGAGAAACGTCGGGTGGGACCCTTGAGCCCATCTCCGCGGCGGGAGTGCCCGGCCTCGCGGAGAAGGGGAAGACGTGAATCTTGGTGAACCCCGCCGCTTCGGCAGTGGTGAGGGTGCGCTCAAAGTCCGCGTCCGTCTCGCCCGGGAAGCCCACGAGGATGTCGGCGGTGAAGGCCGGCCGGTCCAGCCGGGCGCGGATGCGATGGCAAGCGTCGAGGTATTCAGCGACCGTGTACCAGCGATTCATGGCCTTGAGGACCGGGTCGGCCCCGGACTGCATGGGCATATGAAGGTGGGGCGCGAGGCGGTCCGGCCGGGCCGCCATCAGCGACACCATCTCCTCGTCCACCTCCGTGGCCTCGATGGAGGAGACACGCAGGCGCCACTCCACGGGGAGCCCGTCGGGCCCGAGGGCCTCGATCTCCGCGAGGCGCCGGAGCAGCGCGGAGAATGTCGAGCCGATATCCAGGCCCCAATGGCCGATATGGATGCCGCAGAGCACGATTTCCACGTGCCCAGAGGCCACCAGTCGCTCGACCTCGGCGGCCAACTCCTCGGCGGGCCGGCTCGTGCTGCGGCCCCGAACGTGGGGAATGATGCAGAAGGCGCAGCGCTTGTCGCAGCCGTCCTGGATCTTCAAGAAAGCCCGTCGGTGTCCGGCGAACTCGGTGATCCCGGCGGGGATGCCGAGCTCTTCGGGGCCCACGTCCTGGCCGATCTGGCGCAGGAAGTTCACCGGGCGCTTGGCCTCGCCGTTCCCGAGCACCCATTCCACGTTCGGGATCTCACGCAGGATCTCAGGTTCGGACTCCGCGAGGCAGCCGGTCACCGCGATCCGGGCCTGGGGGGTCTCGCGCCCGATGCGTCGCATGAGCTGGCGAGCCTTGCGTCCGGCCTCAGCCGTGACGGTGCAGGTGTTCACGACCACCAGGTCCGCGCCCGGCCCGGTCTCCTCGAGCCCTCGCCGTCCGAGGGCCTCCCGTAGGACCTGGGTGTCGTACTGGTTGGCCTTGCAGCCGAAGGTGACGAAGCGCACCGATCCGGGCGCTCCACCGTCCTTCCCTCCTCCGCGCGGACTGTGCATGCGCCGCATCGTAGCCGAAGCCGAGCGCCCACCCCACGGCGGCTGCGACCTACACTGCGCCCCCGCCCCACGAATCATGGCACACCTCACCCTTCGACCTGTTGACGGCGCGGTCGCTGCGCCCACCGGGGCTCGCGGCCCTGGCCGGATGTTTCTCCTCGGACTGAGCGCGAGCGCGCTCCTCGTTGCCCTCCCGGGCTGCGACGGAGCGGAGCCGGGTCCTGGTGAGGGGGGCGGCGGGGTCTCCGTCACGGCCTCCTCCAAGCTCCGCCGGGATGACCGGGCGGAGGCCGTTCAGCTTCGGCGGTGGCTGGACGAGGGGCGGACGGACCTGGCGGCGCCGATGCTCGACGCCCTCGAGGCAGAGCTCGGACTCGAGGGCCCGCTCCTCCGCGCTCGGCTCGAGGTGACCCAGGGCGACCGAGGCGCCTGGCTGCCGCGCATCGAGTCCTCGCGCAGGGTGGACCCCGCTGACCCTCGGCCTTACGCGACCGCGGCCGAGATCTACGCTGCCCTCGGCCTGCAGGACTCCGCCAGGGACGAGATCGCGCGTGGCATGGAGGCGGTCGGCTCGATCACTCCGGAGCTTCAGCGCGCCCAGGGGATCCTGGCCATCACCACCGTCGGCGGCGGGAAGATCGGGCTCGGGCTGCTCGAGGCAGCGCTCCGGTCGGACCCGGAGTTGCCTTTCATGGGGCGTCCGCTCGGGCAGGCGTACCTGCTCTCGGCGCAGCGCGCCATGGCGGAGCATCAGGGCGAGCTGGCCCTCGAGCGGATCGAGCAGTCGCTCCAGTTTGATCCGCAGGACCGTGACGCGCGCCGCACTTACGCGGAGACCATCATCGCCGTGAACCGCGACTTCTCGGGAGGCATCGCGATCCTCGAGCAGCTCTTGAAGGACGGAGAAGAGGTCAAAGATCTGATCGCGCGGATGAGTTGGTCGGCCGGGGTGAAGTCCCAGGTCGCGGGGGACGCGGGCCGCGCGCGCGCCTTTTACCTCCGCGCGCGCGAGCTCGGGTGCGTCGAGGTCGAGCAGGGCATGGCCCGCACCTTCTTCGAGGCCGAGGCCCGCGGTGCGTTCGACGCCGCGGTGCTCGCCGCCGTTGCTGGCGAGACGGCCAGCCTGCGGCTGCGTGTCGCCGAGGCGGTCGGGCTCCTCGGAGCGGGGGAGCGAGGACGGTACACCCTGTCCGGGTGGTTCCTTGAGGCTGCAGCCGACGCGCTGGCTGGCGGTGACACGGAGCGTGCGGGTCAACTCGCTGCTGCGGCGCGGGATACGGA
>JAQWJQ010000256.1 GCA_029248265.1 Planctomycetota bacterium
GGGGGGGGGGGGGGGGGGGGGGGGGGGGGGGGGTACCGCCCCCCCGCCCCCCCTCGTGTCTCCCCATCGCCAGCTGGTGGCCTCCGGGCGGTCCCCCGCTGGGCCTGCGGGGGAGGGCGTGGCCGCCCGTCGCTGTGGGTGGGGCGGCAGGGGGCCCCAGGTCGACCTGGGGGGGGACGAGGAGAGGTGCCCGGGGCGGTTGTGCTCTGACGGGGCCCGTCGTATGCTTTTCGCCCCCTCGGCTCGCCGAGCGGCCCCCGGGAGAGAACACCGTGGGATAGCCGGACGCCCCGGCGCCTCCATCCGGAGCGCACCGGGCCCGGATCAGACTCCGATGTACGCGATCATCAGCGACCGAAACAACCAGGCCACCGTGCGCGTTGGCGATGAGATCCTCTGCGATCTCATGGACGACGCGGAGCGCGGCTCCACGATCACCTTCGACCATGTCCTGCTCGTCGGCGAGGAGGGCTCGGTGAAGATCGGGAAGCCCACCGTCGAGGGCGCCAAGGTCACCGGAGAGGTGATGGGCGAGTCACGCGGTGACAAGCTCGTCATCTTCCGCTTCAAGCGCCGCAAGAACATCCGCGTGAAGCGCGGTCACCGGCAGTCCTACACCCGCGTCCGGATCACGGACATCAACGGCTGAGCCCGCTCGGCGCCTGAAAGGAGAACACAGACATGGCACATAAGAAGGGACAGGGCTCGACCCGTAACGGCCGCGACTCCAACCCCCAGTTCCGCGGCGTGAAGCGCTTCGGTGGCCAGCAGGTCACCGCCGGCACGATCATCGTCCGCCAGTGCGGAACCCGCTACAAGCAGGGTAAGAACGTCGGTCTCGGCAGCGACTACACCCTGTACGCACTCGTGGACGGAACCGTCCGCTTCCAGACGGGTCGTCGCGTCCACGTGGACGCCACGGCTGAGTGACCCGACCAGGGTCCACCTCGCGCCGGCGCCGGGACTCTCTCGTCCAGCGCCGGCGCTTGCACTTCTGACATGTCAACGTTCCGCGACGAGGCTGAGGTAGAGGTCGTCGCCGGCAAGGGCGGGGACGGGACTGTGTCGTTCCGGCGCGAGGCGCACGTCGCCCTCGGCGGGCCGGATGGCGGGGACGGCGGTAGCGGCGGCAGCGTGGTGCTGTTGGCCGACCCCAACGTCCACTCCCTGCTCGATATCGGCCGCCGCTTCCGATACGCGGCGAAGAACGGTCAACCCGGCGGACCGCGGAACCGGACCGGCAAGAGCGCCGCAGACGAGGTCGTCCGCGTGCCCGTCGGGACGCTCGTGTACGACTCCGAGCGGGGCAACCTGATGCGCGACCTCGCGAAGGCCGAGGACCGGCTCGTGGTCGCGGAGGGCGGCAAGCGAGGCAAGGGGAACACTCGCTTCGCCACGGCGATCCGTCAGGTGCCGCGCAAGGCGACCCTGGGGACCCCCGGTGAGCAGCGCCGGCTGCGGCTGGAGCTGAAGATCTTCGCGGAGGCCGGGCTGCTGGGCTTCCCCAACGCCGGCAAGTCGACGTTCATCAGCCGAGTCACCGCAGCCCGCCCGAAGGTCGCGGACTATCCGTTCACGACGCTCGACCCCCAGGTCGGCATCGCGCGAGTCAAGGACTACGACACCCTCGTGGTGGCGGACCTCCCCGGGCTCATCGAGGGTGCCGCAGAGGGTGCCGGGCTGGGGCACCGCTTCCTCAAGCACGTCGAGCGCTGCGGGATCCTCGTCCACCTCGTCGACGTCTCCGAGGGCGCAGAGCGGGAGCCGGCGTTGGCATGGGAGACGCTCGAGGATGAGCTTCGGCGCTACTCGTCTGAGCTGCACGCGAAGCCCCGCCTGACGGTCGCCTCGAAGTGCTTCGAGGACGACGGGTGGGAGGAGCGGTTGGAGCAGCTTCGAGCTGTGGCCGGGAGCACCGTGGTCGGTATGTCCTCCGTTCTCGGGACCGGGGTGGACGAGGTGCTCCGCGACGCGCACCGAGTCGTCCGCGGGCTCGACGAGGAGTGAGAGCGACCAGCCGCCTCTGAGGTGGGTTCCCGGGGCGTCCCTCGTCCCGGCGTGAGAGCGGTCGAGACCCAGGGAATGGGTCTCAAGGGGGGTCCCCCCGCGCGTCGATCCCTTGCCCTGAACCGGCTCGTGCCAACGAGCCAGGCGAACGGCACACGCCAGGGATGTGCGGCACGCAATTGAGGGCAGTGTGGTGAACGACTTCTCCGACGAGGAATTCAGCTTCAAGGGCATCGCGCCCGGGGATCGGGAGCCGGCGGCCATCGACGCGTCGACCCCGGAGTGGACCGAGGGCCCCTCGGAGGCCGCGCCCCAGCGGGCAGACCCCAGCGCCACTTCGGACTCGCCCCTGCCTCCGCTGCCCGCCGCGGGCGCCGACGGAGAGGACGCCAGCGGACTGCTCTCCCTCGGTGACGCCTCGCCCCAAGCCGGAGAGCCAGCTGCCGCGGCCGGTGCGGGGCCGAAGGCGGTCCGCGCAGAAGGATGCCGTGAAGGAGGTCCGGACGGCGACCAAGGGGGGCACGCGTCGGGAGGAGCGCCGCCGACCCGCGGGCGGCTGCGAGTCGAGATCGAAGAAAGCACGGCGAGCTCTCCTTCCTCGGTGAGTCCGAGACACCAGGTCGAGGACTGGCTGAAGCAGATGGTCGCCGCGAACGCCAGCGACCTCATCCTGCGGAGCGGCGGTCGCCCCTCGCAGCGGCTCAACGGGCGAATCCAGTTCCTGGAGGGGCAGGTCCCCGGCCCGGGACCGATGCTCGAGGTGCTCAAGGGCATCCTTGGCGAGCGGCGGATGGAGGCCTTTGTCGAGGTCGGTGCCGCCGACGCGGCCCTGGACCTCGATGGGCTGGGCCGCTTCCGAATCAACGCGTACAAGCAGATGGGGGAGCCGGCGATCGTCATTCGCCGCATCAACGAGGACGCTCCGAGCCTCGATGACCTGCACCTCCCTGCCGAGGAGCTGAAGGGCTTGGCCCTGCGCAAGCGCGGGCTGGTGCTCGTCACGGGCGTCGCCGGGTCGGGCAAGTCGACCACGTTGTCAGCGATGATCGAGTTCATGAATCGCAACGTCGAGCGTCACATCGTGACGCTCGAGGACCCGATCGAGCTGCTCTTCAAGGAGCGCTACTGCGTGATCAGTCAGCGAGAGATCGGGACCGACACC
>JAQWJQ010000286.1 GCA_029248265.1 Planctomycetota bacterium
TGGGGCCCGTGGCCTTCAAGGTCACGATGACCCCGCCACTCTCAACGATGGCCGCGAGCATCCGCTGGTCGGGCTTGGGTGCCGGGTCACGCCTCCCCTGAAACGCCCCCACACCGTCGAAGATGGTCGCAGAGAGGCCGAGCATTGGAACGCGCTCGAGCGCGTCCAGGCCCCCCTGATCCAGGGGGGCGAGCCCCAGCTGTCCGGCCCAGCGATTGACGTTGGCGAGGACCCCGCCGCGGGCCACGGAGATGTACATCTCAACGGCGCCCTTGCGGAAGGTGACCTCACGATACGGGCTGCTCGAGGGCTCCTCTGTCCACCCGTCAGGCGACACCCAGGTGAGGGAGGACGGAGGCGCGCCGGCCCCTGGCTCGACGCCGGTCCCGGGACCCACGGGGGGCCGTTCCGCGAGGGCGAGGCTGTCGAGGAAGCCGAGGTACGCTGACCGCTGGGCCTCCAGCAGATCCGCAGGGCCCGTCATCTTGACGAACAGGGCGGATTGCCCCCGTGCGAACACCGCACCGAAGAGGCCGGCGTTGGAGATCCGCGTCCCGTCCATCCCCTCGTAGCTCCCCTCCAGCTCCACGTAGGTCGCGGGTTGGTCGAAGAGGGTGCGCTCGCCGAGGGAGCGGAACTCCTCCTGGGTCATGGGAGAGAGGCCCACCTGACGGCGCCACCGGTCGATGTTGGCGCGAACGCCTCCCCCGTCGCCCATCAGCATGGTCAGGGAGACCTCCGCAGGCTGAGGTTCCGCGGGGACCCGCAGGTTGATGATCCTGAACTGGGTGGGCGGCAGCTCGTCCCACCCGTCGGGGACGGTGTACTCGAACATGGCGGCGAGCTCCGCCCCGCTGGGAGCGCTCCCCCGGGCGGGGTCGGTCGGAGGGGCTGCCGAGGGGGCCGACGCCGCCTGCCGGAGCGGGAGCCGCTCGGTCACGCCTGCGCCGAGCTTCACCTCGAGCGAGGGCTTCTCCGAGGTCCGGCGGCCATCAATCTCCACGGTCCCGCCTGGACCGCAGGCGCCTACGACGAGGGCGGCGCCGAGAGCGAGCGCCCTCAAAGGGGCCCGGCTACGGGAGTCTCGGAGGACTTGGATGGGCATCATCGTATTCTGGGTCACCGACCGCCGCTCACCAGCGACGCTCAAGAACAAACTCGGTCAAGGCGTGGAGGGCCTTTCGCGCCGGGCCCTCCGGGAGCCGGCTGAGCCGCGCTCGCGCGCGCTCCACGAGCACACGCGCGCGCTCCCTGGCGAGGTCTTTCCCCGGCTCGAGGTCGCAGACCTTGAGCAGTCGCCCGAGGCGCCCGCCCGGCTCATCTTCAAGGCCAGGCAGGGTGTATGCATCCCGGATGGCGGCCCGGGTACGAGACTCCGCTGCGGCGTAAGTGTGCAAGACGGCGAGGGTCACCTTCCCGTCCTCCACGTCCGTCCCGGTGCTCTTCCCAGCGACCTCCTCGTCCCCCTCGAGGTCGATCAGGTCATCCACGATCTGGAACGCGAGCCCCAGCTCACGGCCAAAGGCGCGCATCTCCGCGCCATCGAACTCGGAGCCGCCGGGGTAGCGCATCCCCAACTCGCAGGCCGCGCCGTAGAGCGCGCCGGTCTTGGCCGTGGCGATCCGCTCGTAGTTCTCCACCGGCATCTCAAAGTCGTAGCGGCCGGCGGCCTGCTCGATCTCCCCGGCGCAGATCTCCTGGGTGATCTGCGAGAGGAGTTGACTGACCAGCGAGGTCGGCAGCGTGGTCGAGAGGTGGAAGGCGCGCGAGTAGAGGAAGTCCCCGAGCAGCACCGCCACCTGGTTGTCCCAGCGACGATTGACGCTCGCCACCCGGCGGCGCTTGTCTGCGCCGTCGAGCACGTCGTCGTGGACGAGCGTCGCCAGATGAATCAGCTCGACAATCGCGGACACCACCGCCAGGTCCCCCCGCTCGGGCGTCCCGGCCGCCCTGCCGTGGGCACACAGGAGGACCAACCCGCCGCGCAGCTGCTTGCCGCGGAAGCGGCCGATGTGCGCGGTCATGTCGGAGACCGCGGGGACGTCCGAGGACAACGCGTCGGCGATCACCTCTCGCATGGCTGCGAGGTCATCGGCGATCGGGGCCACGAGGGCCTGAAGCTGGGCGTCCTTGGGACTCATGATGGGGTCGACGTTCAGGGCACCAGCGGCTCGTGAGCCCGCGTTGGAGCCATCCGGGGAGGCCTATTCGCCACCCGAGAGGTCCCCTTTCGCCGCAAGATCGTAGTCGGTCATGGTGTTCAGGTTCACCAGTCGGATCGATGTCTTTTGATCGGGCTGGAGCCGTTTCAGGGCAGGCGCGTGGCCCCCTGTCGCATCAGGGTCGAAGATCGCGACGAGACGACGCTTCCCCGCGCCGAAGGCGGCCCTGGCCGCGGGGAGACAGGCAAGGCTGTACACGGCACAGAGGGGCTGCTCGCGGTGGTCCACCACCCACATGGCCGCCCGGCAGGCTTCACTGGAGTCGCCGTCCACGGCCCGCAGGAGGGGCCGGAGCTCGTCGGCTTGGACCAAGGGCATGTCGCAGGCCAGCGCGACGACCCCCGCCAGCCCCAACTCCTCCGCTCGCTCCAGGGAGGCCACGAGGCCGGCCAACGGACCCGCGCCCTCGACCACGTCATGGATGACCGGGCGCCCGATGTCCTCCCCGGCGCCCCGGGAGCCTCGCGCGACCTCGACCGCGCAGCCAAGCGCCTCCAACGCGCGGGCTGCGCGCTCCATCAGGGTCACTCCGCCCGCCGAGGACGGCCAGGGGAGCAAGGCCTTGTCCTGGCCCATACGCCGACTCTCGCCACCAGCGAAGACCACCCCGAGATACGGCGCCCCTTCCAGGGGCACGGCGGCGCCAGTCGCGACCTGGGCGCGAGGTCGATCGACCTCCCCGCGGGAGAGAGCAGAGGCCCCGCCATCAGAGGCCCCGCCATCAGAATCCCCGCCATCAGAATCCCCGCCATCAGAGGCACCATCGGCCAGGCCCCCCATGATGGCTCTCAGGGCTTGGCGTCGCCGTCGGGGCCCGAGGCGCCCTCGATCTGCTTGGCCGGCTCCTCTTCAGGGGAGTCCAGCCCCTTCTTGAACTGCGTGACGCTCGACCCCATGGCGCGTGCCATCTCGGGGAGCTTCTTCGCACCGAAGAGGAAGACGAGGCCGCCGAGGACGATCCAGAGCTCGGTGGGTCCGAGGAAGGCGAGGAGGGGCTCGGTTCGCGTGTCGTCGATGTGCATGTGTCCGGGTTCGTAAAGGACGGTTCTCCCCCAGTGTAGGAGAATCGGAGCCCCAATGAAGAGGCGGGGGGCGCCAAAGTGCGCCCCCCGCCCCTGGAGAGTGGACGTTGGAGCCGGTTCAGCCGGCCACGTCGAGCCCCTTGCCGCGGGGGGCGAGCCCCTCGGCCATGCGGTCTGAGCCGTAGACGACGCCGCGGGAGTTCGCATCGGACTCGCTGGACTCGAACAGGAAGGAGAGCTGCTCCTGGAGGGCCGAGAAGGACGCCGCGAAGAGCTCCTGGAAGGTGCCTCGATCGATCGGGTCCCCGGTTCCGGGGTCAAAGAGCGCCGCGTCAAGACGAGCCGTGGCGCTGGCGAAGGCCTCCGCGACGCCGGCCGCGACCGCGTCCCGCTTCTCAGCGGGGAACTCAGCAGCCTGCAACCGCGCCTGCACGCTGTCTGCAAAGCCGGCAAAGCGGTCTCGAACGACCTCACCCACGTCGGGGGCGCTGGAGGGGTCCGGCGCCGCCTGCGCTCGCACTCGAGCCGCGTCGAGTCCCTGATCAGCCTGCCCGCCGGCCGATTGCACGGCAGCAGCCCCGTCCGCGGCCCCGTCAGGGGCATCAGACGCGGGCGTCCGCCCCTCCTTGAGGACGGCGCTCACGCTCTGGAACAGGTTGCCGACGCCCCTCTGGACGTCGGACGGCTCGATGGTGCCGTCGGCGAGGCCAGCCCGCAGGCGGGCTAGCCCGGACTCGAGTTGCCCCGCGGCCTCACGGAAGGCCGGGAACTCGTCCCGATCCATGTCGCCAGAGGCAGAGCGGAGCCGCTCCATGAGGGAGTCTGTGAGTCCGTCCAGACGGGCGAGGTTCGAGGCGAGCTTCTCGCCCTCAGGGCTCGCGGGGCGCTCCGCGCCCACGGCACTGTCCGGAACAATCTGCGGCTTGGCCGCCACGGGCGTGGCGGCGGGCCGAACTTGAGCCGGTACGACCGGCTGCTGTTGGCGCTGGCTGGGGATCTGCATGAGAGGGTTATCGGTAGCACCGTCGCGAAATCCACCGGAAGAAACGATCGGCCAATATTTCGGCGTCGAGGGCCCCCTCCGCGCCCCTCCTGCCCCCTTCGCCGCGTCTCCGGACGGGACCACCGAAAGGAATTCCACCTGATCCCCGCGCCCTCCCCCGTCGAAGACCCTCCCGTGGACGACCTCATGGAACGAGAAGGCGCCTTCGACAGCGAGGGTGAAGGAAGCTACGCGTGCTGGGCCTGTGGAGAGGAGGTGGTGATCCCCATCGACCCGACCATGGGGCACCGACAGGACTACGTGGAGGACTGCCCCGTCTGCTGCCGCCCGAACGAGATCCATGTGGAGCTTGACCCCGAGGACGGCCACGTTCGCTGCTGGAACAGCCAGGTCGGATAGAGCATCGTGGGCGGCGCCATGGCTGCCGTCTCCAAGAAGCTCGTCAAGATCACCCGGGACCTCTCGCGGTCCGTGGGCAAGCTCCGCTTCGAGCCCCCCACCACCCACGTCTATAACCCCCTCGAGTACGCCCGCGGCCCGGTGGAGCAGTACCTGGAGCGGTTCGCGCGGGCCAAGCCCCTGGCCATCATGCTCGGCATGAACCCGGGCCCCTACGGCATGGCGCAGACGGGGGTCCCGTTTGGCGAGGTGGCGGCGGTGAGGGATTGGCTGGGCATCGACGCGCCCGTGGGCCGGCCCCCGGTGGAGCACCCCAAGCGCCCCATCCAGGGCTTCGACTG
>JAQWJQ010000287.1 GCA_029248265.1 Planctomycetota bacterium
GCCGGGGGTGCTGGTGGCCCAGACGGAGCACACGCTCCATGTGGCGTCGAGCGGGGTCGAGATCATCACGGCCTGAGCGAAATAGATCTCTGATGAGTCCGAGGTCGAGGCTGGAAGGGGTTTCCCCCTAGCGCTACGCTCTCCTCGTGATCGAAAGCCGCACTCTCGAGGGGAGGACCGCGGTCGTCCGATCTCTTGCCGACTTCCTCGCAGCGCGCACTACCGGGGAAGGAGACGCTGGCACGGCCGGCCGAGAGACGGAGCGACTTGCTCGGGCACTCGCTGAAGCCGTTGGGTCCTACCACGCTGGTGGAAAGACGCACGGGGCACTCCGCCCGTCGGTCTTTCAGATCAGCGCGGAGGGGACGGTCACGCTCCTCCCCGGGGCGGGTGCCTCGACCGGTAAGGCCGTCCTCCAGTACGCCTCGCCGGAGGTGGCCCATGGGGAAGCGCCGACGCCCGCCTCCGACGTCTTCTCTCTGTCCCTCGTCCTGCTCGAGCTCTTCGCCGGCACCCCGGTGCGCTCTGGGGCCGAGGAGGAGATCACCGCCTTGGCGGAAGAGGGCCTCGCGTCGATCCCCGACGGGGTGCCCGAACGGCTCGCCAATCTCGCCTTGCGCTCGGCCGCGAGCCAGCCCGAGCAGCGCCCCACGGTGGCGCTGTGGCAGGCGGCCCTCGGTGAGCAGCCAGCGCCGGACGCACCGCGCCGCGGGCTGAGGCTCCTTGGGGCGTGTGTCGTCCTCCTCGCCCTCGGACTCGGGCTTTCCGAGCGCCGCGCTGCCGAGGCTCGCGATCGCTCAACGATCCGCCTCAACGACGCCCAGGCCGTGTTTGAGGGGCTTCTGCTGAGCACTTACGACCAGCTGGAGAGGGTGGACGAGCTCGGGCCCCTGGCAGCGGCGGGAGAACGGGCGCTGGCCCTGATCGAGGCCGCGGAGCGATCAGGCGACCGTCCAAGCGGGCCCATGCTGGCCAAGGCGCTGGTGTGGAACGGGCGGGCTCAGCGAATCCTCGACGAGCCGGCGGCTGCGGCGGCTCACTTCGAGCGAGCCATCGAGGTCTCCGCGGCACCGGGAGGCGGTCGGGAGGCCGTGGAGGTCGAGGTCACGGCGAGGGTCGCCCTCGGTGAACTTGCCGTCGACGAGCGAGACTTCAAGGCGGCGCGAACGCACTTCGGTCGGGCGATCAGCCTGTGCGAGTCAGCGCTCGGGGAGGAGGCGGCAGGCCGCGCGTACCGCATCGCTCATGTCCAGGCTCTGATCGGCATCGGCGATGTGGCCATGTCGTCGGGAAAGAAGAGCGCGGCGCGCGCACTGAACTACTTCAGTCGCGCCCGGATGGCGCTCGAGGGCCTGGAGTTTGGGGCCGAGTCGGCGGCGCTGGACGTCCTCGTCTTGCGCTGTGACCTCGGCAAACTCGAGGCGAACATGGCGTTCCAGACGGGCCAACGCGGCCGGGCGATCGAGCTCCTGGAGGGCCACGTCGCGTTGGCGCAGGACCTGATCGAGCGTGACCCGGGCCTCGAACGGTCCCGGTGGACCCTCGCTCGCGGCGCGGATGTCCTCGCGCGGGCTCAGCGGGAGGTCGGCCGCCCTCAGGAGGCCGTCCAGGCCCACCGGACCTCGGTGGAGGCGTGGCGTCTCCTGCGGGAGATGGCGCCGAAGAACGTCGCCTGGCAGCGAGAGTGGGCCAAGTCGACGTCTCTCCTTGCGGACTCCCTCCGCCTCGTGGGGCAGATCGACGAATCGGTCCGACTCCACCGCGCTAGCATCGAGCTGATGGAGGCCATGATGACCGCCGGCCAGCTAGCTCCCTCCTTCATGTTGGACGTGATCCAGCAAGAGCTGAGCTCAGCCGAGGGGCTCCTGTCCACCGGGGAGGTCCGCCGGGCGCGGGGCGTGCTCCGCGATGTGCGGTCGCGGCTCAGCGAGGTCGACCCGGCCTCCTTGAAGAGGCGGCGTGGTGACAACCTCGGGATTCGCGCCAACCTGGTCGAGGCGGAGTTGATGCTGTCGGAGGGCCGTTGGCCCGGCGCCAAGGCCAAGGCCCTCACCATCATGAAGGTGATCCAGGCGGAAGCCATGCGCGGGCGCGATCGCGGCCTGCGCCTGGACCGGGCCCGGGCGCTCCTCGTGAGCGGCGCGGTGGCGGAGGTTGAGGGAGACTCGGAGCTGGCCACCGAGAACCGCGAGCGCGCGCTCGGCTTGCTCGTGGAGCTCCGCAAGGAACGCCCCGCGGACCCTGAGCTCATGGCGCTCCGTGCGCGCGCGCTGTTCACCTTGGGTCGCGACCTCGAAGCTGAGGAGGCCATCGATAAGTTGGATCAACTGGGGTTCAAGGACGCTCGCCTGACGGCCGTTCGGGCCGCGGCCAGCGCCCTGCGTCGATAGGGCGCCCGCTGCTCGCCTCGACTCCAGCGACGGGTGCGGCCGCTTGCGGCCTCCTTCGCGCCGCCGCCGGGCGGGCGTCGCGCCTCACTAGGCGCTGACCGGTCGTTCCAACATCGCGACCTCTGACTCTGGGTCGTAGGGCCGCTTGCGGGCGACCTCCGCGAACCCGAAGCGCTCATGGAAGCGAAGGGACGGCTCGTTGGCGGGGATCGTGTTGACCTCCGCGCAGAAGACCGGGCGCTGGCCCTCCTTCGCGCGGGAGATGGCCCCCTCGTAGAGGGCCTTGCCGATCCCGGCGCCTCGCTGGCCATCCGCGACGGCGATCCGATCCACATAGAAGAAGCGCTCGTGCCGGTCGCCAAACCAACGGTAGTTGGGGCTCTCGTACTCGGCGCCCTCGGTCAGGAAGACCGCGAAGGCCACCACCTCCTCCTGTACCTCGACCACAGGCAACCACGCGGCGCCGGCGGCGAAGGTCGCGAGCTTCGCGGCGTCCATCCCGCCCACCTCGGGCACGTTGGCGGCGTTGATCTGAAGGACCGCTGCGGCGTCCTCCTCACGGTACTCGCGGACGGTGAATGCGCTCACTGGACCGTCACCGCAGGTCCTTCAGCTGGGCGAGGAGTGCCAGGGCTTCCATCGGGGTGGTCGCCTCCACGTCGATCTCGTCCACGGCCTTCTCGAGCTCGGAGGGCTCGTTGTCGAAGAGCCCGAGCTGCATCCCGGGGGGGAGCTCGAAGGCCGCGAAGCGGGCAGGGTCCAGGACCCTGCCGCCGAGGTCCTCAGCCTCCCGTTCGATGTTCTTGAGCACGGCGCGAGCGCGTTCAATGAGGTCCGCGGGGACGCCCGCGAGGCGCGCCACCTGGATGCCGTAGGAGCGGTCAGTGCCGCCCTCGATGATCTGGTGGAGGAAGACGATCTCGTCGTCCCACTCACGCACCGCGACGGAGAGGTTATGGACCCCAGACAGCTCGCCAGAGAGCTCGGTCAGCTGGTGGTAGTGGGTGGCGAAGAGCGTCCGTGCGCGCACGTGCTCGTGGAGGTGCTCGACGATGGCCCAGGCGAGGGCGAGCCCGTCGAAGGTGCTCGTCCCGCGGCCGACCTCATCGAGCACGACGAGGCTCTTGGCCCCGGCGTTGTTGAGGATGTTGGCGATCTCCACCATCTCGACCATGAAGGTCGAGGCCCCGCGGGACAGGTCGTCCGCAGACCCGATCCGGGTGAAGATCCTGTCGCACACGCCCACCTTGGCCGCGGTCGCGGGTACGAAGGAGCCGATCTGAGCGAGCAAGACGATCAAGGCGGTCTGTCGAATGTACGTCGACTTACCCGCCATGTTGGGGCCTGTGATGATCCCGACGCTGCGCTTCTTTCGGTCGAGCGAGGTGTCGTTGGGGACGAAGGTGACGTCGGTCTGCGTGGCTTCGATGACGGGGTGCCGGCCCGCTTCGATATCGATGCCGTCTCCGCCATCGACGCTGGGGGCGCAGTAGCGCCGCGCGGCCGCCGTCTGGGCGAGGCCGGCGAGGACGTCCACCTCGGCCAGGGCGCGCGCGGTGACGAGGATGCGCGGCACCTCCGCGGCGACCTCCTCCTTGAGGACCTGGAAGATGTCGTACTCGAGGTCCTTGGCCCGCTCTTCGGCACGGAGGACCTTGTCCTCGAACTCCTTGAGCTCGGGCGTGATGTACCGCTCGGCGTTCTTGAGGGTCTGCTTGCGGACGAACTCCGGCGGGACCTGGGCGACCTGACCGCGCGGGACCTCGAGGAAGTAGCCGAAGACGCTGTTGAAGCCGATCTTGAGTCCCGGGATCCCGTAGCGCTCGATGGCCTCGGCCTGGAAGCGCGCCATCCAGGCCTTCCCGTCGCCGGCGATCTGGCGGAGCTCGTCGAGGTCCGCGTCCACGCCAGCCGCGATCACCCCGCCCTCCTTGATGGTCATGGGCGGTGACTCGACCACGCGGGTGTCGATGGCGCCGATGACGTCCTCGAGGGGATCGAGGGACACGCGCAGGTCGCCGAGGACCTTGGAGTACACGGCGTCCAGCTTGGCGACGAGGGGGCTGACGACCCGGAGGGAGCCGGCGAGGGCCACGAGGTCACGGGCGTTGACGCGACCGGTGGCCACCTTGGCCACGAGGCGCTCGATATCCAGGACGTTCCGGAGGTGGTCCCGGACCTCCTCGCGGAGGAAGGGGGCCTCCACGAACTCGGCCACGCCGCGTTGGCGGTGGAGGATCATCTCCACGTCCCGCAGCGGGTTCAGGAGCCAGTCGCGCATCAGGCGTCCGCCCATGGGCGTGAGCGTCGCGTCGATGGTGTCGAGGAGGGAGCCCTCCCGGCGCGCGCCACGCTGGGTCTGGGTGAGCTCGAGGCAGGAGCGCGTCGCGCGGTCGAGGACGAGGTGCTGGCCCGTGTCCACGCGTTCGAGGCGCAGCAAATGCTCGCAACTCCCACGCTGGGTCTCGACGGCGTACTCGACGGCCGCGCCGGCTGCGCAGACGCCCAGCGCGTCGTCGGCGAAGCCGAAGCCCTCGAGGGTCTTCACCTTGAACTGCTCGTGCAGCACCCGCCGGCAGGTCTCCCTGGCGAAGCGCCAGGGCTCTCGCCAGGTGATGCGCTGGGCGAGGTCCAGCTGGAGCTGTTCGGCAAGCTCTGGCGCCGTACGGGGGAGGTCCTCGGGGACCAGCAGTTCCGCTGGGGCTACCCGCGCCAGCTCGTCCATGACCCGATCGAGCGGGACATCACAGGCGGCGGCTCGGCCGGTGGACAGGTCCACCCAGGCGAGGCCCGCGCGGCCGCCGTCGAGGAGCAGCGCCGCCAGATAGTTGCTCGCCCGTGCGTCGAGTTCGTCCTCCTCGGTGATGGTGCCAGCGGTGACGATCCGGACGATGCCCCGGTCGACGATGCCCTTTGTGGTGCGAGGGTCCCCGGTCTGCTCGCACACCGCGACCTTGTGCCCGGCGCGAACCAGACGCATGAGGTAGGGCTCCATGGACTTCACGGGCACCCCCGCCATGGGCATGGCGTCCGCGCCCTTGGCGCGGGAGGTGAGCGCGATCCCCAGTTCGCGGCTGGCCACCTCCGCGTCGGTTCCGAAGAGCTCGTAGAAGTCGCCCATACGGAAGAACAGCAGGGCGTCACCAGCCTCACGCTTCGCGGCGTGGAACTGGTCCATCATGGTCACCTTCGGCTTCTTGCCGGAGCCGCGCGGCGTCTGCGCGGAGGACGTGGTCGTGGGATGCTCGGTGCTGGTCATGGGCCTGGTTGCAACAATGTAACCGAGGGGACCCGCGGGCTCTGCAGTTGTGACCCTGACGGTGTGGTGGACGCGGTGCTTTTTTTGAAGCCTGACGTCCATCTTGCGGCCATGGGCACCGCCGGTCCCCGGCGCGTGACCTCGCGTGGTGTCGCAGGACCCATGGAGAGCAACATCGATCCAGACCAGGGCAGGCCCGGGTCCAGATCGCGCAGACGACTTTCGTGAGCCAGGGAACGGGGTAACCCTTATCCTGTTGGTGGCCCTGCTCGCACCGCCTCCCCGTCCCATCCCCGGGGAGTAGCGCGGGCCCATCAACGTGATCACTCGACCTCGACAGGAACGCTGGGTTCCGCGGCCCCTGCCACTGCCACTGCTCCTGTTCGCTTCGCTCAGCGCGTGCGCGACCTACAACGAGCAGGTGGAGGCCCCCGTCCTGGCCTTCGAGGGAGGGAACTTCGAGGCCGCCGAGGTGCTGTTTCTGGAGCGCGACCCCTCCGGATCGCCGTTCCTCCGTTCCGCTGAGGCTGGAACCGCGGCCTTTGTGGGGGGCGACTTCACCGGTGCGCTCGAGCACTTGCACGGGGCAGAGGACGCCGTCCGAGACGTGGAGGAGCGCGCGGTCCTCGGCGGCGAGGGGCTCACGGAGGACCTGCTCTCGCTCGTCATCAACGAGAGCCAGAGGGCCTATTCAGGTGAGGGCTACGAGCGGGTCATGCTCCACGCGATGCTCGGGATGTGTTACCTCGCTCGAGGCGCCCCCGACGACGTCCTCGTGGAGGCTCGCCGAGTCGACCAGCTCCTCACGGCCGAGGAGAAGCTCTACGACACGCAGTACCAGGCCGGCGGCCTCGGACACCTGTTGTCCGCCGTGGCGTACGAGCTCGTCGGGAAGCCGGGCGAGGCCTTCATCGACTACAAGCGAATGCAGGAGAAGGGCGTGGGGGCGGACCTCACCACCTCGGCGTTGCGACGACTCGGGCGGCGGCTCGGGCGGCTCGACGAGCTGGACCTGCCAGGGGAGGGGGAGGTGCCCCCGCCGGATTGGCCGAGCGTGGTCCTCCTTGGAGGGCTGGGGATGGGGCCGGTCAAGCGCGAGATTCGCATCGATGTGCCGATCGACGGAGGCGTGTTCGCCTGGTCTGTGCCTGATTTTGACGAGGGCTCGTCTCCGGCCTCGGCCATGGACGTCGTCCTCCCTGGGCGCGGGATGCGAGTCCGGGCGTCCGAGGTCGAGAACGTGGCCGCGGTGGCGAACCGAAACCTGGAAGACCGGATCGCGTGGCTCGCGGTGCGCTCGGCGGTTCGAGGGCTGCTCAAGCGCCAGGCCGCGGAGCAGCTCCGGCGGAATTCGGACACCGAATGGCTCGCGCTTGCGATGGACGTCTTCACCATTGCTTCCGAGCGGGCCGACCTGCGGGCGTGGCGAACGCTGCCCCAGCGGTGGGTCGCGGCCCGCATCTTCCTGCCGCCAGGAGAGAGTGTGGCACTCGAGGTGGCCACCGACGCAGGCGCCGCAGTTGAGCTCGGCTCCTTCATCCTGGAGCGCGGAGAGACGATGTTCGTCCTCGCCCGAGCGCTCGATAGCGGTATCGCAGCCCATGTCATCGGCGGAGAGAGGCTCCCAGCCACACCGCCGGAGATCACCCAAGCATCCAACCCATCCCAACCTGCGCCGGAGGTACCGGCACCCAAGTCATGAAATTCACCACCACAGCGCTCTTCGCGGCGCTTCTTGCGTCCTCGTTTCACGCCACCGGTTGCAGCTCGATTCGATACGGCGACGCGAACAAGACCGAGACCACGACCATCGATTGGGGGTCCAAGGACCTCCAGCAATTCGCCGACTACATGGTCGGGTCGCTGATCGAGAGCCCCGCCCTCAATTACATGGACGGTGAGGGCAAGGGAGCAGACAAGCGCGTCATCGTCGCGTTTGGTGGAATCGCGAACGAGACCAGCGAGCACATCAACACCGAGATGATCTCTCGCCGGGTTCAGGACCAGCTCCTCGAGAGCGGCAAGTTCCGCTTCGTCGCCCGCAAGGAGGCCGCTGGCCAGAGCGAGATCGAGGACGAGGTCCGCTTCCAGCAGGGTTCTGGTCGGGTCAAGCCGGAGATGGCGAAGGCCTTCGGACAGCAGCTTGGGGCAGACATCGTGCTCTACGGCGCCCTGGCCGACATCTCGAAGAGCACCGGCCGCTCGGTGGAGAGCGTCGGAACCAAGCGGAAGGACGTCTACTACCAGTTCTACATGTCCGCCGTGAACATCACGACCGGTGAGATCCTCTGGGGGAAGACCGAGGACATCCGCAAGGAGGCCACCGTCGGGCTCTTCGGTCGCGGTTGAGCCGCAATTTTCAGTTCCTGGGTTCGGATTGGCGTGCCTTCTCGCTCCTTCCCAGGTGGAGCGTTGGAGAGCGCTTCGCCATCAGGAATTGAGAGAGAGTCCGACCCGCGGGGGCCAATACCCGGGGGGCGGGATCAGAGCAGCCGGCTCCCGTGGTCCTACCCGGGAGCCGGTTTTTTTGGGGCAGGCCGTCGGCCGCACTCGGGGCGCGCCGGAGCGGAGAGAATCTCAAAAGTTGGAGTTCGGTCCGGCGGCTTACTTGGCTCCGTATTGCACAGCAATGAGCTGTGCTGGGGATCCTGACTCTCACGAGTCAATTAGGCCCGCCAGAGTCCTCCGGCGGGCCTTCTTCGTGCGTGCTCCACCGGATACTCCGCTGGATACTCAACTGGGCGGCACGGGGGGTGGACCCAGGACCGGTCGGCGACCCGCCACCCTTGGGCGGGCCAGGGGGGGCGCTCAGGGCCTTGACTGGACCGAGCGCATTGAAGCCGTGCCCCGCGGGCCGCGCGCGTCAACCTCAGTGTGGTCCGTCCGGATCAGGGAGGTCAGCACGTGATCTCGCCATGCGCCGTCGATGAAGAGGTAGTCACGCGCGAAGCCCTCCTTGACGAATCCCAACCGCTCCAGGACCGCCGAGCTTCGATCATTCTCCGGGCGATAGGCGGCCATCACTCGATGCAGGCGCAGGTCTTCGAACGCGTACTGAAGGACGCGCCCCAGGGCCTCCGCCATGTAGCCCCTCCCGACCATCGCCTCGTCGAGGCTGTAGCCGATCACCGCGGACTGAAAGGCACCACGGACGATCTGGCTGAGGTTCGCGACGCCGATGATCGGCTGGCTGGCGGAGTGGCTCGGCGGGGCTCCAGGATGAACCTCGCCCTCCCGAAGCCGCAGCACGGTCCGCAGGCTCTGGCCAGCGTGAAACTCTTCCTGGGCTGCTCGCAGCTGTCGGATCCAGAAGTGCCGGCCGTAGTAATCGAGAGGCCGGGCAGGCTCCCACGGTCCCAAGTGTTCGCTATTCCGACGGCAGTAGTCGGCCATGTCGTCCGAAGCCGAGACACCCGGGACCTCGACGACCAAGCGATCGGTCAGCAATTGGAGCGCGTGTCTCGTCACTCAGCTAACGTACTCGGCTGCGCACACCCGCGCAGGATGTTCCTCCTCACCTCGCAGGCGGTTCGGCGAAACCGGGACACCTTCGACGCTGAAGGTTCTGCCCGGAGGACCAAGCTCTCACTCAGGCTCATGTCTCTCACACTGGTCACCGGCGGAGCCGGCTTCATCGGCTCACACCTCGTCGACGCGCTCATCGCGCGCGGCGGCCGGGTTCGGGTCCTCGACAACCTCTCCAGCGGGAAGCTGGACAACCTGGCGGCCCACGACCCCGGCCCGGTGGGCTCCGGTGCGCCGGTCGAGTTCCTCGAGGGCGATATTGTGGACGCAGATGCCTGCGGGCAGGCCATGGAGGGCGTGAGCGGTGTCTTGCACGAGGCCGCTCAGGTCTCAGTCCCGGCCAGCATCGAGGACCCGGTCCGCAGCTATGAGGTGAACGTTCATGGGACGCAGCGCCTCCTCGAAGCCGCCCGGGCGGCCGGGACAGGGCGGTTCGTCATGGCTGCCTCTTCGGCGGCGTATGGCGAGGCCCCTGAGCTTCCCAAGCACGAGGGGATGGTGCCCGCGCCCCTGTCGCCTTACGCCTCGGGCAAGGTCGCTGGCGAGCACCTTCTCCGTGTCTACGGGACGTGCTACGGCATCAAGACCGTCGCCCTTCGTTACTTCAACGTCTTCGGGCCCCGCCAGGCCGACGACAGCCCTTACACCGGCGTCATCGCGATCTTTGTGCGGGAGCTGCTGCAGGGCCGCACGCCCACCATCTTTGGCGATGGGGGGCAGACGAGGGACTTCACCTTCGTGGACAACGTCGTGGCGGCCAACCTGGCCGCGCTGGAGTGTGAGGCGGAGCCTGGAGTGTTGGTCAACGTGGGTGGTGCAGAGCGGGTCTCGTTGAACGACCTCTACAAGGTCATCGCCGCAGAGCTCGGTGGCTCTCCGGAGCCGGGCCGAGGGCCAGAGCGAGCGGGCGACATTCGGCACAGCCTGGCGTCGATCGACCGGGCGCGGGATCTCCTCGGGTACGAGCCCGCGGTTCGCTGGCAGGACGGCCTGCGACGGACCCTCGACTGGTACCGAGAGGCGGCCGGCGTCGGTCCGTCGAGCTGAGGTGGGGGCCCCAGGGCTCCCGACTCAGGACAGGTTCCAGTCTCCCTCCGATCTGTTTGCCCGTTCCGAGGCACCCCGATACCCTTTTTGCGCCTAACGGCGCCCCGGCGATATCCCAGGGGCCACCATGGCGCACACGGGTGCGCCAATTTGCCCCAGCCGTCTCCTCCCATCACCGCCGTCACGACTTCGACCCCATGGGCCTCAAAGAAGACCTCCAAGCTCAGTTCGGTCTGACCGACTGCTCGTACCGAGCCAACCTCTCGAAGGACGAGCTCTTCCACGCGGCGATCGAGAACGACCGCGGTCGGATCCGCCCGGACGGCCCGGACGACGAGCCGAAGGCGTACGCAAGCAAGCTGGGCGTGGACGGCCCGCTGTTCTTCTACAGCGACCCGAGCTGCACTGGTCGCCCCGTGAAGGACACCTTCGCGGTGGCTCACCCCAGCCTCGACGAGAAGATCTGGTGGAAGAACGACCTCCAGAAGTTCGACCCCGCGAACTTCGACGCGCTGTTGGGCCGAGTCGCTCAGCACCTGAACGCCAGGCGCTCGACGTTGTTCGTCAAGGACGTCTACTGCGGGACGGACCCGAGCTACGCCGTGCCGTACCGCTTTGTCGGCGAGTACGCGACCCACGCGATGTTTGTGCACAACATGTTCCCCAAGGGGATCGAGGGCGTCGAGGGTGAGGAGGAGAAGCGCTGGACGCTCCTCAATGTCCCCAGCTTCCGTGCGGACCCGGCCATCGACGGGACCCTCAGCAAGCGCGCGGTCATCGCTGACTTCGAGCGCAAGATCATGCTGGTGGTCGGGCGAGCCGACTACTGCGGCGTGAACAAGAAGGGGATGTTCACGGTGATGAACTACCTCCTGCCGGAGCTCGGACACATGTCCATGCACTGCTCCGCGAACATCGGCACCGAGGGCGACGGGGCGATCCTCTTTGGCCTCTCTGGGACCGGCAAGACCACCCTCTCGGCGGATCCAGACCGAAAGCTCATCGGGGACGACGAGCACGCCTGGACGGACGCGGGCGTCTCCAACCTCGAGGACGGCTGCTACGCCAAGCTCATTGACCTCGACAAGGACGCCGAGCCGATCATCGCGGCGGCCCTCAGCACGCGCGGGACCGTGGTAGAGAACGTGCCTGCCCTGCCCGGCAAGGCGCTCGCGGACACGGATCCCCAGGAGTTGGACCTCACGGACGGTTCGATCACGGAGAACACGCGCATCAGCTACCCGCTCGACGCCAACCCCAACGTGGCGGAGGGGGGCCGCGGCGGTCATCCCGAGACCATCGTGCTGCTCACCGCAGACGCCTTCGGCGTGCTGCCGCCGGTTTCAATCCTCGACGCCCGCGAGGTCATGTACCACTTCGTCCAGGGCTTCACGGCGAAGCTCGCGGGCACCGAGGTGGGGGTCACGGAGCCGACAGCAGCGTTCTCCGCCTGCTTTGGCGCGCCCTTCATGCCGCACCGTCCGCCGGTGTACGCGAAGAAGCTCTCCGAGAAGATGGCGCAGCACGAGACCCGCTGCGTCCTCCTGAACACAGGCTGGATCGGCGGCGCCTACGGGGAGGGGAAGCGGATCTCCATCAAGGACACCCGCGCCCTGCTCAACGCCGCGCTCGCGGGTGATCTTCACGCCGAGGGCATGGAGTACGACGAGCACGCCATCTTCGGGCTCAAGATGCCGAAGAGCTGCCCCGGAGTGGACTCCCAGATCCTGGACCCCCGGAACTGCTGGAGTGACAAGGCCGCGTACGACGCCGCTGCGAACAAGCTCGCGACCATGTTCAGGGAGAACTTCGAGAAGAAGGGCTTCGCGGACCTCGGGATCGAAGCCGCCATCTGAAGGCCGCTGGGCTTACGCTCTGCTGATGACTGACTCCATCGAAGACCGCCGCCAGGCGCCCTACCTCGAGGGCCTCGCCCTGTTCGGCGAGGACCGGCACGAAGAGGCCATCCTCAAGTACGAGGAGTCCCTCGCCGTGGACCCAACGTGGACGGAGTCCATGCACGGGAAGGCCATGGCGCTGATGCAACTCGAGCGGTACGACGAGGCGATCGAGCTCGGCTTGCGGATCGTTGAGCTCGACCCCGACGATGCCTTCGCGCACACCTCCCTCTCGATCTTCTATCAGCGCAAGGGGCTGATCGACGAGGCCGAGGAGGAGGGAGCCAAGGCGCGCATGATCTCCTGGAAGGAGGAGCTCAAGTCGAACCCCGACGCGCGCCCGCCCGGCCCTGCCGGGAACCTGGACGTCTTCCAGTAGGGGCGCTGCCTCTGGTGTGGGTGCACCAGGGTCTGCCTTGGTGGTTCGGGCCGCTGTCCAGGGGAGGGCGCCTCATGGCGCCCACGCCCCGGCCGGGTGCGTTCGCTCGTCGCCCAAGGTGGGCTGCCGCGGAGCCGCCGAGGCGGTTCCGCGGCTCGCGACTCAGTCGTCGCTGTCCTCGGAGTCTTCCGAGTCCATCCCGAGGGCCTTCCGGCCCTCGTCCGAGATCAAGTGCGGCGTCCAGGCCGGCTCGAAGACGATCTCGATGTCGGTCTCGTCGATCCCCTCTAGGCTGTTGCAGCGGCGGCGCATGACGTCGGGGATCGTGCGAGCCTCGGGGCACGATTGCGAGGTGAGGGTCATGGTGATGAGGACCTTGGGGTCCTCGACCTTGACGTCATAGATGAGGCCGAGGTCGACGATGTTGACGGGGATCTCGGGATCGAAGACCTGCCGGAGCTGGTCGTAGACTTCTTCGGTGGTGGGCATACGGGGGGCTCCTTGGGAAAAGCGGAGCACAGGGATAAGCCGGGCTCGGCGCGCCGTCCAGCGGGGAACGTGGATCTCGTCCGAGATGCAGGCTGCCGGCGAGTCTCGCCCCGGGACTGGGGCCGCCATCGAGCCCCCTGGAGCCGGAGCCGGCGCGGTGATTCACACGGCCTGGATAGCCCCCCGGGTGGGAGTGGGGGATACTCGGGTGATGCTTGGTACGAGCGGAGTGGAGCCGGTGGTCTTTGAGTCCATCTACAAGGAGCGCGTCTGGGGCGGGCGCTCGCTCGAGTCAGCGTTCGGTCGCCACTTGCCGCAGGCCGGGGGCCCCTTTGGCGAGGCCTGGGAGATCGTGGATCGCCCGGACGATCGCGGGCGCGTGGCGGCTGGGGAGTTCGCTGGTCGTACGCTTCAGGAGCTCTGGAGCCAGCACCGCGAGGAGCTCTTTGGGGCTGGTCTCGAAGGGGCTGGGGCGGACTTCCCCATGCTCCTCAAGATCCTGGACGCGCGGCAGGCCCTCTCCGTTCAGGTCCACCCGCCGGCCTCTGCGGTGGTGGAGCTTGGCGGAGAGGCCAAGACCGAGATGTGGTACGTGCTGGCAGCAGAGCCGGGTGCGAAGCTCTTCGTGGGCGTCAAGGAGGGCGTGAACCGGGAGGTCTTCGAGCGCGCGGTCGCGGAGGGGCGGACCGAGGCGACCCTGCACGTGCTGGAGCCGAAGGCGGGGGAGTTCCTCTTCATCCCGAGCGGTCGGCTTCACGCGATCGGCGCGGGCTTGCTCCTCTTCGAGATGCAGCAGAACAGCGACACGGTCTACCGGGTCTTTGACTGGAACCGCGTGGGGCTCGACGGCGCCCCGCGCGAGCTCCATACGGACCAGGCGCTTGCGTGCATCGACTTTGACGACGTCGCGCCTTCCATGGGCGTGGCGCAGGGCGAGCGCCTCGTGGACTGCGATCACTTCCGTGTTGAGCGCTGGGTGATCGAGCCGGGGGCCCAGCGTGGAGGCGGCGAGGAGCGCTTTGCTCTCTACACGACGATCGAGGGCGCCGTTCAGTGCGGCGCCTCGACCTTCGGTTCTGGCCGCTCCTTCATGCTGCCCGTGGGCGGCGTCCCGCTGGAGTCCGCCGCCGGGGCCGTGGTCCTTCGCACGACCCTCCCCTGACCAGGGCGGGGCGTCACACGTACGGGGTGAAGCCCGCCTCGTCGAGGCGCTCGATGGCGTCGACGAGCCGGTGGCCGGGCACCAGCACGTAGTCGGTGTCGAAGGTGGAGAGCGCGAAGACGCTGATCTCTGCGCGCGCGAGGACCGCGGTGATCTCAGCGAGGAGGCCGACGATGGTGAAGTCCAGGGGCCCCTCGACCTCGAGCGCGCCCCACCCGCCGCTGACCTCGCCCCAGGCGGCCCGCTCCGGTACCTGACGGCAGACGACGCTGAGCTCTGCCTCCGTCCGCCCGATCCAGACCATGGGCTCGTCCGCCAGACCCGCGGGGAGTGGATCACCCGCAGGAAGCCGGTGGATGCTGAACGCGCCGCTGAGGCGGCGGATACGGGGTCGTTGCTCCATGGTCTGCGCTGCTCTCGGCCCGCGATGGCCCCCGACGACCTCCGCTTGTGGAGCTCGTCGGCGGCCCTCTCGCGCTGCAGCAAGGCGGGCTTCAAGGCCCCGCTCGCTGCGGGCTCGTTCAGTTGGAGTCGCCGTCGGCCTTCTGCGTCTTGCGGGTGGCCACCCAGGCGTACCCGTCGGACTCGGGGGAGCTCTTGACGTCGCCCTTGAGGCTCCCGTCGTCCTCGAGCTTCCCGGAGGCGGTGAGCCTGCCGTAGCTGTCGGACTCGTACTCGAAGGTGAGCGTCTTCTTCGCGGCGTCCCACCTGCCCTTCTCCAGCTTCCGGCGGTCCTCACCCATGACCATGGCACCCGTCACGGCGCCTTCGCCGTCCACCGCGAGGACGAGCCCAAACTCGAGGCCGGGGGTCGTGAATTCAGCGCTCCAGTCACCGGCAATGGAGGAGGCGCCGCCGGCCTGCTTGGTGTCCTCGGCGGGCTTCTTACCCGTCTCCTCCGCGTCCTTGGTCTCCTCTTCCGCCTTCTCTTCTGCGGGGGGCTCGGGGATATAGCGCGGCAAGAGCGTGTCAGCCATGGCCAAGCTGTAGGCGGTCACGGCGGAGCAGGTGGCGGACTGGATCAGGTACTCCTCGATGGCGTACTCGAGCGTGTCGCGCTGGGTGTGCCACGAGAAGCGGTAGCCCATGCCCTCGAGGCCAGGCCGGTTCTTCTCGGTCCAGAAGAAGCCGGGCACGCCCTTGCGGTTGAAGGACGCGTGGTCAGAGCTGCCGCCGCGGGGCATCTTGTCCCGGATCTCGAGGTCGATGGGGAGCTCGGGGAACGCGGCGTTCACCGGGGCGATGGCGGAGGAGAGCATGGGCTTCATGCTCTCGATGCAGAACAGGCCGCCCTGGTAGTAGGTGCCACCGTCGTCCACGAAGCAGGCGGAGATCCCGTCTAGCTCCTCGTCGGTGAGGCTCTCCACGTAGCCGCGGCTCCCGAGCAGCCCCTGCTCTTCACCGGACCAGAGACAGAAGCGGATGGTGCGTCGGGGCTGGACGCCCGCGGCCATCAGGATGCGCGCCGTCTCCAGGGTGACAGACGAGCCGGTGCCGTTGTCCTGGGTGCCCTGGGAGCCCGGACCGTTCCAGGAGTCCAGGTGGGCAGAGATGATCACGACCTCGTCGGGGAACTCCGAGCCGCGGATCTCAGCCACGGTGTTGAAGACCCCGAAGGGGCCCTCCGTGAAGAAGTGCTTCAGGTCGGCTTCAATCTCGACCTCTTCACCGTCAGAGAGGCGTGAGTTGATGGCGTCGTAGTCCTGACGGCGGATGGTGATCTCGACCTCGGAGGGCAGCGTCTCCATGGTCAGCTCGCGCCAGCCGCGGACACCGCCGGTGGTGATCTCGTCCCGAGAGCTGCCCCGCAGCTTGCCGAGGAAGGTGAACTCCTCGAGGGCGTCCTGGACCTTGCGGCGCTCTTCGCGCTCGGCCTTGGCAGCCTCGCGGTCGCGGTTGCGGCGACGGCGGCCTTCCTTTGAGAGGAGCCAGGCGCCCTCCAGCTGGTCGCGGACCGCCTCGAGCTCTTCCATGGTCTTCGGCTCCTTCACAACCCGGCCACGGACGGGGCCCTCGGTGCCCGCGCCCCAGGCACGGGTGGTGAACTCGAGCTCACGCTCCACGGGGCCGACCATCTTGACGCTGCTGGGGCCGCGGTCGAAGCGCACGGGGACCTCGCCCCAGCGCTGCAGGCGGGCGCCGGTGAGCCCCAGCTCAGTGAAGCGGTCGCGGGACCACACGTTGGCTCGCTCGAGGGCCGAGGAACCGGTGAGGCGCGGGCCGATCTCCTCGCTGAGATAGGTGAGGGTCTCCCAGACCTCGGAGTTGTTCTTCCCCTCGTCGATGATCGCGGCGATCACCTCCTCCATCTGGGGGACGTCGTCGGGAGAGGGGGCGGTTTCAACGGACGCTTCCTGGGCGCTAGCTGCGGCGCAGAGCAGGAGCGGGGCGAGGGCGGTCCGGAGGGAAAGGAGCGGGAGCGACATCTGGCGTGGGGGTGGAGGCATGACCATTCAGGGGCCCCCCTGGATGGAGGGGGACTGAGGCCACGCTGATCGTAGCCGGGTTGGCGGAACCTCGCCGGGCGCTTGCGCTTCCTGTACAGGCGGCCCACCGGCCCTGCCGGTTACCATCCATCCGTGCTCCGCGCCCTCTCCAGTTGGTCCCTGATCGTCTCGCGGTCGATGCGCGAGCACCGGCTGTCGACCTCGATCACCGTCGGCGCAGGTGCCCTGGCCAGCGGGCTCGTCATGGCGGTCTTCGCCATTCAATCCGCCACCTCGGACGCGTTCGCGGGCTCGAGCTCGGCCTACGACGCCATCCTGGGGCCGCCGGGTGGGCAGGGCCAACTGGTGCTCAACTCACTCTTTCACCTGGACGCCTCCCAGGGGAACCTGCCCTGGTCGATGTACGAGGAGATCGCTGAGGACCCTGGGGTGGAGCGCGCCGTGCCCTACGCCCTCGGCGACAACTTCCGCGGCTTCCGGATCATCGGCACCACGCTCGAGGCCTTCGTGGGGCGGGAGCCCCTGAGCCCTGGTGAGTGGTTCAACCCGAGCAAGCGTCAGGCCGTCGTCGGAGCGGCGGTGGCTCGGGAGACGGGGCTGGTTCGAGGCAGCATCTTTCAACCGAGCCACGGGCTCACGTTTGATCCCGAAGATCCGCGCCCCCACGCGACGTCCTACGTGGTCTCCGCGGTCATGGCGCCCACGGGGTCGCCGGACGACCGCGCGATCTTCATTCCGATCGAGGGGATCTACCGGATGGATGGGCACGAGCTCCGCGGCTCAGGCGAGACCGTCGACCCGGAGATCTTCCGTGAGCTCGAGATCCCCGACGAGCACAAGGAGGTCTCGGCGGTGCTCCTCCGCTTCCGGCGGGGTGGCGTCAACCCGGGCCTTCGGTTGAATCATCTGATCAACGTGGCTGGGGGCCGGGCCACCCTCGCTTGGCCCATCGCTCAGGTCCTGGCGGACCTCTATCGCAAGCTCTTCTGGGCTATCGAGGTGCTGCGGCTGGTGTCGGTCATGGTCGTGGTCGTCGCAGGAGGCGCCCTCCTCGCGAGCCTCTACAACACAATGAATGAGCGGCGCCGAGAGCTCGCGATCCTCCGCAGCCTGGGCGCCAGCCGTGGGATGGTCTTCGGGGTGATCGTCGGCGAAGCCGCGACCATCGCGGCCTTGGGGGCGCTGCTTGGCTTCGCTGTCGAGCACGTGATCCTCTTCCGTGTGAGCGACACGCTCCTGTCCACGACGGGGGTGCTGCTCTCGGCGGGGGGCGGGGGCGGTGCGCACGTTTGGACGCCGGTGGGAATGCTCGCGGTCGGCGTGATCGCGGGGGTCGTGCCCGCGCTCAAGGCGTACGCTGTGGACCCGTGCCAGACGCTGGCGCGTGGGTCATGATCACCCCTATCTTCGCTCTACTCTTGCTCTTCCTGTCGTCGTGCCGGGGGGAGGAGGCGCCCGCAGGCGGTACGGACGACCTGGTCTTCGACGGCGGCGCGCTGGACGGGAGCGAGGACGGGCAGGTCGCCGAGGCGCTGATCGGGCAGGCTGGCGCGCTCCGTGATGTCGCCGCAGAGGCTGAAGCCGCTCGGACGGCCGAGCTTCGCGCTGAACTCAAGGCGAGGGCCGCGGCCTACGCGACGATGCCCATCGATGAGCTCCTTGCCTCCATGGGCCTGGCCCGTGATGAGGAGACGCAGATGATGGACCTGCCAGATGAGACCATCCGGCAGCTCGCCATCGCCCGTCTGGAACGGGAGGTCGCGCGCCCCGATGACGGAGGAGATCCGAAGCCTGGGACAGACGGGCGGCTCGAGGTGCGCTTCCGCCATCTGTCGCTGGATGAGCTCGACGACGAGGCCTTCGAGGGGGTGATGGATGACCTCATGCGGGGCGAGAAGCGGTTCCCCGAGTCCATCGCTGCGCTGGACGGCGCGCGCATCGAGGTTGTCGGCTACATGATCCCGGAGGAGTGGCAACGTCGGGAGGTGACCGAGTTCATGCTTGTCCGTGACCTCCTCGCCTGTTGCTTCGGGGGGGCGCCCCAGCCGGACGAGTGGATCCACGTCTCGATGAAGGAGGGCACGGGGTCTTCGTACTACCCCTTCGTCGCGGTCAGCGTGATGGGGACCCTTCGCATCGAGGGGATCGATGATGGCGCAGGCTACGCCGCAGGCTGCTTCCGGCTTGAGGGCACCGAGGTCGAGGAGCTGTGATCGAGTGCCTCGGCGACCGTCCTTGAGGGGCGGGAGGCTCGACCCTTCGGGCTTGGGGGACGAGGGGCCTGCGCGCCCCTGAGGGGGCCGAGCGGGAGCCCGGCCGTGGCTGCGAGGCCCCCTGCATCGCTCCGTCGCGCCGACCGCGGGTGCGCCTGGCGCTGCTGATCTTGTCCCAAGGGCGTCTTTGGCGGAGAGCGCTGCCGACCGAGCCGAGACCTCGGGCGACGGGGGGCGGCCTGACCCTCATCACGGCACCCCTGAGCAGAGAATGATGGACCTCTCCCTCGCAGCGTGAGCGGGGGAGAGAACACAATGGAGGCATGCTTCGGTTCCGCCACCAACACGCCTTGCTCATCCCGCTGCTCGCGCTGACCGCTGCCTGCACGGGTGAGGGTTCGATCTTCGACGATCAGACGCCGCCGACCGCGACGCTCGACTTCCCCTTCGAGGGCGCGCTGGCGAGCGGGCCTGCGCTGATCTTCACGGGGACCGCCGAGGACCCCTCCTCGGTGACCTCGGTCACGGTGGATCTGGCCGAGACGTCGACGTCGAACGGCTACGCCAACTGGGATGTCACCCTCGACCTCCCCGCGGGGAACCTCATCGTCCGCGTCGGGACCCGGGACCTCTACAACTACGACCCCGAAGCGGTGACGATGACCTTCGAGCGCCAAGCGGAGCTGGCGGCGCCCACGGCCCTGGCATTCGACGCCTCCACGAACGAGCTTGTGTTCACGGACACCGGGCTCCAGGGGCTCACGAGCCTGTTCCCTCCGGCGGTCACCGCGCAGAACCTCAGCGGTCCTAATATCGGCGTGGGCCCCTCGCTTGGGTCTTGCTCCGGGGTCGCTGTGGATGGCGGCGCAGGCGTCGCGTACGTGGTGGATCAGGCCGCGGCAGCGCTCCTGACCGTCGCGCTGGGCGACGGCACGCGGGCGGTCTTCTCCGACGCCCAGACTGGTGTGGGCACCGCCCTCTCTTCGCCCTCGGATGTCGCGCTGGATGTCGCCGAGGCGCGCTTGCTCGTGAGCGACGACGGACTGGATGCCGTTCTCGCGGTGGACCTCGCCACTGGGGACCGCTCCGTGCTCTCCGGTCTGGGGTCCGGGGCTGGTGCGGCAATCGACGCCCCTGCGGGCTTGGCCCTCGACGGGGCTGACGGCGCGCTCTACGTGGCGGACGCTGCCGGCGCAGTGATCAGGGTGGACCTCACGACCGGTGATCGCGCGGTGGTGTCGGGAAATGGCATCGGAGCCGGTCCTGCCTTCGGGAGCCCCGTCTACCTGGACCTGGACCTCGCCACGGACCGGCTCTTCGTGAGCGACACGGGCCTGGACGCGATCCTCGAGGTGGACCTCTCCTCGGGGGACCGCGCCGTGGTCTCCGGACTCGGAGTGGGGACCGGCGCCCCCCTCGACGG
>JAQWJQ010000302.1 GCA_029248265.1 Planctomycetota bacterium
CCCGGCTGGGCGTTGATTCCACCACCGGGGGACCGCACGCCTCGCCCAAGCTCGGTCATGCCGAAGGGCGATGCTTGGGGCGGCGCGGGCGCGTCCGCTCATCGTGGCGCGCCCCCGGATCACGGCTCTGCTGCACGTGGCGCTTGGAGCCTGACCCGGTCGGCCGCCGGTCGCTCAGCCCTCGGTGGCCGTCAGCTCGTTGTACCGCGTGGGGTCGAAGGCGTTGTAGATCGCGATGACCTTGTCGCCGTCCCACTGCATCCAGCAGTACCCCTTGATGGAGAGCGCCTCGC
The DNA here is from genome assembly GCA_029248265.1 of Planctomycetota bacterium. Taxonomy (GTDB): domain Bacteria; phylum Planctomycetota; class UBA1135; order UBA1135; genus Saltatorellus. Next base: position 294 of record JAQWJQ010000302.1, read on the forward strand.
CAGAAGCCTTCGCCGTGCCCGTCCACGTGTACCACATGTTCGTGAACACGGTGCCGTTGTTGTAGAGCATGGTCGTCACGTTCAGGTCCTCGTGCGCGATGTCGTCGAAGGCGTCGTGACCGGCGGCGAACGTCGCGATGACCTCATCGCGGGTCATCGTGGCGTCGTTCAGCATGATCTCGGCGTCCTCGGCGATGTGCGCTTGCCACGGACCGAAGTCGTTGCTGGTGTAGCCCGCGGACATGTCGAGGACGTGTTGGGTCCGGGCGTCCTCCTGGTCCACGAGGCCGGACCACTCCGCCTCGTTGGGTGCTCCGGGTGTGGCGCAGCTGAAGAGGCCTCCGGTGAGGGCGAGGGCGGCGAGGGGGAGAAGCTTGATGTTGAACATGGCTTGGTGGGAGTCTGTTTCGGGCGGCAGGTCGCGGCCCACTCTACGGGTACTCGGCGCCCGATGGTCACGGCGCGGGGCTTTGGGCCGGCGTGCTGGGCCCGGGCCGTGGCGGAGCGTGAAACACGTGGCCGCCGGCGCCTCGCCCTCGCCGGGCGGCTCGACCCACGAAGGGCCTGGAAATGAAGGCGGGGCCAGCCGCGCGGTGCGGCTGGCCCCGATGGGGCGGGCCTGGGGCGTGGGGCCTCAGGCGGCGTCCTCCTCGACGAGCTCGATGGGCTTGTAGCCACCCTTCGAGCGGAAGTAGAGGAAGATCGCCCCGAAGACGAAGACCAGCATCAGGGGGAAGCGGGTGGCGTAGACCAGGACGCTGCGACCGGCCAGCTCGTCCTCCTTGGCGTACGTCTCGCGCAACGCGGCGTCGTCTTCCTCGGAGAGCCCATCCATGTAGTCCCATGAGGCGGTGAGGACCTCGCTGTTGGGGCTGGAGGGATCGAAGAGCTCCTCGCGGTCGAGGATCCCGTTGTCGTTCGCGTCCTCCTCTTTTGTCACGAGGAAGGCTGGGACGATCATGTCGTGGCCTTGCCCGAGGAAGGCCCCCTTGGCCGTCGCGACCTCGACGAAGGCTGGCGCCTTGTCGCTGAGCGACGCGTGGATTTGCTTGTCGAACTGGACCCCAAGGATCGGGGCTCCGATGACGCCGAGGGAAAGCAAGCCCATGGCGGAGACGGTGTTCAGGGTCAAGGCGCCGCCCTGTGGGTAGCGCTCCGCGGTGAACCCGAGGATGCACGGCCAATAGTAGGTCTGGCCGATCGCGTAGATCAGGAAGGCAACGAACACCGCCGCCCCGACCTCCGCACCGGACAACCACCAGAGGCCAACCGCCGACAGCAAGCCGCTGATCGAGAGGAGTGCCGGCGGCGAGAAGTGCTTCATGACGCCGCCTGCGAAGACCCGCAGGATGAGCATGACGCCTGCCGAGAAGACGATCGCGAAGCCTGCGCCGATCCCGAGCCCTTCCACGGACGGGCCCACGAGCTTCATGATCCACGAGTCCGTGGCCAGCTCAGCGGTGGCCACGGGGACCATCAGCAGGCACATGAGGAAGAAGAGCGGCCGCCCGAGGGAGCGGACGTAGAGCCCGAAGCCGACCCCGATCGCGACGCCCGCGAAGGCGCTGTTGCGCAACCAATCGGTCTCCGTCTTGAAGCCGAGGGCGGAGCCCAGCTCGTAGACGAGGAGGGTCGAGGCGAGCGTCGCGCTCAGGAAGCCTACCTGCTGCAGCATGGCCTTGAACGGCACCCCAGCCTGGACGCGCTCGTCCACGGGCAGGCGGCACTGGCGATACATCAGCGCATAGGCGATGGCCGGCAGGAGGATGAACAGGCCCTGAACTCTCCATGAGGTGACACCCGTTGCATCAGCCAGCATGAAGAGGAGCGTCCCGCCGGCCAGGCCCGCGGGCCACGCCGCGTGCAAGATCGTCAGGCGAGTGGTCTTCTCCTTTGGGTAAACGGCGGCGCACACCGGGTTGATCACAGCCTCGACGATGCCGTGCCCGAGACCCGCGCATACGGACGCGTAGTAGAGGCCCGAGTATCCGTCCGCCAGGAAGAACAGCACCCCGGACGCCGCCTGCAGCAGGAACGCCAGGTACATCGGCTTCTTGTAGCCGGTGCGATCGACGAGGAGGCTGAAGCCGATCATCGTCACGGCGATCGGCCAGAAGGAGGCCCCCATGATCTCGCCGACCTGCTGGAAGGTGAGGGTGAACTCACTGCCGTAGGCGCCTTGCTGGGCGATACGGAACGCGAAGCCGAGGCCAGCCGCGGCAAGGGAGAGGAAGCTAGCCCAGAACAGGAGGCGCTTCTCGCGTTCCGAGAGGTCGCTCGCTTTGACGATGTCCGTCATGGAAGGTCAGGGGTGAGGGTGGGGAAGGGTGCGGTCGGCGTCGAGGCCGACGACGGCGGGGGACGCCGGAGGCGAGCTGCGCGCTGGGCGGCTCGCGTCCATCTGCACTGCAGGATGCCAACGCGAGGTCGATTCTCCGACCAACTGACGCAGGTAAACAAGCGCCAGCCCCGTCCAGCCGGTCAGAGGCCCGCGTGGAGGCCGTGCCACGCCGACGCCCTCCGTCGTCGCCCAACCCCTTGGCGCGGCGAGCTCCTGCCCCCTGAGCCGTCGGGGATTCACGCTCTGCGGCGTCGGCGCGTGGGGCGCCGGGGGGGCAAGGGGAGTGCCCGAACCGCGCGCCAAAGTGGCCCTTGCCCTCCGAGCCGGAGGTCGTGCCCGGCGCGTTCACCGCTGTACTCCTCGAGGGGTGGGCTCGGTCCCTGCTGGGCAGGGGCCCTCCCGAATGCCTGAGCACCGACCGGTCGAGGTCCCACGGGGAGCCTCCCGGCGAGGTCCGCCGAGAAGAGGCCTGGCTCGGCCCAGGTGAAGCGGCAGGCGCCCTTGAGCCCTGTGCCGGCTAGAAGGCCCTGTGCCCGCTAGAAGAAGGTCAGCTGAAGGCCGTCCGAGAAGTTGAACCCTGCGCCGCCCGCGGGGAGGTCGCGGAAGACGAGTTGGAAGTTCCAGGTCGCGCCGGAGAGGATCGTCGCCGCCGGGACGGGTGGATTCGCCACGTCGAAGGGGGTCGTGAGGAGGTTGCCCGACGCCAGAGCTGGGGGACTCCGGTAGACCTGGGCGCCGAGGCACAGGACGCCGTCACCCGCCGGAATGCCGGACTGGGTCGACTGGCCATAAAAGAAGAAGCCGAAGCCATCAGGCATCGGACCGACCTGCAGGTTGAGGTCGTTCTCTGCGACGGAGCAGCTGCCCGTGAAGGACATGGACGCGGGGAGGCCGGTGGAGTTGGCGGTGGCCTGACAGAAGCTCGCCGTGGCGCAGCTGTTCTCCCACAGGAGGACCTCGTCCGCGATCTCGTCGAGCAGCGCGACGTCCAGGTCTTGGTCGCCGTCGAAGTCAAACAGCAGGGCACACGCGGGGTTCTGGTTCGCGATGAAGGTGGTCTCCGTCGTGAAGTTTCCGGCGCCATCGTTCATGTGCATGGTCCAGGCGCCCCCGCTGAAGGCCGACATGACCCAATCGAGGTCGCCATCGCCGTCGAGGTCTCCGAGGTCGGTGGCCACGACGAGGCCGCCCGTGGACTGCACCTGCTTCATGGTGAGGCCGCCGCTGCCGTCCCCGAGCGCGATCGTGCCGGAGGCGTCAACGCCGTTACTGGTCGACACGTCCAGGTTGCCGTCACCGTTGATGTCACCGAGCACGACCATCCATACGCGGCCTGCGCCGTTGAGGGTGCCGCCCTGGCTGAAGGTGCCATCCCCGTTGCCAAGCCAGACGATCAGCCGCCGGGAGGACTGCGCCCCGACGACGAAGTCGATGATGCCGTCGTTGTTCATGTCCCCAGACGCGAGGCCCCATTCGGAGTTCCCGCCGCCTTCAAACGAGGTCCGTGGACCGAGGGTGCCGTCGCCGTTGTTCAGGCGAACGGAGAGGTTGCTGGAGTTCGCGTTGGCCGAGAGCACGTCGGCGTCCCCGTCGCCGTCCATGTCAAAGACCGCGAGGCCGCGGGGGAGGTCGCCCATCGAATACTGCACGCTGGGCTCGAACGTGCCATCCCCCCGCCCGAGGAGCACCGAGACGGTGTCCCCGATCTTGTCACCCGTCACGATGTCCATGAGCCCGTCACCGTTCATGTCACAGGACTCGTTCGGGCTGGGGGTGTTCCCTGTGTCCGTGGGCGGGTTGAGGAACGGGTCGAAGCTCGCGCTGCCATCTGCGCGGTTGAGGAAGACGCGGACGTCGGAGGAGTCCTGGTTGACGATCGCGAGGTCCACCGCTCCGTC
>JAQWJQ010000007.1 GCA_029248265.1 Planctomycetota bacterium
ACAGCTTCGCCATGTGACCCCAGGCCTTGCGAATCATGATCATGTCGCAGCGCTCAGCGGCGCTCTTCCTCCCACTGCTCCAGGGCACGGATGTCCGTGATCAGCTGGTCTCGATGTTCCCAGGGCTCCTCGGAGTCACGACCCTCACCGGCGGAGTCGGAGGTGCCCAGCGCCGCCTTGAAGTGGAGGAGCGCCTCGGAGTAGTGCCCGCGCTCGACGGCCACCAGCCCACGAACGCGCTCCAGCTCCGCGTCCTCGCGGGTGCGCTGCAAGGCCTGCTGCTCGTCTCGCTCACGCGCCTCAACGGCTCGCTTTAGCTCGGCGATCGCGAGCGTGAGCTCGGACAGGTGGTTGCGGACGCGAAGGGCTCCCGTCCAAAAGTGATGGCTGCTCGCGAGGCCCTCCAACTCGGCGTGGCGCCTCTCCATACCGGCGAGGTCTCCTGCCGACGCCGGGGCCACGGCCGACACCTCTCGGTGGATGCTCACCTCTCGGGTGACCCCAACGGTCAGGAGCGTCGAGAGCCCGGTACAGGCGAGCACCAGGTGCACCAAGCGCCGGCGATTCGCAGCGCGGCGGAGGTCCTCGAAATTGGCGTCGTCGCGGTTCATGTCCTTCAAGCAGCTGCGCCTGCGGCGCGCAGGCTTGGGGGTTATCGAGCAGTTCCCGGGCGGACCTGTACGGGAATCGGCGAAGCTCCTCCGCCCTAGCCGCCCGCCGGCTCTCAATCCGAGGAGGGGGGGCCGGAAGATCTTTCCGCCCCCCCCTCCCCAGGGGCGCTCCGTCACGGAGTCAAGCTCAGGCGTTTCAGCCACGCTTCTCCTCTCGGAGCCACCTCTCGCCGCGGCGCCCGCGCCCTCAGAGGTTCCCCAAGCGGATCGCCCCGGTCGGGCACGCGCGTACGCACGACTGATCCCTGGTGCAGTCGTAGTTGAACGGCTTCTTGACCACAGCCGTGTCTCCGCGGGCCTCGAAGCCACCGGTCGCGCACGTCATCTCGCAGACGCCGCACCCGATGCAGGCCGCAGGGTCCAGCCGGAGGCTGACGTACTCGTGGGCCGTCACCGGGCAGGCAACTCCATCGGGCACGTCGCTGCGCACCAGGCCGCGCGTCATCGGGTGAGAGGACACGGCTCGGACAGCCTCGCTGTAGCCGGCCTCCACCAGCTCCTGGACCTTGTCAAAGTCGAAGCGCTCCATGTCCCGGATCTTGGGCTGCACGAGGCAGACCTCGTCGGTCACCTGAGCGTGAAGCGAGTGCTCCATGATCACGTTCTCAACGATGTCGAAGGCGCGGAACATTGTGGCGACCGCGTGAGATCGGTAACTCGGCACCCGGTGGCTCGGCTTCACGGTGAGGTCGATCGCGATGATCCGACGCGGCTTCAAGAGCTTCGCGAACCGCAGCGGGAGGGCGTCTGTGATCCCGCCGTCCATGAAGTGGCGGCCCTTCCACGCGAGCGGCTCAAACACGCCGGGCAGCGCGCAGGAGCCGTAGATCGCCTCGATCAAAGGGACGTCACGGAAGCCGCGGGTGCCGAAGAAGACCGGTCCCCCCGTCTCCAGGCAGACCGAGTTGCAGAAGAACGGCAGGCTCAACTCATCGAATTGCCGCGGTGGGATCAGCCGCTCCAGGCTCTTCCTGAAGGTCTGCCCGCTGTACATGCTCGGCGCGCGGATACCGCGGCTGAGAAACTTGGCGAAGTTCAGGCGGAAGTAGTCCTCCTTCGCGAGGCTCGGCAGCACCTCCCCCATCTCCTCCGGGCTCATCGAGCTCGCGTAGAGGGCACCGATGAGGGACCCGATACTCGTGCCGACGATCGCATCGATCTTGACCCCGAGGTCATCGAGGGCGCGCAGCACCCCGATGTGGGCCATCCCGCGCATGGCGCCGCCGCCGAGGACGAGCACCGTGTCCAGGTCAGGCAGCGAGTCGAGGCTCGGGCCGAGCCCTCCTGAGTCGGCCGTTGAGGCCAGCAGGGGATCAGGCTCGTGGGAGAAGAGGCCGCCGGAGTCTTGGATCATGGGGGTCGACCCGGCGCGCTCGCGGGGGGCCTGTCTCCAGGGTCTTTTTCGGCGCTCAGGACCGCCGGCTTGAGCCATTCGGCCCTCCGGGGCACCCCACGGAGTCAGGCGAGCGAGAGGGTTCCCGTGCTGTCCCCCAGGGGCGCCGGCTCCACGCCGAGCCGCTCCAGCAGGGCCAGGTGGAGGTTGTTCAAGGGCGTGTTGCGCGCATAGGACACGACCCGCCCGCCCCGCAATCCGCTCTTTCGACCGGCGACGACGGCCACCGGGAGGTCGTGGTGGTCGTGACGATTGCCGTCCGCGATGCCGCTCCCATAGACGACCATCGCGCGGTCCAACACGGAGGCGCCCCCCTCTCGCGTGCTCTCGAGGCCCTGGACCAGCCGCGCGAAGGCCTCCATGTGGAGCCCGTTGATCGCGGCGATCTGTGCGAGCTTCTCCGGGTCCCCCTTGTGGTGGCTCAGGGCGTGATGTCCCTCTCGCGCCCCCACCTCGGGATAGCGCCGAGAGCTGCCCTCATTCCCGAGCATGAGCGTCGCGATGCGCGTCACGTCGGTCTCAAACGCCAGCCGAATGAGCCCTCCCATGAGGTCCGCCTTCTGAGCGAACGCAAGCTGACCGCGCTCGGGTCGCGCGTCATCGGGGACCCCCTCGACGTGCGCCGCGCTGCCGAAGGCGAGCTGACGCTCCAGCTCTCGCAGCCCGGTCTGGTACTCGTCGATGCGTGCTCGGTCCTGGGCCCCGAGTCGACGCTCTAGCCGGCGGGTCTCTTCTCGTACAAAGTCGAGCACGCTGCGTCGCTCGGCTGCCCGCCGCTCACGGGCCTCGGCGCTGCGGCCGGGGTCGCCCCCCCTGAAGAGGCGGTCAAACACGCGCTGCGGGTCACTCTCCTTCGCGGCAGGGGTCGTGGCGGACTGCCATGAGATATGACCGGAGTACGCGCATGAGTACCCGGAGTCACACTGGCCAGACTGCCGCCCGGCCTCCAGCCCGAGGGCGAGGGCCCGGATGCGGGTCCGGCCGCCCACCTCCTGCGCCGCCCGCTGGTCGGCAGACTGCCCGAGGGCGACCTGTCCCTCAGACTTGAGCGGCTGAACCCCCGTGAGGTACGCCGCGGCAGCGCGCGCGTGGTCCCCAGGCCCGTCACCGTTGGCGCGAGCCTTGTCCTGCGTGAGGCCCCGGAGCAGGAGCAGGCGCTTCCGGAAGCCTTCGAGCGGAGACAGCAGCGACGGGAGCTCCTTGAGGCGCTCGGACCGAGGGAGCGGACGGCGCGCCTCCTCCTCGGCGACCGGGGTCCTCCACCGCTCGACGTGTACACCATTGGGGGCGTAGACATAGAGCAAGCGGCGTGTGGGTGCGACGGGGCGCAGCGGCGCGCTGGCGGTCGCCATCGCCTCCAGCCACGGAAGCGCGACGAGGGTTCCAGCCCCGCGCAAGACCGCGCGACGGGGAAGGTGCGCCGCCGAGACCCGCGGGCCGCCGCCGGTGAGCTCCTCGATCGAATGGTCTTCTCTGGGCTCAGTCATCCTGCTCCTCGAGGGGGCCGTTCCGTGGCCCTGCGCTGACACGCTGGAACTCGTCCGACCCTACCACGCCGAGGATGACACGCTCCATCGTGGGCCGTCCAGGGTCCAACTCTCCGATGATCCCCGCCACCATCGATCGGTCCACCCGGCCAAGGGCGCGCCCCAGCCCGAAGACCGCCATGCGCTCGACGAAGGCCTCCAGGAACCGATCATCGGCCCGCAGGACCGCCGCCAACTCCTCGGGCCCGTTGAAGGTCCGCCCGTCGGGCAGCTCCCCCCTGGCGTCCAGCCGCAGGGGATCCTGCGGCGCCCTCAACGCGCCGATGGCCGTATAGGCCTCAAGCCCGAAGCCCAGCGGGTCCATGCGGTCATGACAGGCCGCGCAGTTGGGATCGGCCCGGTGCCGCGCGAAGCGTTCGCGGAAGGTCAGCCCCTGCTCACCGGCCGCTGCCTGTTCGAGCCCGTCCACGCCAGGAGGAGGTGGCGGTGGCGCGCTCCCCAACAGCACGTCGAGGACCCACTTGCCCCGCCGCACCGGGGACGAGCGCGTCGACTCGCTGGTGGCAAACAGCACGCTGGCGTGCCCAAGGAGGCCCCGCCGCTCGGTGCGGGAGAGGTCCACCACGTGCCAGCCCCCACCGAGGCTCTCGAGACGGTCGCCCCTCTCGAGGCCGTACAGCTTCATCAGGCGGGCGTCCGCCACGGTCACGGACCCGTCCACGAGGTCCCAGAGGCTGCGCCCCATCCGAAGCGACCGGAGGAGCACCCGTGCCGTCTCCTCCGCCATGGACCGGAGCAACTGGGTCGAGAAGCCGGGAAACGCCCGCCGGTCGGGGCGCTTCGTCGCCAGGATTCGAAGCTGAAGCCACTGCTCGCCGAAGCTCCGCACGAAGGCCTCGGATCGGGGATCCTCGAGCATCCCTTCGGCCGCCGCGAGGACCCCCTCTCGCGTATCCAACGCGCCGCTGCGGGCCATGCCGAGCAGCGCGCGATCGGGCACACCCTGCCAGAGGTAACCCGCCAAACGGGTCGCGGCCTCCTCGCCGCTCAGGCGGCGGCTGCCGCGCGCGTCTGGCTGGCCGACACCGCGCTCCAGCTTGAAGAGAAAGCGCGGGCTGACCAGCAGACCGACGAGCGCGGTCTGGAGCCTCGCTCTTGGGTCCTCGTCCTCGCGGGATAGCGCGAGGAGCCGCTGCACATCCTCGCGCTCGACGGTCGGAGTCCGCCATGTCAACGCGGCCAGATCTGACACCGCGGACGCCAGCCCCTCCCGGGGGTCCTCTGCGCCGCTGATCTCCGCCGAGTACCGCTCCCAGAGGGGCGAGCGTCCTCCCTGGCCGAGGGGGCCGGTCACCTCGATCCAGTCGATGGCGAGGTTTCGGTCCTGCGCGCGCCGATCCCCCTTCGCTGCGCGGTAGTAGTCGTTCCGAAACTCGACCCCGGCGAGCACATCTCCGCCACGCTCAACGTGGAGCCGCGCCTCGAGGACCTGACTGCCCGCAGAGCTGCGAGCGGAGACCTCCTCCACCCGGCCACGGGCACGATCTCCGAGGGTGAGCCGCACCGCGCAGTCCTCTTCGCCTGCCTGCTGCCCCCACACCCGCGCCCGGATGACGTAGTCGCCGCCTCGCGGAAGGGACGCCTTGGCGCCCGCGACCCCCCGGGTGAAGAGCCAGTAGGCCCGCCCTCGCGGAGCGCCACCGACCATGTCCGACGGGACGAAACGGCGGACCCGCGGCGGACCAGGTTCGTCCGCGGCGAAGGCCCGCTCCGCCACCGACTCCGCCGCCTCCAAGTACCGTTGAAAGTCGAGGTCGGACAAAGACTGGGCGGCCGAGACATGGTCAAAACCGTGCCCGACGGCGTCCTCAGGCAGGTACCCCTTCGCGTCAATGGAGACGTCGAACAGGTCCCTGGCCGCAGCGCTGTACTCCGCCATGGTCAGCCGCCGAAGCGGCACCTCCGGGAGGAGCGCGGGCTCGACGCTGGAGGGGCCGAGCGCGCCGCGCACCCAGGCGACGAACCGGTCTCGCTCCTCAGGCTCCGGCTGGGCTTCACCGGACGGCGGCATCTCTCCGAGCTCGACTCGCTCGACGAGCCAATCCCAGTCCTCTGGGTGCCGCGAGAGCGCTCGGGCGTCCGCCCCGGACAGGTCCAGGTCACCCTGGGTCGCCGCTCCCCCGTGACAGCGGAGGCAGTGCGCCTCGAGGAAGGGGCGCGCGGCCCTGTTAAAGCCATCGCCGGCAGACAGTACGAGCAGTAGCGCGAGCATCCGCCAAGTGTAGCGCCGCGGCGCGCCCCCCCATAACGCGCCTCCCGCCAGGCGAGCCGTGCGGCGCCCCCTGGGGCTGCGGCAGCCCGCGGGGGCTCAGAGGCTCTCGTAAGGAGTCACCTCGTCGAAGGCCACCTTGACCTTCATGGAGCCGAGCTTGGCGACCAACTCCCTGCGCTCGCGATCGACCTTGTGGACAAGCACCCGCTGCCGATAGCGCGGCAGGTAGACCAGGGAGCCCTTCCCGAGGCCGGCGATGAAGGCCTCACGCCGCTCGCTCAAGGAGGCCCCGCTGAGCTCGGACTCGAGCTGGTCCAGCGTCTCCGCCATCTCACGCCGCGTCTCCGGCGGCAACTGATCCAGGAGCCGCCGGCCTCGCTCCAGGGTCCGCGACGCGTCACGCACGCGCTCCTCGATCCCCTTCTGTGCCTCCCGCTCAAGCTGGTCGATCCGGCGCTCGAGCACCGCCTCTCGCTCATCAACGACCCGGCTCCGCTCGCGCGCCCTGGCGAGCTCAGCCTCCGCACCCAGGCGCGTCTCCTCGGCCGCCATGCGGGCCGACCGGACGTCGCTCATCAGGGCCTCCAGCTCTCCCTCCCGGCGCTCGAGCCGCTGTCGCGCGACCTCGACCACCGACTCGGACAACCCGACACGACGGGCGATGACGAGGGCGCACGACTCCCCCGGCGTGCCGAGCATCAGCCGATAGCGCGGCGCGAGGGTCTCATGATCAAACTCCGCGCAGGCGTTCTCCGCGCGGACGTGCCGGTAGGCGAACTCCTTCAGCTTGCCGATGTGGGTCGAGACCAAGGTCGGGACCCGCGCGGTCAGGAGCCGCTCCAGCACGGCGGTCCCCAGCGCTCCCCCCTCGTCCGGGTCGGTCCCGCCCCCCAGCTCGTCGAGCAACACCAGCGTCTCCGGCGTCGCTCGCTCAAGCGCGTCAGAGACACGAACGAGATGCGAGGCGAACGTGGACAGGTTCTGCCGGATCTCTTGCTCGTCTCCGATGTCCGCGGCGATCCCGTCGTAGAGGGGGATGGTCGTCCCGTCCTCAGCGGGGACAGGCAGGCCAGCCCGGGACATCAGAGCGAAGAGGCCCGCGGTCTTCAGCGCGAGCGTCTTCCCGCCCGTGTTGGGGCCGGTGATCAGGAGCATGTCGAAGTCCACGCCGAGGCGCAGATCGATGGGGACGACCTCCTCGAGCGCCCCCCGCTGAACCTGCGCAATGAGCAGCGGGTGTCGGGCGCCCCGAAGCAACAACCCGTCCGAGGCCCCCTCTTCTCCTGGGATGAGCGCCGGGCGCGCCCCGACCGAGGCGGCCCAAGCGGCGCTCGCCAGCGCCACCTCAAGCTGCCCGACCCGCTGCGCGGCGCCGTCGATCACATCCCGGCCAGCGAGCAGGTCGCGGGAGAGCTCAACGAGGATCCGCTCGACCTCGCGGCGCTCATCAGCGCGCGCTTCGGCCAGACGGTTACCGAGCTCCACGACCTCTTGCGGCTCGATGAAGACCGACTCGCCCGTCTGAGACCTGTCATGCACCAGCCCCTTGACGCGGCCCGACATCTTCGCCTTCACCGCCAGCACAGGCCGACCAGCGCGGCGGTGCACCCCGCCGTCGCTCAGGGACGCCCGGACCTCCCCTCGCGCCATCACGCCGCGCAGGGCGCTCTCGATCCTCGCGCTCGCGGCGGACATCGCGTCGCGCAGGTTCGTGAGGCGCCCGGACGCCTCCACCCGAACCCGCCCCCTGCCGTCCACGATCCGGTCGATGCGCTCGACCAGCGCAGAGGTATCGGGGGAGGCCGACATCAGCGCTGAGAGCGTGGGGACCAGATCGGCGCGATCCCGCGCCCACTTCTTGAGTCGCAGGTTGGCCTCAAGGAAGTCCCGCAGGGCGGCGATCCGGTCCTCACTCAGTCGCCCGTCCAGCTCCTCAGGCAGCGGATCGGTCACCCCCGCCATGGGGGGCGCGTCCTCAGCCACCAGCCGACCCCCCATCTCCTCGCATCGAACGAGCGCGGCCCGGGCGTCATCGTCCCCGCGCGGCCCTAGCGCCATGACCTCGCGGCGCCCCAGCGAGCTCACCGCGTGCTCGGCGACGAGCACAAGCACCTGGTCGATCTCGAGCACTCGCTCCGCGAACCGGGAGCCCTTGTGTGTGGTGTCGGTGGTCATCGGGCGCGCCCTGCACGGAGCAGGCGCCCGGACATCGTAGCCGCGGCGGGCCTCAGGGGCCGGTCATGACATCGATCCCCAGGTTCGTCGCGTCCATCACCGAACGCACCAGCATGACCACGCCGACCCGGCGGCGCTCGATCTCCTCGCGGTTCGACCTCGCCTCGTGCCGCTGGCGGCAGATCCAGCGGCGCTGCCCGCGGTCCTTGAGGTCCCCGCTCACACACATGAACACGTGTCCGAAGCGCCCCATGAACGCCAACCACTCGCCCTCGGTCCGACCGGGGTCGTTCATCACCGGCAGCGAGGTCGCGTCCATCGGCAGGTGGGCGTCACGCCGCAGCCCGCGCGCAGTCGGAGGGCCGAGGGTGCCGCCAAGCTGCTCCACCTGGCACACGCGGCTCGCCGTCGCCTCTGGCGCCGAGGGCATGCCGGCCCGGGATCCCGCTGTGAGGTTGGGGGGAGGACCGACGCGGCAGTGGTCGCCGCGCCGAGGGCGGCGACCACCCAGGAGGCGCGGGCCATCAGCAGCGCAGCGCCGCCCCCCCCGCCCACCGGGACCACCAGGGCCGCCGGCCGGAGCAAGCGGTCGAGCTGGGAGGGTGCAGGAGCACCGGGCCCCATGGGGAGGAGGCCGGCCAGCAGCAGGGCGGCGCGCAAGCCGGCCAGCCCACGCCCCAGGCGGCGGGGACCGGGCGCCGGGCCCTTCCTCGCGGGTGAGGAGCCACCGTCCAGCACCACTTCCTCTGCCATCTCCCCCACGGGATGAGATGCGACCTCTGCCGACTCGTCACAATCCCTCCCGGAATCGCCTCCCTTGGTTCACGGCCGGTCCACTGCCCCCTGGAGCGGATACACTCCGCCCCCGTTTCACCGCTGAAGAGACCCGGAATAGAGCCATCGAGCTGCAACCCCATGACTGACTCGCACCACCTCCCCAAGGACGCCAAGTTCGAGACCCGCGCGATCCACGCGGGGCAGTCCCCCGACCCGACGAACGGCGCCGTGATGACGCCGGTCTACCTGACGAGCACCTACGCCCAGGAAGCCCCTGCGGTCCCGAGGCACGGGTACGAGTATTCCCGGACGACCAACCCGACGCGGACCGCGCTGGAGGCCAACCTCGCCTCCCTCGAGAACGGCGCCTGGGGTCTTTGCTACGCCTCTGGCCTCGCGTCCACCAACGCCCTGATGGATCGGATGAACCCCGGGGACCATGTGGTGGCCGGCAACGACCTCTACGGCGGCACCTACCGCATCTTCACCACGGTCTTCGAGCGCTATGGGGTCAAGTTCAGCTTCGTCGACACGACCGACCCCGAGAACATCCGGGCCGCGATGCAGCCCAACACTCGCTATGTCTATGTCGAGACGCCGTCCAACCCGCTCCTGCGGTTGACTGACATTGCCGCCGCCGCGGAGATCGCTCACGCGGGCGACGCCCAGCTGGTGGTCGACAACACCTTCGCGACCCCCTACCTGCAGCGGCCCCTGGAACTGGGTGCAGATATCGTCCTGCACTCCCTTTCGAAGTACCTCGGCGGTCACTCAGACCTGATCGGCGGCGCCCTCATCGGGCGCGACGAGAAGACCCGCGAGGAGCTCGCCTTCTATCAGAACGCCGTGGGTGGGTGCCTCGCCCCCCTCGACGCCTTCCTCGTCCTCCGCGGGACAAAGACCCTGGGCGTGCGCATGGATCGCCACTGCGCCAACGCGCAGGCCGTGGCGGAGGCCCTCTCGGAGCACGAGCTTGTGGACCGGGTCATCTACCCGGGGCTCCCGGACCATCCGCAGCTCACCATCGCCCAGCGGCAAATGTCGCAGCCGGGCGGCATGGTGTCCTTCGAGTTGAAGGGCGGAGTTGAGGCGGCCAACGCGTTCGCCTCCGGGACGAAGATCTTCACCCTCGCGGAGTCCCTCGGCGGCGTCGAGTCCCTGGTCGAGGTGCCGCCGTCCATGACCCACGCCTCCATCCCCGCAGAGGTCCGCCGCGCCGCAGGCCTCGCCGACGGACTGGTGCGACTCTCCGTCGGCATCGAGCACGTCGACGACCTGGTCGCGGACGTTCATCAGGCGCTCGAGGCAGCCGCACGGGCGTGACCCAGGTGGACTCGGCCGTGGCCTTCAGCCGCGGCCGGGTCCCAGCTCTTCACCCTGGCCGCCGATCAACCCCAGGGCCCAAGGGCGGCTGGCCACCGACACGGCGCCGCGACAGGCGGTCCTCCCCCGGAGGAGGGGACCGGGAAGGAAGATCAGAAGGGAGAACCCGGCTTGGCCGGGGGCGGCGTCGGCGGCTGCACGCGCGGCGCCGAGCTCTCGCTGGAGGGCTCCGGTTGAGCGGCCGCTTCAGCGACCTGGTCGGGTCCGATCTCGTCACAAACGCGCTGACGCATGACGCGCCCGACCTTGAACTTGACCACGCGCTTCGCGGGCACCTCGACCTTCTCGAGGGTCTTGGGGTTCTGCGCTCGGCGCGCCGCACGCTCCCGCACCTCGAAGACTCCGAACTCTCGGAACTCGAGCCGGTTGCCCTCTGACAGCTCGTCGACGATGGAGTCCAGGAACCGCTGGATGACGTCCCGGACGGCGACCTTGGTCTGATCCGTCTCTTCCGCAATGCGGTTCACCAGCTCGCGCTTGGTGATGGTTCTGGACTGTGATTCAGTCATCGACGTGATCGGTTTGGACCGTGGCAGTCCGCTGGGCTAGCGGGGGCAGGCAGTTGCGGCCGTTCAGATGCTCGCACTGATGCGACGCTTCGTCAAGGTGCCGTAAGCCCCCGGCGAATCCCCAGCCCGCCCCAGGGACATCACGCGGGTTCGTCGAGGACGAACGTGGCCGGGCCATCGTTGACCAGTTCCACCGCCATCTGGGCCCCAAAGACCCCCGTTTCCACGGTGAGTCCTGCGCCCTGTAGAAGCCTGCAAAAGTGCTGATACAGCGGCTCTGCGACCTCCGGGGCCGCGGCCTGGTCAAAGGATGGTCGCCGGCCCTTGCGCCCATCTGCCGCCAGGGTGAACTGACTCACGACCAGGAGACCGACCTCCTCACCGGCCGCCTGCAGGTCCTGCGCGGAGCGATTCATCCGGCCCTCCGTATCCGCGAAGAAACGGAAAGAGGCGATCTTGGCTGCCAGGCGTTCGGCGATCGCCTCATCATCTCCATCGAGGACACCGAGGAGGACGAGCGCGCCCCGCCCGACCGACCCGACCACGTCTCCACCCACTCGGACCGCCGCGCGCTCGGTGCGCTGGAGAACAACCCTCAAGGTCGATCCTCCGGGAGGGCAGCCCCGTCGCGCTCCATGCGGACCCGGGCCCGCAAGCCCTGCACCAGGTCACTGATCGTCGCCCCGTCTTGCGCGAGGTCGGCGACCTCTTGCCAGAGCGCGCTCGCCGCCTCCGGCCGGTCGAGGAAGACCTCGCTGAGCAACGCCTCCTGGACGAGCGGGAGCACCTCCCCAGCAGCGGCCCCCTGGGCGCGGAGCGTCGCGTCGAGGGCACCGAGGACATCCCCCCCCTCCTGCCTCGCCACGGTCAAGAGCATCCACCGTCTCGCGCGCCCGACAGGCTCGCCTTCCAGGTCCTCAAGCAAGCGCGCGGCGCGCCCGTCCTCCCCGCGGAGGAGCAGGAGCAGCGCGAGATCGAGGCGCGCCTCGATCATCTCCACGTGGGAGACCCGTGGGTCCCCGTCCGCCTCCTCCAACCAGCGGCGGAGTTGACTCTCGGCGAGGTCGCGGCTGCCCTCCTCCGCCAGCATCCACGCCTCGAGCCTACGCGCGCGGAGGTGGCCGGGCTCCAGCTCAAGGGCGCGCTCCAGCGCCCCCCGGGCCAGGCTCCAGCGGTCTGGCTGCGAACGCTTCTCAAGCAGAACGTGGCTCAGACCGTAGTGCGCCCAGGAGCAGACCGGATCGAGCTCGAGCGCACGCCGGAGCAGGGACTCCGCGGCCAAGCCGTCCGTCTCGGCGCGGGCGGCGAGGATCAGGACCTCGACCGTCGGCGACGCCTCCGAGCGCGTCGCATAGACAAGGCGCAGGGTGTCGGCGACGGCCCCTCCCGCTGCGGCCTCCCCCAGGGACGAGGAGGCCTCTGGGAACACCTGAGACGCCGCGGCGCCGTCAGACAGGAGCTCGGACTCCACGTCCTGAGCCCAGCAAGCGAGCTCCAGGTTCGATGGATCGCCAGCGGTGAGGGCACGCAGGGCTCGGAGCCCTTCGAGGCGCCGGCCGTCATCGAGGAGGCCGCGAGCCGCGGTGAATTCGGCCCGCTCTGCCGGGTCAAAGGTCGCGTAGGGCGACTCCCAGCCCGCGACCCAGGTGGCCCCTCGGCTGGAGCACCCCGCTACCAGCGCGAACAGAATGGGCGCGAGGATCCCAAGCAGGGCTCCGCGCCGCAGCGGGACGGGCGTCCGACCCGCTCGCCGGTCCGGGGGCCGCTCAGCGGCCGCCGTCACTCGGGGGCGGGCTGAAGGGGGTCTTGTCTCCGATCTCACCCGTGAACTGTAGCTGCTCGCCCTCCAGCAGGCGCGCGTTCAAGTCTCGCCAGATCACGGCGCCCTCGGCGAGGACCCGAACCGGCCCCTGGGCCGCGGTCTCGACGATCACGATCCGATCGATGGCGGCGAGGCTCCAGGCGTCGAGCTGGACCCGAACCTCCCTGCTCGAATCCGCGCGGCGGGTGACGACCTGGACGAGCCCCCGCGACGTCGTGGTCACGCTCCGCTTATAG
>JAQWJQ010000031.1 GCA_029248265.1 Planctomycetota bacterium
AGGCCCTCGGCGAATTCAGTCACGAAGCGGCGCTCCCCTTGCTTGTAGAAGCCGGTCCACTGCCCCACGGCTCGGCCGGCCTCAAATTGTCCAACGCTCTCGCGCTTGCCGTTCGGGAAGTACCCGATCCACTCGCCCTGCTCGCGGCCATCGAGGTACTCGCCGGCGCGCTTCAAGGCACCGTCCGGGTGATAGAACTGCCACGGACCCAGTCGCTTCCCGGCGGACCAGTTGCCTTGCTCGACGAGGCCCTTGGCCCCTGTCGACTTCTTGATGCTGAGTCCGTCCCTGAGGCCGTCCTTGTACGTGGTCCGCTCGACGAGCTTGCCGCCGCGCGTGAATCGCTCGAAGGCGCCGACACGCACCCCGTGGTCGAAGCGTGCCAGCATGCGAAGGTCGCGCTGGGCGCCGTAGGTCGCCCAGGTCCCGTGGCGACGCCCCGCTTCGTCATAGCTGCCCTGGGTGACGGTCCGCACACCCGCGCCGTAGGACACCCAGGGGCCGACGCGCCGGTAGTCCTTGAACTCGCCGTGAAAGCGCCTCGCTCCGGACTCGTCCCACCCCTTCCACACGCCAGCTCGGGCACCGTCGACGAGGTACCCCTCACGCGCGAGGGCGCCGGAAGGGTGATAGAAGCGGGTGAAGACGCCGCCCTCAACTTCCGGGATGACGTCGGGTGGCGCCTCGAAGGGCGGCGGCACGGGCCGGGTGTCATCCTGGGCCGACCGATCCAAGGGGGCGGTCGCTACGAGGGTGAACGGCAGGAGGATCAGCGCGAGGTTCATCATCGGGGTGCTCTTTGGGGGGGGCGCGGGGACCCCGGTTCAGGCTCCAGAGGAGCGACCCGCTCGTCGTCTTCAAAGACGCCGGACCAGCGCTCGTTGAGGGCGCCGTCGCTCTTCCAGTAGGTCCATCGACCAATCCGGCGCCCGTTCTCCAGTTCACCCTCGGACTGCGGGCTCCCGTCTGCATACCAGCTCGCGGAACGCCCAGTCTTTTCGCCATCGAGGTACGTGATCTCCTCGATCAGGGTCCCCCCCTCGCTCCAGGAACGGACGAGACCGTTGAGGGTGCCATCGGTATAACTCGCGGAAGAGAGCGTCCCCCCCCCAGCGGAGCCCCGGAGCCAGATGCCGTGGCGCTTCCCAGCCCGATAGTCGCCCCACTGCCGGGGTTGGCTCGATCCGGGATGAAAGTCCGACCAGCGCCCGTTGAGCACGCCCACCTCGTAGGTCTCGCTGAGGACGAGGAGGCCCTCTCTCCCCCACGACTTGCGCTCTCCGTCCAGCTTGCCCCCCTTGTACGCCTCGCGCTCCTTCTCCTGCCCAGAGGGGTACCAGGCCAATTGCAGGCCCTCCGGGACGCCATCGCGATAGACCGATTGCTCGATCAACTGCCCGTTCTTGGCGAAGACCCGCCAAAGGCCGTCCCGCTGTCCATCCGAGAAGACCCCCTCCCGGGCGAGCATCCCCACCGGACGCCACTGCTTCATGGGCCCGTGGGGGACGTCGTCTTTCCACCATTGGACCGACCGCGTCGCGCCAGACTCGTGGAAGCGCCATTCGGGTCCGTGCAGGATCGGCGACGCCCCCTCGGTCAGCTGCGGGCGGGCGCTCGCGATCCTGAGCAGGGTTCCCGCCGTGGGGTGAAACTCTCGGATGATCCGTACGGGCTCGCCCCCCACGGTCGCTGGCGAGGGCCAATCCTGAGGATCAGAAGGTTCGCGCAGGCTCTCATCCACCCCGAGGGCGAGGGCCGACGGGGTGGCGCCGAGCGCCTCGACGAGGACCTCGAGGGCTTCGGGAAGCTCGGCTCTGGTGGGGCCGTCCTCCGGCGCGCTGCGCCCTTCGGGATCGCCGCCGGGGTCCCCTGAGCCTAGGGCGGCAGGTGACTCCAGCGCTCCGCTCCCCGGCTGAGTGTCGCTGGCCGGCCCCGATTCTCCTCCAGCACCCTCTCCTGCTGAACAGGCCACGAGGAGAGCAAGGAGGCAACATCCAGAGAGGTACCGATCCGCCGCCTGGGGACGGTCTCGGGGTGAGTCATGGGTCCACATCAGGCGGGACCATACGGGACGCCGTGACCGGAGTGTGAGCGCATTTGCCTCCCCAACCTCCTGGCTCCAGGCGCACCATCAGGTGGAGCTCACCGTGACCCGGAAGCCAGAATCAGCCGTGGGAACGGGGCCCGGCGGGCGCTGGCCATGGGGGCCCCTTGCACCCACGGGGACCCCGCCAGACGCCTCTCCCCCACCCACAGTGGCAGATCAGGAATTATTGCCCGATCCAGTGGAACGAACGGCCCTCCCCACGCCGTCTCGGTTCAAGACAGGTTGGGGGAGTCCGCTGGGCCGTTTCCGGCAGCCCCCCCTCCGCGGAAGGATTCCCTCCCTTCGTCGCCCCTGCCAGGGACGACAGCCAGTCACGACTGGACGCGGAGCCGGCCTCCTACCGAGGTTCCTTGAAGTCGGCTTCATTTCGAGGCAGGCGGACGCCGATCCAACCCTTACCGCGATGGCGAGTGGCTCTTCCACCGCCCCACGGTGCAACCAGCGCGGCGCAGCCGCGCATCTCCAACCCGTTCCCGCGATCTCCCTCGCGCAACAACGTCGAATTCATTTCCTGACCATGACCTCCTCCGATCAACCGCGCTCCGTCCTCTGCCTGGGCCTCAACGACTCGGACCGCAGCCGAGTTTCCGAAGAGGCGCACCGCTTTGGCTGGCTGATTCGCTTCGCAGCGAGCGCCGCCGACGCCAGAGCGACTGGCAACGGCAAGCGCCCCCAACTCGTCCTGTTCGACGTGCAGTCCGCCGACGACACCGCCTCCGAGGTCGTCCGTCAGTGCACCGCACACCCCCTCCTTCCGGTCAGCCATACGGCCCCCACGACGCCGGTCCCCATCGTTTCCGGCGCGCCGCAGGGCACGGAGCCCACGCCCGTGGACGACGGCACCGTGCTCCTCGAGGCGGGTTCCATCCGGCGCTTCGAAGACTACGAGCAGAAGATCCTCAAGCACGCCCTCGAGACGACCAACTGGAACGTCAAGCGCGCGGCGCAGCTCCTGGGCATCGGCCGAGCCACCCTCTACCGCAAGATCGACCGCTACAAGCTCCGTGAGTTTCAGCCGGAGCGCAACGCGGGCTGATTGAGCCAACGGTCGAAATCCGCCGTGCGTACGCCCATTTGAGGCGCCGCAACCGGATTTGCGCACACACGCGGCGCCTGCCCCTGCAATTTCGGGGCATGGCGCCGCCTTGATTACACTCAGACTCTCGACGTTCCTCCGCTCAGAGATCACTCCCATGCATCTCCCCCACTTGATCCTCGCGGGGCTCTGCCCCCTCCTGACCGCCGCTTCTGCCCCCCCTTCCCTGCAGGTCGAGACGCCCAGGCAAGAGGACGAGACGCCGGCGTTGGTCGAACTCGACTTCGAGTCGGCCGTCTCACGGGCGGAACGCATGGAGAAGTTCCTGGTCATCCTCTGGGTCAAGGGTCCAGATTCGCCAGCGGGCACACGCTTCCGGGAGGCAATCTTCGGTGACAAGGGCGTGCAGCAGTGGATCGACGAGAACGCCGTGGCCGTCCGCATTGACGCCGAGTTGGACAAGGACGGCGCACGAAGGAACCCGCTCAGGCGCTATCCCTGCGTGGACATCCTCGACTTCGTGCGCGGCGGCCGCGTGGGACGGATCACGGTCGAAGACTCGTCCGCCGACTTCCTCGCGACGGTCTACGGCGCGACCGCCGAGTCCGCCTCGGTCGAGAAGCCCGAGGGCGAGGCGGCGAAGGAGCCGTTCAGGTGGCTCGCGTGGGCCAACACTCGCTTTCGGGCCGTTGAACCACAGGGGCGGAAGGACGCCGTCAACGGGTACACCTGGTGCCTGCGGCGCGCGGACGACTTTCGTCCGGGGTTCCGAAACCGTTACCTGGAGTTCCTCCTCGAGCGCATCTCCTCGGCCAAGATGCAGGCGCCCGAAGCGGTGGACATTCTCAAGGCCGAGGCGGGCCTCCTCGCGGAGCAGCTGCGCGCTGGCACCGGCACTCGCCAAACAGCGTACGACCTGGTTCGGGTGAACAACTGGCGCCGTAAGGAGCTCGAGACGCGTGACTTCTTCATCGAGCTCGGCGGCCGTGGCCCGATGCAGGACAAGGCCCGCCGCTGGTTGCTCCCTGCGGCGGCCCCCGTGCTTGGCCGCTACCAGCAGTACGACGAGATCCTCGCCGAGGTCCGAGACGAAGCGACGGTCATCTTTGCCAGCCGCATCGCGAGCCTGAACGCCGCCTCAGGAAAGGCCCCCATCCCCACCGAGGGGGGGGACGCGGCGCCCGTTAAGATCGTCGAGCCTCTCCCCTACAGCGTGCCGGACAGCCGCATGCAGATCATCGAGCAGGCCTCATGGGTGTACGAAGCGCTGCTGGCCGGCGGGCGTGGCTCCGACGCGCGTGAGCTCTTTGAGCTGATGGTTGGTGCCTACCCTGTCTCGAAGACATTCGGCCTCTTCATGGAGCGCGCCCTCCGCCTCGAGCTCTGGCAGCTCACGGCTGAGATTGGCGACATCGGAATGGGCACGCTCGACGCGCGCGGCCAGAAGCGAATGCAGCGCCTCTTGCAGCGGATTCCCGAGCCCACAGGCGACCAGGGTGGCGGCGACGCCGACCGCTGACCCTCAGCCCTCGGCTCCCACAGCTCCCACGGCTCCGCGACGCGACGCCACCGCGGCGGACAGCGCTGCCGCGCCGCCTGCGGCGCGCCGCTGGTGGACCACCTCGGGGGCCCTCGGCCCCGCGTCCAGGCCGCTCCCCCCGCCCGCGGGGATCGAGAATCTACGGTCGGATTGCGAGCGAACCGGAGCAGACCGTTGCCGCTGGCCCACGTAATCGAGGACCATTCAGGGGCAGCGCAGCCCCAGGGTGCAGCCCCCCCTCCAGACCATGACCGCACGTCGACAGCCGATCTCAGCCCTCTTCACCGCGGCCCTCCCCGTTCTCGCCAGCGCCCTCGCGGCATGTGGCGGCGCCGAGGACGGCGGAGAGCGGATGAACGTCCTCCTGATCACCCTCGACACGACGCGGCCCGACCGGTTGAGCTGCTACGGCGGGCAGCCGGGGCTCACGCCGGAGATCGACGCGATCGCAGCCGAGGGTGCGCGGTTCGAGCGCGCCATCTCCACGGCGGGCATCACGCCGATGGCCCACTCCTCGATCCTCACGGGGCTCAACAACTACTCGCACGGGATGCGGGTCTTCTTCAGCGAAGAGGTCTCGCACCGACTGAAGGACTCGGTCGACACCCTCCCCGAGCTGCTCGCTGCCCAGGGTTACCAGACCGCTGCCCGCGTCAGCTCCTACCCGGTGTCGAGCGCTTACAACCTGAACCAAGGGTTCGGGGACTTTGACTCGGGGGTAGACCTCGAGGCCCTGGACCTCAGCCGCCAACAGCGCCACGGCACGGCCTGGGATACGAGCGGCAAGACCGCCACGCAGCGACGCGGAGACCTGACCACGGACTCCGCTCTTCAGTGGCTCGACTCCAACGGCGAGGATGGCCCTTGGTGCATGTGGCTCCACATGTTCGACGTCCACGACTTCTCGCTCGTGCCCCCCGCCGACTTCGCGGCCGACTTCGGGATCGAGTACCCGTCCGCCGCAGAGTCCCGCAAGATGCCAGCGAACCTCGAGTGGCGCGAGCGGATCTACGACCCCGAGCTCGCCTTCATGGATCGCCAGATCGCCCGCCTCCGTGGCTGGTTGAAGGAGCACGGGCAGGACCAGAACACCGTGATCGTGATCACCGCGGACCACGGCCAGGGGCTGAGCGATGGGCTCCGCCGCCATGGGTGGATGAAGCACCGCTTGCTCTACGACTGGAGCGTCCGCGTCCCGCTCATCATCCGGGTCCCCGGGGGCGCCTCCGACGCGGTCGTGAACGCCCAGGTTCGGACCATCGACATCGCCCCGACGGTCCTCGAGGTGCTCGAGGTCCCCGTCCGCTCGCGCATGGAAGGGGCGTCCCTCCTCGACCTGATGGAGGGCCAACAGGAGGACCAGCCCCGGATTGCTTACGCCGACGTCCTGAACGCCTATGACTCCCACGCGCCGGGTCCGGGCAAGCTCCCCCCCAACCAATACGACAACCTCTTCAGGGCCTGCGACGGCCGTTGGAAGTTCATCTGGCACGAGCGGCAGCCGGAGCACTCCCAGCTCTTTGACCTGCTCAAGGACCCCGAGGAACTGAAGAACCTGTACACGACGGACCACCCTGAAGCGATCCGACTGGCGGCCTTCCTCGAGGAGCGGCAGGTCAACCGCGTGGAGCCCCCGTCCGCGGGTGGGAGTGGCCCCGACGCGAGCGCCCTCAACTCCCTTGGGTATGGCGGTGAAGATGGCGGGGCAGACTCCGAAGAGGCGCAACGCGAGGCTGAGTCCTCGGGACGCTGACCGCACGATGCGCTCCACCTCACGCTCGGCCCTCGCCGCGCTCCTGCCCGGCCTCGCCCTCGGCCTCGTGGCGGCATGCGACGCCAACGAGGCCGGCTCAGCCACCGCGACCCAGTCCTCAACGGCAGCCTCCTCGACTCCCGCGACCGAGGCCGGCCAAGGCCTGCTGGAATCACTCGACCCGCAGGACCCGAGCCGCCCACGGTTCCACGACTTCGGTGAGCTGATCCATGGGGACCAGCTCACCTGGAACGCCCGCTTTCGGAACAGCGGCGCGGGCCCGCTGAAGATCCTGGCCGCCCAGGCCGCCTGCGGCTGTACCAGGCTCGCCACCATGACCATCACGGGTCCCGGCGACCTCCCCCCCCGCGTCATCAAGGGCTTCCGCAACGCCAGCGACGTCCTGGCCACGGTCCCGCCGGGCGCCGAGCTGGTGGTCGCCATCGAGATCCTGACCGCCTTCACCGCCGCGAACCAGCGCAAGCTCGCGCTGTTTCGGCTGACCACCGACAGTGACCTCGAGCCGTACATCACCCTCGAGCTGGGCTTCCTCCCGACCCGCCCGTTCATGTTCGCACCCACAGAGGCGCGGCTATTGAACACCCCGACCTCCCATGGCGGGAACGCGCGCGTGAAGGTCATCGTGGATCGCAAGGAGACGCGCGCCCGGATCCTGAGCATCGAGAGCGCTCCGGAGGGCCTCAGCACCGACCTGGTCACGGAGTCCTTCGGGGGTGAGTTCGTCTGGTACGTCGACGTGAGCGTCGCCCCCCTCACCCCGCTCGGAGTGATCCGCGGGGACGTCGTGCTCCGCACCACGGACCGCGAAGGCGAGGGGGAAGGCGGCCGCCTGACGATCCCCGCCATCGCGCAGGTGGTCCCCGACGTGGTCCTTGGCAAGCCGCTGATCACCCTGGGTGCCGTGCCCTCCTCCGCCGGGGCGACGTTCGAGAGCGAGCTGACCGCGCTCGTGCCGGGCGCCAGGCTGAAGGTCTTGGCGACGCGCGTCGAGAGTTCCGTCCCGATGGATCTGGGAATCCAGACCGCCCCGATCAACCCAGACTCGAGCGGGCGAGCGTCTGTGTGGACCGTGCAGATCGCGATGCCTCCGGGCACGGCCCCGGGGTTCATCTCAGGCGACGTCGTCTTTGTCCTCGATGAGCCCGTGGGCGGCGCGAGCCCGGACGGGCCCAGCACCGAGCTCCGGGTCCGGCTGAGCGGTCAGGTCGTCGAGGGCTGAGCCCGCGGCCCAGGGGCGCCTGGGCACGAGGCGACGATCGAGCCGCGACGGCGCAGAGAGCGCCGCCGGCCGAGGGCGCCTCTACTCCGGGAGGAGCCGCGCGGCGCGCTTCTTGCCCACCTGCACCAGCTGGATCGAGGCCGGCCGAGAGATCGCCTCGCGCGCGTCACTCTTGACGGCACCATCGAGGCGGACGCCACCTTGCTGAATCGCTCGGCGCGCCTCCGACGTGGACTGGCAGAGCCCGAGTTCCTTCAGCAGGTTCGGGAGCGGCAGCTCCTCGCCCCAGCCGCCCCCCCAGGCCACCTCCGGGAGGTCATCGGGCAGGACCTTGTCCCGGACCTCACGGTCAAACTGCCCGGCGGCTTCGCGCGCGGCCTCTGCGTCGTGATAGAAGGTCGTCACCTCTGCCGCGAGCAGCGCCTTCGCCTCGCGGGGGTGCCCAGCGAGCGCCGCCTCGATGCGGGCGGTGTCGAGCCGCGTGAGGTGGAGGAACCAGTCCCCCATCACCTCATCGTCCACCTGCATGATCCGGAAGGTCATGTCCTTCGCCGACGCGGTGAGCCCGATCGAGTTGTCGTTAGACTTGCTCATCTTCCGGCCGTCGAGGCCGTTGATCAGCGGCTGGGTCAGGACGATCTGCGGCCGCTGACTCATCTGCTCTTGGAGCCGACGCCCGACGAGGAGGTTGAAGAGCTGGTCCGTGCCGCCGAGCTCGAGATCGGACTCCACCTGGACCGAGTCCCAGCCCTGCATCAACGGGTAGAGGAACTCGTTGATCCCGATGGGCTCGCTCGCCTCCATGCGCGTCTGGAAGGTGTCGCGCTCCAGCATCTGCGCCACCGTCATGCGAGTGGTCAGCCTGAGGAGCTCCTCAAAGTCCATCTTGTCGAACCACTCGGAGTTCTGGCGCACCTCGGTGCGCTCCATGTCGAGCACGTGCGCAGCCTGCTCCACGTAGGTCTTCTGGTTGGCGTCGACCTCCTCCCGAGTGAGTACCGGCCGCAGCTTGTTCCGGCCGCTGGGGTCGCCGACCATCGCGGTCGCGTCCCCCACAATGAGGACGATCTGGTGCCCGAGATCCTGGAGGTCACGGAGCTTGCGTAGCTGGACGGCGTGCCCAAGGTGCAAGTCTGGCGAGCTCGGGTCCATCCCGAACTTGATGCGGAGCGGGCGCCCCTCGGCGAGCGACTTCGCGATCATCCCGCGGAGCTGCTGCTCTTCGATCAGGTCACAGACGCCGCGCTGAAACACAGCGAGTTGGCGGTCCACTTCAGGGCCTTGGGTATCCATGGGGTCAGGATCCTACGGCAGCGGGGCCGCCGATTCATCGACCGCCTGAAACGCCGGCGATCTCACCGGCCTCCACACGCCGGTCGTAGCGCTCCCCCAGCCACTCCTTCCAGCCGCGCTCGTCGCGCCCGAACCCCTCGAGTCCGCTGAGGCCCAGGAGCCAACGAGCCGCCGGGATCACCGGGCGTACGGCCTCGTCCGGCAAGGTCTGCACCGCCCGCCCGAGCACGTCGAGCGCCTCGGCCCGCCGGGACGGGGTGATGCGGATCGCACACTCGAGGAGGATCTCAGTGCGCCCACGCCCTTGCTCCAAGAGCTGGCCCAGGAGCTGAGGCTCGAGCAGTCCGACGGGGATCCAACCCGCAATATCGGTTCGCTCAGCCTCCTCCACGAGGACCTCCCGGGCAGGAAAGCGCTCCCCCGCCTCCTCCAGCTCCCCGCCGGTGCAGTCCAGAACCACGCGCATCCTTGTGGCCATGGCCCCCACGGGGACCTGGATGGGCAGCCCCTCCAGCAAGAGCTCGGCCGTTCCTCCCGGCGCCAGCGACAGCTCGACCGACCCGTCGAGCACCACACTCTCGCTCCAGTCCACCTCGAAGCCCTTCCGATCCACATGAGAGCGGGAGATGAGGAGGGACGCCGCGAAGGGGCGAATGAGGAGGGGGTCGGCCCAGCCCGAGGTCCCGGTGAGCCAGACCTCGACCGCCTCCTGAGCTGGGAGCCGACGCAGCTCCAGACGGAGGGCCACGGCGCGGAGGCGCTCGCGGCCCCCGACGATCTTCTCGAACCGCTCCACCGCCAGGAGCGCCACCTCGACAGCCTCGCGGCTCGGGAGCGTTCCGGCGAGCGTCAGGGCGGCCACGTCGTCTTCGCGGCCGCGGGCCTCGGGCAACGAGAGCGAGGATTCGAGGTCCCGGCTGAGCCGTCCCCGGAGTTGGCGCGCCGTCGATTGCGCCAGGAGCAGCTTGTCCTCCTCGAGGGCTTCCTTGAGCGCCTCAAACGCCGGGGCGTAGCTCACGTGGATGGCGAGCCTCGGCGGCGTAGGCCCCGCCCCGGACGACTGCGGGCCGGCGAGGGATGCGCAGGAGGCGCCGAGGACACCGGCGCCAAGCAGTAGGTACAGGAGGATACGGGGCAGCATGGAAGGGGCCCATCCAGCGTGGGCGGGCTCAGGGTAACGCAAGGCGGGGACGGCCATCGCCGTCCCCGCCCATCAGCGGAGGCCACCCGTACAAACCGTACGGGCGCCCCGGGTCACTCCGAATCAGGCGTCTCCGCCCTCCTTGGGTGCCTCTTCTGCGCCAGCGTCCTCGGCCGGAGCCTCAGCAGCCGGAGCCTCAGCAGCGGCGGGAGCTTCCTCAGCGGCGGGAGCCTCCTCAGCAGCGGGCGCCTCCGCGGCGGCCGGGGCCTCTTCAGCGGCGGGAGCCTCTTCCGTCGGGAGAGCGTCCGTCAGCGCGGCGACCTCCTCGGCGGGCAGGTTCTCGTTCGCGTCGAAGTCCGCGTGGACGAAGGACAGGCCGATCTTCCGCTCGTCGATGTCGACCCGGATGATCCGGACCTCCACCTTCTGGCCGGGCTGAAGGATGTCCTCCGGCTTGGCCTCACGATCGTCGGTCAGCTCCGAGATGTGGAGCAGGCCTTCGAGGTCGTTGTCCAGCTTCACGAACACACCGAAGTTGGTGATCTTCGTGACGAAGCCAGAGAGCAGGTCTCCCACGTGGTAGTTCCCGGGGATTTGCTCGAGCCAGGGGTCCGGGGACAGCTGCTTGCGACCCAGCGCGATGCGCTTCTTGTCCATGTCGACCGAGAGGACGACGCACTGCATCTGGTCGCCCTTCTTGACCATCTCGGAGGGGTGGCTGACCTTCGTCGTCCAGGACATGTCGGAGACGTGAAGGAGGCCGTCGATGCCCTCTTCGATCTCGACGAAGGCGCCGTAGCTCGTGAGGTTCCGGACGGTGCCCTCGATGACCGTACCGATCGGGTAGTGCTGCTCGACCATGTCCCAGGGGTTCATCTCCGCCTGCTTCATGCCGAGGGAGATCTCCTGCTTGCCGTGGTTGAACTCCAGCACGACCACTTCGACCGGGTCGCCGGTCTTGACCAGCTCGCTCGGGTGGTTGACGCGGCGGGTCCAGGACATCTCGGAGATGTGCACCAGGCCCTCGATGCCCTCCTCGAGCTTCACGACGGCGCCGTAGGACATGATGTTCACGACCTCGCCCT
>JAQWJQ010000039.1 GCA_029248265.1 Planctomycetota bacterium
GTCGGGAGGTTGCTGTTGAAGCGTGTCCATGAGGCGCCCTTGTCCACAGAGACATAGATGCCGAACTCGCAGCCGAGGTAGAGCACGTTCTCGTTCCTGGCGTCCTCGAGAATCGCGCGGGCGGAGCCCGCGGAGTCGGGGAGGTTCGCGCGGAGCGAACGCCATGTACGGCCGAGGTCTCCCGACGCGAAGACATGGGGGACCCCGTCGTTGGAGCGGTGCCCGTCGAAGGTCGCGTAGACCGCCTTGCGGTCGTGGCGGGAGGCCTTGAGGTCACTCACGTACCGGCGGCCAGGCAGCAGCTGGTCGAGGGTGTTCTTGAGCTTCTTCTTCTTCTTCTTGGCCTTCTTCTTGGCCTCCTCCTGCGCGGCGGGCTCCTCCTCGACCTGCGAGGTGGGGGGCGGGCCAGCGTTGGCCGTCTCCTTCTCGCCGGCGGCGGGGGCCTCGACCTCCGGCTCGTCGCCCGCGCTGCGAGCGCCGGTCCAGGTGAAGCTGAAGGCCCCGCCTGCAGCCTCAATGGTGCCCGTCATGGAGCCATTCTCAAGGTCGACCTTGGCCTCGAAGGCGAGCATCAGGGCGTCACCCTCGAAGGCGAAGGTCAGGCGGCCCTGCTCGGCGTCCCACTCGGCGGCCTCGATGGGGCCGTCGCCGATCTCTGAGTTGAGAGTGCCCGTGATCTTGCCGGCCTCGTCCACCTTCAGCGCGACGGTGAACTTGCCGTCGTCGTCGGACTCGATCCCGCTCCCCTCTGCCTTGCACTCCCAGACGCCGGCGAGCTGGCCGTCGGTGGGGGCGCCCTCGAGGGCGACCTGCCTGGCGCGCGGGGCGGCGGCGGGGTCCTCCGCGGCGGGATCCTCTGCGGCGGGATCCTCTGCGGGCTCCGGCTCCGGATCCAGCTCTGAGGGGCCGTTCAGCGCCATGAGGTCCACCCACTCGCTGCCGCCGTCCTCGGTCATCCAAAGCCCGCCGTCATCGGTCCCCACGTAGAGCACGTCCTGGGCGAGGGGGGATTCGGTGAGGGAGACCGCGCTCCCTCGGTCTGTCGCCGTGATCTCCGGCGAGATGCGGCGCTGGCCGGAGCCCTTCTGGACAGACCGGAACACGTAGTTGCCGGCGCTGTAGTAGATCTCGCTGTTGAAGTTCGAGAGCAGGAAGGGGGTGTTCCAGTTGAAGCGGTACTCGACGTCGTCGCCGCGCCCGCTGCGGGGGCGCAGGTATCCGCCCTCGCCCGTGGCGAAGTCGCGCCGTCCCATCCCGCCGTTCTGACTCTCGTAATAAACGAGGTCCGGGTTGCCGGGGTCGACCAGGCAGCGGAAGCCGTCACCGCCGCCCACGTTGAACCAGTCGTCGTTGGTCGCGCCGTCGTCGTTCGTCCGGGACGGGCCTCCCCAGGAGCCGTTGTCCTGGAGGCCGCCGTAGACCATGTAGTTCATCCGGGGGCCGACCGTGACGTTGTAGAACTGCCCGATCGCCATCCGGTTGTGATGGTTCCAGTGGGCCATCCGGTCGTACGTGACATACACACCGCCGTCGTTACCGAGGATGATGTGTCGGCCGTCGGCGGGGTCGATCCACATGGCGTGATGGTCCACGTGGACGTCGCCGCCGTGACCGTCGTTGGTGAAGGTCGCGCCGCCGTCGCTGGACTTGTGGAGTCGGGTGCCCGCGACGTAGATGAAGTTCTCATCGCTGGGGTCCACACGGATCTCGCTGTAGTACATGGGACGCGGGTTGAGCGAGTTGATGCGCGTCCACGTGGTGCCGCGATCCTCCGACTTGAAGATGCCACCGTACTGGTGCCCGTCGGTGCCCTGCTCGTCTTGTGCGTTGGAGCGCTGGCCGCCGAGTCCGATGCCGAAAGGGCCGTCTCGGCGGCGACCGTGCACGTCGAGGCGCTCCTCTTCCTCCTCGGGCTTGCGGTCGAACGTGATCTCCATCTCGACCAGCTCACCGTCCCGCACGGCCTCCACCTTCGCGGCGTCGCCGGCGACGTAGTCTCGCAGGACGCGCCGCAGTCGCGTCTGGTCCAGGATCGCGGTGTCGGCGATGCGCAGGATGATGTCACCCTCCTCCATACCTGCCGCCGAAGCGGGGGAGTCCTCCGTGACCGAGCGGACCCGCGCTCCGAGCTCCGCGCCTTCGAAGGAGACGCCGAACCAGGCCGCGTTCTCCGGCTCTTGGGTGATCTGGTCAGTCTCGACCACGGCAAAGACGTTGTCCGGCTGGGAGGCGGACCAGCTGAGGCCGATCCGGCCCAGCTCGGTGCTGGGGAGGCCCTCTGTGAGTCGCTCCCAGGTCGCGCCGCCGTCGGTTGTTCGATGGATGCCTGAGCCGTCGCCCCACTTGACCGCCGGGTCGTTGGTGTCGAACATGTCGCGGCGCCGCTCATAGCTCGCGATCACGATCGTGTCGGGGTCTTCGGGGTGCATCTTCACCTCGATCACGCCCGTCTCGTCATCAACGAAGAAGACGCGCTCCCAGCTGAAGCCGCCGTCGGTGGTCTTGTAGAGGCCGCGCTCATCGTTCGGACCCCAGAGGCGGCCGAGCGCGCCCACGTACACGACGTCAGGGTCTTCAGGGTGCACGACGATGGTGCTGATCTGGAAGGACTCCCCGAGCCCGGCGTAGCGCCAGGTGGCCCCGCTGTCCTTCGAGACGTAGACACCGTCGCCCCAGGAGACGGAGTTGCGCGGGTTGTTCTCGCCGGTGCCGGCCCAGACGTGCGTCGGGTCCGACGGCGCAACCGCCAGCGCGCCTACGGACGAGGTCCGCTGCTGCGTGAACTGGTGCTCGTAGGTGACGCCGTTGTTGGTGGTATGGAGGACGCCGCTGGCGGCGGTGGAGATCCAGTACTCAGAGGCGTCCCCCGGGTTGACGGCGATGTCCGTGATCCGCCCGCCCATGTTGGCCGGTCCGATGGAGCGCCACTTGAGGGTGTCGACCCAATCGAGGGGGAGCGCACCCTGCACCTTGGACGGGCCGCGCTCCGGGAGCTCGCGCTCCGGTTCCTGCTCCTCGGCGGTGCTCTCTGCAGGATCGTCCGCCGGCGAGCCGGCGGCCGCTGCTTCTTGCGGCGAGGCGCCCGCGAGGGCCCCCAGGATCAGGGCCGCTGGCAGAGCGGCCGCGACCCGGAAGAGGGGGGCGTGGGCACGAGCGAGGGCGGAGAACTGGGGGGCGACTTTGGAGAGCATCATGTCGTGGGGAGGCTGGTGCGACCGCTAGGAGCGAGGAATGCGGCCAATGGGACGATAACCGTCCTTCGCCGGTGTCGGCGTTTGTGTTGTGTGACGGACGATCAGATCGAGGCACCGGCGGGCTGACAGTTGCGTTCCGGGCCGAACGCGGCAGACTGCGCGGGGCGGCGGAGGCGTGGACCTCGGCCTGGGCGCCCTGCCCTGGTCCCTTCATCGACCGTCCGGGGCGATCCCTTCACCCCTGGCTGCCAGCCTCCCAAGCGCCTCATCACCCATGGCCTGCCACCCCATCCCCGGCCTGTTATTGGTAGCGGCCCTGATGCTCTCGGCGTGCGTGAGCGCGCCGGAGGAGGCGGGGCAGGGGGCTGCTGCGGAGCTGGCCGCGCCTGCTGCGCCCGGCGTGCCCGAGGTGGCGGCTCCGGTCGCCGTTGGGGAGGCCTCACAGGAGCCGCATGGGGGCCGAGCCGAACCCTCACTCCCCGGTTCAAGCGTCCCCCTGATTGCGCTGACACCTGCGACAGAGCTGATGCCTGCGACAGAGCAGACACCCGCGGCAGAGCAGACACCCGCGGCAGCGCCGACACCCGCGGCAGCGATGGCACCTGCGACCGAGCTGGCGCCCGCGTCCGAGCGGACCTCGGTGACCGAGTCGGCCCCCGGGACCGGCGGTCCCGCTGCGGCCCCGAGCTCAACGGGCGAGCAGGTGGGCGGGGCAGCACTCGAACCCCTCGCCGGGGCTTCGGCGGCGAGGGCTCCCGTGGCCGAGGAGGGGGGCGGCGCCGCGCTCGCAATCGAGACGAAGGATGGCCTCTCCATGGCGTACTCGCTCATGGGGGAGGGCCGACCGATCGTGTTGATTCACGGGTGGTGTGGCAACGGCGCCCAGTGGGCAGGCGCGGCTACCGCGCTCGCCCGCTCCTACCGGGTCGTTGTGGTCGACCTCGTCGGGCACGGTGCCTCCGCCGGACAGGCGCGCGCCAAATGGAGCGTCGAGGCTTACGGGGATGATGTGGCACGGCTGCTTGAGTCCGAGGGGCTCCAGGGAGCCGTGCTGGTCGGTCACTCGATGGGCGGTCCGGTGGCCCTCGAGGCCGCCGTGCGTGCGTCGGACCGAGTGGCCGCGATCGTCGGCGTCGAGTCCCTGCACCGCCTCGCCGGCGAGTCGGACCCCGCGCGGATGGCGCCTTACGTGACGCGGTTCAAGGACAACTTTCCGGCGGCGATGGGAGAGTTCACCTCGGCTCTGTTGCGAGAAGAGTCGCCGCCTGAGGTGAAGGCGCGGATCCTGGCCGACTCCACGGCTTGTGAGCCAAGCATGGCGGTCGCCCTCGTGGAGTACTTCGGGACCTACGACCCCAAGCCGGCCGCGCGCTTCATCGACATCCCCGTTCGATGCATCAACGCACAGGCAACGCCCACGGACGTGGAGGGCAATCGGGCGCTGCTCTCATCCTTCGACGTCGAGCTCTTTGGGGAGACCGGTCATTGGCCTCACCTCGAGGCGCCGCGGCGGTTCGAGGCCGTGCTGGAAGGCCTGCTCGCAGAGCTCCTCCAGGCCCCCGAACCTGGCGTGGAGGCGCTGGTGCAGGTCCTCGCGCCGGTCATCCGGTGTGAGGACCTCGCCGCGACCGCCGACTTCTACACGGAGCGCCTGCGCTTCGGGACGGTCGAACGCGCGCCGGGGGAGGCTCCGGAGGCGCCAGGCACGATCACCCTGAGTCGTGACGGGACCATGGTGGTCCTCCAGTCCCTCGCGGGCCTGCGGGAGGATCTCCCTGAGGTCTCCCTCCGACCGGGCCGGGCGATCCTGAGGCTCGAGGTCTCCAGCCTGAGCGCCGAGCTCGCGGCCGTCGGGGAGGCGCTCCGCGTCGTGGTGCCCGAGCGGCGCCTCGCGAGCGGCGCCCGACAGGTCGTCATCGAGGATCCGGCTGGGTCGCTCCTGATCCTGCGCCAGGCACGCGAGCAGCCCTGAGAGGCCCCCGGGGAACCGCGCGCAGCGAGCGGCGGTTCCGCAGGTCGGCGCCCCCGCGGGGGCGTCCTTCAGCGTGGGGTCAATCGAGGATCGGGAGGCTCGAGAAGGCCTTGACGGCGAGGCGCTGAGCGAGCCGACCCGAGACCTCGCGGAGGGCGTCGGCCGCGGCGGATTCCCCCTCGGCGGTCGCCGAGACGATCGGCGCGCCGTCGTCTCCACCCGCCCGCACGCCGGGGTCGATGGGCACGTGCCCCAGGACGGGGAAGCCGTGGGTCTGCCCGAGCCGTTCGGCGCCGCCAGAGCCAAAGACCTCGAACGTTGAGCGGAACTTGCCGCCGGCCTCCAACTCCACCTGGGCCTTCTCGGCGCCCAGCTGAAGCTCCACGGTCGTGCCAGCCTGGCCCCCCTCGACGGTGCCCTCCATGACGAGCCCGCTCATGTTCTCCACGATGCCGAGGATGGGCACGTCGACCTGCCGGAACATCGAGATGGCCTTGGTGACGTCGTAGGCGGCCACCGCCTGTGGCGTGGTGACGAGCACCGCGCCGGACAGGGGGACGACCTGCGCCAGGGAGAGCTGGGCGTCTCCCGTGCCGGGCGGCATGTCGACGAGGAGATAGTCGAGCTCTCCCCAGACCACGTCGGTGAGCATCTGCTGGATGAAGCTGTGCACCATGGGGCCGCGCCAGATCACAGGCTGCTCGTCCGGCACGAGGTAGCCGATGGACATGGTCTTCACGCCACGGCGCTCCTTCGGGACGAGCTTGGTCTTGCCGTCGACCTCGGTCTGGTCGGGCTGGCCGCCGAGGCCCATCATCATCGGAACGTCAGGGCCATGGACGTCGCAGTCCAGGAGGCCGACGCGGGCGCCGGTCTGCGCGAGGGCGCAGGCGAGGTTGACGGTGACGGTGCTCTTGCCGACGCCGCCCTTGCCGGACGAGACGGCGACGATGTGGCGCACATCCTTGGCGGCGTCCCGGGGCGGCCCGCTCGGCCCCTTGACCTCGGCGGTCATCTCGATCTCCACGGACGTCACTCCGTCGAGGGCCTCGATCAGGCCGCGAGCCTGATCGCGCATCTGGTCCTTCACCGGGCAGGCCGGTGTGGTGAGGTTGATGACGACGTCCACGCCGCCCTCATCGCTGATCTCACAGCGGGTGATGAAGCCGAGCTCGACAATGTCCTTGCCGAGGTCGGGGTCGATGACGCCGCGGAGGGCTTGGAGGACGGCGTCACGGGTAGGGGCGGGGTGGGACACGGCGAGAGCTCAGGTGTGGGGTGGGGGGGGCTGCTTGGGCTGCGGCGCAACA
>JAQWJQ010000151.1 GCA_029248265.1 Planctomycetota bacterium
CTCACGTACTACCGCAACGACGGCGAGAGGTTTGAGGACCGCTCCGCGGCCTCCGGCCTGAACCAACAACTGGGCGGCCTCAACTGCCTCGGCGCGGACTACGACAACGACGGCGACCTGGATGTCCTGGTGTTGCGCGGCGCGTGGCTCCACGACAACGGCCGGATTCGAAACTCGCTGCTCCGCAACAACGGCGACGGGACCTTCACCGATGTGACACGGGCGGCCGGGCTCGCGGACCCCGCCAGCCCTACCCAGGCCGCCACCTGGGGGGACTTCGATCTGGACGGAGATCTGGACCTCTACGTGGGGAACGAGTCTCGCCTCGAGGTCCCCAACGTCGACCAGCCGACCCCGGGCGACTACCCCTCTCAGCTGTTCCAGAACAATGGCGACGGGACCTTCACCGACGTGGCGGCGGCCGCCGGCGTCACCAATGACCGTTACTGCAAGGGGGTCGCCGCCGGGGACTTCGACAACGACGGAGACCTCGACCTGTACGTCTCCAACGTCGGCCCCAACCGGCTCTACCGCAATGAGGGGAACGGCCGCTTCCTCGACGTCGCCCCCCTCCTCGGCGTGACCCACCCCGACGAGCGCAGCTTCGCGACCTGGTTCTTCGACTATGACAACGACGGCTGGCTGGACCTGTTCGTCGCCGCCTACCAGGCGGACCTGGGCGACGTGACCTCGGATCACCTCGGGCTCCCCCACGATGGGGTCTCACCGCGCCTCTACCGCAACGACCGCAGCGGCGGCTTCACCGATGTCACCTCCGCGGCGGGGCTGGACCACCCCTGGCTCCCCATGGGCGCGAGCTTCGGGGACCTGGACAACGACGGCTACCTCGACCTGTACCTCGCCACTGGAGAGCCCGGCTACCACGTCCTCACGCCCAACGTCATGCTCCGCAACGACGGCGGAGAGCGCTTCCAGAACGTCACCACCTCGGGGGGCTTCGGGCACCTCCAGAAGGGGCACGGGGTGGTCTTCGCGGACCTCGATGACGACGGCGACCAGGACATCTATCACCAGCTCGGCGGCTTCTACCCCGGCGACGGATTCGCGAACGCACTGTTCCTTAACCCCGGGCACGGCCACCGCTTCTTGAGCATTTCTCTCGAGGGACAGCAGACGAACCGCTCAGGCCTGGGGGCTCGCCTGCGCGTCCGGGTCCAGACCCCCGCTGGCCCCCGGACAGTGCACCGCGCCGTGGGGAGTGTCAGCAGCTTTGGAGGCACTTCCCGACGGCAGGAGATCGGACTGGGTGACGCCACGCGCATTGACGCCATCGAGATCGACTGGCCGGTCTCCGCGACCACCCAGGTGATCGAGGGGGTCGAGCTCGACGCCCGGATCATCGTCTCCGAGGGCACCCCGGGATTCCGCCGCCCCTAGGCTCGGTCCTCCACGAAGAGCCAGCCCGTGCGTGCCGGGTCCAACTCCGCGGGCACCGAGTCGACGCCGACAGCCCGGCGCGGCCTCGGCCCCACGAGCAGAGGGCTCCGGGCGGCACGTCACTGAAACGGTGATAGGGTTTGGACATGTCGCAATCACCCCTGCTCGCCGTGGCGTGGCTCTTGGCCCTCATCGCCGCCCTCTCCATCGCCGCACGCAAGCGCGAGGCGGCGACCCGCCTGCCGATGGCGCTGGCCCTCGCGCTCCCCGTGAGCGTGCTCGCGCTCTTCTTCTCGCTCGCGCTCCACATGCATCGCAGCCTCGGCGGCTGGCCGGAGGCGATCGGGACGAGCGGCTTCCCGGAGCAGCTCCTCCTCCACGACTCCATCACCACCCAGGCCTTCGCCCTGCTCCTGCTCGCCCTCCTGGTGACGCCCGCGGCGCTCCTCGTGTGCTCCACGTCTCCAAGGCTCCGCCAGATCCTCTCGCCCCTGGCCACCTTCGCCATCGCAGGGGTCGTCGCGGTCGGCCTGACCAGGCTCGCCCCCGAGCCCTTCCTCTACTGGTGGTGGGACTGATCACCTCGGGGCGCTAAGCGTGCCCCGCGACCCGATCGTCCCTTCCCCTGACCCAGACTGAACATGCTCAAGGCCCTTTCCACCTTCGTCGGCAACACCCCCGCCGTCCCCGCGACCATCGTCGGCCTCGCCGCCGGCATGGCATGGAACATGGCGTTGATCCAGCTCAACTCCACGGTGCTCTACCCGGCGCCGGAGGGCATGGACATGAACGACCCGGAGCAGCTCCAGGCCTACATGGACACGCTCCCCGCCGCGGCCTTCCTGGTGGTCATGGCCGCCCACCTGGGCCAGGCCCTGCTCGGCGGCTGGCTCGCCGCCTGCCTCGCCGTCCAGCGCCCCGTCCTCCTCGCGCTCATCGTCGGGGCCTTCACCATGGTCGGCGGGATCATGATGATGAAGATGGTCACCGGCCCCCCCTGGATGCTGGTCGAGCTCCCGCTCTACCTCCTCCTCCCCTACCTGGCCGGCCGCAGCGTCGCCCGCTCCCGCGGCGGCACATGACGCCCCACCGGCTGCGACTAGTCGCAGCCCCGCGGCCCCGTGGGGGCCGCACATCCCCGCACGCCGCGCCCAGCGCGGCGCGCAAGGAAGCGGACTACCGTGCTCGCGAGCGCGGCGCGTAGCGGCCGTCGGGCAGCACCCGAGGGAGCGCGAGGGTCCGGTCCGTGAGTAACTGCACCACTGCCGGATCGCGAGCGGCCAGGAGCTGGGGGGTCGGGCACTCCCACTCGTGGGCGATCTCCTCGGCGCGGCCGGGGAAGGCCTGGCCGCCCAGGTGCGAGGTCAGGGCCCAGTAGAGGTACTCGGCGGCCATGCACTCGTAGTCGCAGGTGCGGTCGTCGTAGTGGTACCAGGCGCCTCCGGGGTAGGCGCGGGGGAGGCGCCGGAAGCGGCCGCCGCGGGCCAGGTCCATGGCGTCGGTGAGCCGCGAGCCGGGGCGGTAGCCGAGGGCCTCGGGGTAGGCCTCCACCCAGCCGTTGGAGACCAGGTGCAGGACCTCCTCGAGGGCGGCATCGAAGCGGCCGCGGCCCATCACGTGGGGCGGGCCGGCGGGGAAGGTCTCGTCGCCGTAGAGGTCCTGGCCGATGTGGAAGCCGGCCTCCTCGAGCGCCTCGAAGGAGACGCGCCTGTGCAGGCGCTCCATCTCCTCCTCGGTGGCGGGCATGACCAGGAAGGCCCCGCCCTCGACGAGGGCCGCGTGGACCGCCTGGTCATCCGGCACCCCATCCTCGTCGTTGTCGATCCACTCGGCGAGCACGGTGGCCGCGTGGGTGACCTTGACCGCGTCCGTGGAGGGCGTGGCGACGACCAGCACACCGAACACCTCCACGTGCCGATCGAAGTGGGGCCGAAACACTGACAGGCGCCCCGACTCGGGGATCGGCCGCGGCGTGAAGTCCACGGGCGGAGCATCCGGCCAAACCGCCTCGACAGACGGAGCCGGTGCATCGCCAGAGACGGCCGGGTGTTGGCACGCCAGCGTGGTGACCGCGAGGGCGGCCAACGGGAGGAGCGAAGCGCCCCGAGCAGCGGTCATCATCATCCCCCCCACCGGGCGCCCTGTTGGACGTCCTTGCTCAGGTCAACGGCGAAGGGCTCCTCAGCGAGGGGGCTCGCCTCCCGACCCGGGGCCGAGGAGAAAGCGAAGGTGACCTGGACGGCGGCGCTCCCTTGGTGAGGCTGCGGCAAGGGCGCCTCCTGATCGTGCGCGGGAGCGCGACCTCCGCGGCGCTCACCCTCTTCGAGCCCAGCGGTCCTCGATCCCCTCCCCGCTGGCCAGGGCGGTGAGACGCCGACGGCGCTCACGGACACCGAGGCCGCCGTGCCTGCCGCCACAATCTCCAGGGAGGGGATCTTCATGGCGCCATGCTCGCCCGAACCGGAGCTGGGCGCAACGTGGACGAGGGCGAGAAAAAGTCCCCGGCGTCCGTGGCAACGCCCTGGGACCTTCCTACGAATAGGGGCCTGTGATGAGCAGCTTCCACCACCTCCTCGAGTCCCACAGTTACGCCCGCGGCCGCCTCCAGCTCGGCATCGCAGGGGTTGGGTCCATGGTCCTCCTCGCCGCCATCGTCGCGGGCCTGGGGCTCCCGGCCACGGTCTTCCCCGAGTCGGCGGGCTCGTTCCTCACGGACGCGCGGGCGCTCTTCGCCTGGGGCGCGGCGCTGGCCCTCGTGACGCTACCCGTGGAAGCCCTCGGCGGGTTCTTTGTCCCCAGAGCGTTCCGCCGCAGCCACCCCTCCCTCATCACCTGGATCACGGGCTGGCTCCGGGGCGCCCTGGTCATCACCCTCCTCATGTCGACCATCGGGGCGACCCTCCTCGCCGCCGGCCGCGCTGCCGGCCCGGGCGCCGCGCTCGGGGTCTTCGGGCTGCTGCTCTTCGCCCTCCTCACCTTCCAGGTCACCGTGGCCCGCTGGGTCGCGGGACTACGCGTGAACAAGTCCGGCCTGGGCGCGATCGAGGAGGAGCTCAACAGCCTGGGCGGATCCATGCCGAGGGTCACCGTCCTGGAGTCCGAGGACGAGGGCTTCACCGGCGGCGTCGCGGGCCTCCCCGGGCGCGAGACCTGCGTGCTCCCGATCGCCTGGGTCGGGGGGCTTGAGCCCAGAGCCCTGGCGCTCCTGCTGGAGCGGCGAGGCCGCATCGTGAGGAGCGGTCTGCGGGCCTCTGGCGTCGCCCTCGCCCTCGCCTGGACGCTCGGCACCTTCGCCGCGGCGTCCATGCTCCCTGGTGCGGGGCTCGCCTCCGTGGCGGGGCTCGTCACCACCTCGCTCTGGTTCAGCCTCCTGTCCTTCGTCGGGCTCCTCCTCCTCCCCACCCCGAGCCGTCGAGGCACCAAGGCCGCCGACGCGCGCCTCCTCTCGGGTCTCGAAGGCCGGGACCGGGAGCTGTTTTCCGAGACCCTGCGCGCCCTCGACCAACTTCAAGACGACGAGCCTGAGCGATCCGCGTCCATCGAGAGCGTCTTCCACCCGATCCCCTCGCTGGGGTCCCGACGCCGCGCCCTCGATGAACCCGCGACCGGGCTCGCACCCTGGCACGTGGCGCGGACGGCCATCTACCTCTCCATCGCGGGCATGAACCCCCTGCACCGACTCGTCCACTGCAACGTGGGCCGGCCGGACCTGTGGGTCTTCCTCCCAGCGGACGGCTAGGCGACGCCCGGCGGCCATCACGAACGGCGCCCGCGGCCTCCTGTCGGAGAGCGCGGGCACCGTCTCTTCCCGGGGGGCGCTTCAGCGGAGCGCGGAGAAGGCCACCGGACCGATCCAAGCGTGGTAGGAGAGGCCCTCGGTGCTGGAGCAGACCTCGCCCATGAACAGGCGCGCGTCGTCGACGTCCGTGCAGTCCAGGATCGCCAAGCTACGGCCGCGGAGCACACCGTCGACGCAGTCGCCCTGGCAGAGCATGAGCGAGCCCATCTTCCCGAAGGTCGCGGTCATGGCGAGCGAGCTGGGTCCCGTGACGATCACGTAGGGACGGAGCGCGCTCCCACTCCCGCTGAGGACGTTGGCCCCGACCTGAGAGAGGTCGGTCGTGGTCACAAACCTGGACGCCTCAGTCCCGTAGAGCCCTGTCCCACTGGCAGGTCCTTCACAGCAGCGCTCGAGGGCTGCGTCGGAGTCCTCTGTGTCGAAGAACATCAACTGCCGGACGCTGCTGTTATCGCGGGGCGGGACCACCGGTCCCGCAGCCACGAGGCCGCCGTTCAACCGGAGCCAATCCATGAACTCCCCTTGCTCCGAGGTGATCGCCTTCATCTCTCCAGAGGTGGGCAATGACGTGGGATCCAGGAGGCTCACCGCGACGACGGTGTAGGTCTGCCCCTGCGGCGCGTATCCAGCGAACGACGGAGCGTCCGAGACGAGCGATTCGACCTCCGTGGTCGTGGCTTCGTTGCCCGTTGCCACAGAAGCGCTGAGATCGGGGGTCGAGGAGCAGGCCGCGAGGGCGAGGCCGGTCAAGAGGCCGGTGAAGGTGCTCGCGGGGAGGGGGCGCATGTTGATCATCGGAGACAGGTCAGGGTTGGTTGGGCGGTCCGGACGGTTCTTCGACCCGATCCCCGATCACCTTGAGCCCTTCGCAGCGCCGCTCCAGGCGCCCGTTCCAGAGAGCCCCCGACCTCCGACCCATGGGGGTCCAGAGGGCTCGAATGGGGCTCTCCACGGAGCCCTGAACGATCACCCTCGCCGGCCCCGAAGGCCGAGGATCAGGCGGGCCGAGAGGCCAAAGTTCCACCAGAAGAAGCGGTTCACGCCGCCCCAAAGCGCGCCGAAGCCCCGCCGAACGTCCGTGTCCAGCCGCAGCCGGAGGGTGCACCGCTCCGCGCCCACCGCCTCGAACCAGAACTGGAGTCGGCGCGGCCGCGCGAGGCGCATGGACAGGGCGTAGGAGCCGTAGCCGTAGATCAGGTCCCGGTACTCCGGCGCGCGGACCTCACCGATCACACCGTGGAAGCTCATGAGCGGCCCATGGTGCGCGTTGCGGCACCCCGGCTCGAAGCCACCTGGCCGACCGTCTGGCATGGGCAGGAACTCGACCCGGAACGGCGGGAGCTGCCCCCGCGTGAAGGTCTTCGGGTCATTGAGCCAGGCCCAGACGACCTCCCGGCGGACCCTGAAGGTCCAGG
The DNA here is from genome assembly GCA_029248265.1 of Planctomycetota bacterium. Lineage (GTDB taxonomy): Bacteria > Planctomycetota > UBA1135 > UBA1135 > Saltatorellus. The sequence continues at coordinate 6,613 of JAQWJQ010000151.1, forward strand.
CGAGCTCCAGTGCGTGAGGGCAGAAGCCCGGCGGGGTCGCCCCTGATGCCAGGGGCCCTGAGAGGTGCGGAGCGACATCCATGGGTGTGTCTTCGCCAGCCGTCCCGCTCCGGGTGCGGACGATCAGAACCAGATGGCGACGGGCCGGCCGTGCTCGTCCAGCCCGGGGGCGTCGGGCACGCGGCCCGCCTCCCCCCTCGCGATGCGCCGCGCCGACCACGCCGCAGCGGCCGCGTCCAGCACGTCGTCCACCGGGACGGCCCCTGCGCTCCCCAGCGCGGACGGGAGCTCCAGCCCCGCCTCCGCGAGCAGGTCCCGCCGCTCCGAGGCGCCGTTCCAGGAGCGCTTTCCGGTGAGGAGTACCCTCCCAGCCATGGCTCGAAACGCCAGCTCCGGGTGGACCTCGAAGACGCGGGGGTCCCCCCGGAGTTCGTCCGCCTCGAGCACGTTGTGCCGCAGGGCGAAGCTCTGGGCGGAGATGCTCTTGCCGGTGAGCTCCGTCGCGCGAGCCCGTGCCTCGGCGTAGGTCGGCGCCTCGAGCACCGCCCGCGGCGGAGTCATGAAGATGGTGGCCCGCCGGGGCCCCAGCGCGAGCCGTGCCGCCGCGTCCGCCGCTCGGGGCCCGGACTCGGGCATCCCCAGCGGCACGTCGATGCCGAAGGCGTCCGCCTGTCCATGGGCAGCGAGCACGTCCTGGAGGCTGTCGCAGACGGTCGCCCCGAAGAACCCGCCGCGGCCGTCCACTGCGATGGCCACCCAGCGACCACGGGTCCCGTCCACCCCCACGTAGGGGCCCCCTGTGTCCGGAGGGAGCGAGCGCTCGGAGCCGCTGAAGTCGTCCATGGGTCCCGTTCTACCAGCTAGCTCCGCGCGCTGCCTGAGCCGGGTAGCATCGGCCCATGAGAATCGCTCCCCTCGCCCTCGCCCTCTCGACGCTCTCATGCAGCGGCGCCGGGTGGCACCACATGCCGATCCTCGACCCCCTCACCACCGGGACCCAGTCCAGCCTCCGCGGCCTGTGCGCCGTGGATCACGAGATCGCCTGGGCCACAGGTAGCGGTGGGACCGTCGTGGTCACCTCGGACGGCGGGACGACCTGGCGTGCCGTCGCTCCCGTGGAGATCGCAGAGCTCGACGTGCGTGATGTCCATGCCCTCGACGACCGCACGGCCTGGATCATGTGCGCCGGGCCCGCAGAGAAGTCCCGCATCCTGTTCACCGAGGACGGCGGCGACACCTGGGAGGAGCAGCACCGTGAAGTCGACGAGGCGGCCTTCCTGGACGGCTTTGCGTTCTTCGATGCGGAGCGCGCGCTCTGCTACGGAGACCCCATGGCCGACGGTGGCTTCCGCCTGCTGAGGACCGAGGACGGCGGCCAGCACTGGGTCCCCGTCGAGCCGTCCCCACGCTCCCTTCCCTCCGGTGAGGCGAGCTTCGCGGCCAGCGGCACGGGGATCCGGGCCCTGGCGACGGGGGAGGTTTGGATCATCACCGGCGCCAACGATGGCGTCGCCCGGGTGTTCTCAAGCGCGGGCTCCAGCGGCGCGCTCTGGAGCGTCTCCGAGTCCAAGGTCCGCGCCGCGAAGCCTGCCGCCGGCGCCTTCAGCGTCGCCTTCCAGCCGGGCGGCCAAGGGGTCCTCGTGGGCGGTGACTACCTGGATCGCGACGTGGGCGGCACCCACTGCGCCTCGTGGAGCGACGACTTTGGCGCCAGCTGGCAAGAGAGCGTCGAGGGCCCCCGTGGCCAGCGCGCGGGCTCCGCAGCCCTCGGGGACCATGTGTTCGTGGCCACGGGCCAGACCGGAACGGACCTCAGCCGTGACGGCGGGCGCACCTGGTCTCCCCTCTCCGACCTCGGCTTTCACTGCGTGGAGGTCTCCCCCTCCGACGGAAGCGTCTGGTTCGCTGGCCCCGGCGGCCGCGCCGGGCGACTCCGGTGAACGGATCGCGAGGGGCGCCGCCTCGGGCGCTATCCTCTCCAGACCGATGCCGACGCTCTACTCCGCGCTCCGCCCGCTCCTGTTCCGCGCCTCCCCGGAGGGCGCGCACCACCTGAGCATCCGCGCCGGCAAGCTCGGCCAGCGGGTCCCAGGCCTCCTGCGGACGCTCTTCCGCGCTGGCCTCTCCAGCGAGCAAGCCGCCAGGCTCCAGGTTCGGACCCTCGGCCTCGAGTTCAGCAACCCCGTCGGCATCGCCGCCGGGCTCGACAAGAACGCCGAGCTCGTGCCCATGTGGGCCGCCGTCGGGCTGGGGTTCTGCGAGGTGGGCTCCATCAGCGCGAGGCCCAGCGAGGGCAACCCCCGCCCGCGAGCCTTTCGGCTGCCCGCGGACCGCGCGCTGGTGAACCGCATGGGGCTCAACAACCACGGCCTCGAGACGATCGCCCGCCGGATCGAGGGGACCCGACGCCCCGCGGGGTTCCCGCTCGCCATCAACATCGTCAAGACCCACGACCCCGCGATCCTCGGAGACGCGGGCGTACAGGACTTCGTCGAGAGCGCGCGGAGGCTCCTCCCCCTGGCCGATCTCCTGGTCCTCAACGTCTCCTGCCCCAACACGACCGAGGGCAAGACCTTCGAGGACCCCGACGCCCTCGCCCCCCTCCTGGATGCGGTGATGAGCGCCCGCGCCGAGCTGGGGTCCACCGTCCCGGTGCTGGTCAAACTCTCCCCCCCAGCCGCCGTGGACTTCGACGGTGGTGCCGTCAACGCCCTGGTGCACCTCGCGCTCGAGCGAGGCATCGCGGGGTTCGTGGCGACCAATACGGCCTCCGACCGCGGCGGTCTGCGTACGCCCGCGGCGCAGCTCGAGGCCATCGGCGCCGGCGGCCTCAGCGGCGCCCCCATCGCCGCGAGAGCCGAGGCCCTTGTGCGGCACCTCTACCGAGAAGTTGGTGGCCATTCGACGATCATCGGCGTCGGCGGCATCGACTCTCCCGAGGAGGCCTACCGAAGGATCCGCGCGGGAGCGAGCCTCGTCGAGCTCTACACCGGCCTCGTCTATGAGGGGCCAGGCCTCGTCGGCCGAACGGCGCGGCGCCTCGCCGAGCTGCTCGACCGTGACGGCCTCGGCTCCATCCAAGAGGCGGTCGGACTCGACGCCTGAGCCCCGTGCCCGCGGGCGGCGCCCCTTCCGCCCCCAACGCCCGGCCGACTCAGACCCCCGGCCGACTCAGACGCCCGGCCGACTCAGACGCCCGGCCCACCCAGGCGGCAGGCCAACACAGCCAGCCGGCGCACCCGAGGCCGCTCTCCGATCACGCCGTCGCCGCGAGCGCGTCCCAGAGCGCGCGCCGCGCCTCGAGCGCGGCCTCTGCCGCCTCCCGGGCCTCGCGCTCCTTGCGCGGATCACCCGCGAGGATGCGGCCGAGAATGCGCCGCGCGAGCGGACCGTGGTGCTCCCCGTCGGCCTCGATGTGCCGCTCGAGGTAACGCTTGAACAGCGCGCAGTTCGTGCCCTCGGCAGAGAGCTGATCCACGATTGGAATGAACAGCTGCGGGATCACGTCCTCGCGGCCATGGAAGAAGATTGAAGCCCTCACGTGCAGCGGGCCGTCGAGGAGCTCGAAGGTCCTCTGACCGAAGTGGACTGCAGCGCTCGGCAGTCCGCAGTCGGAGAGGACCTCAAGCGGCGCCTCGCCTGCTCCCAGGCGCTCGGTCACGCTCCGGATCGGCAGGGTGTCCGCACCGACCTGCTCCATGGCCAACAGGTACCACTCGTAGTGACTGAGCGCGTGATCACCGAACTCCGCGTCTGACTCCTCGTCGAGGACGATCTCGTTGATGAACCGCGCGCCCTCTCGATCGACCGGCGGCGTCCACACGGGGCCGACGCTGGTGAGGTCTCGCTGCAGGCTCTTCACGATGGACATGAAGTCCAGCACGCACATGACGTGGTGCTCCATGAAGTTCCGGAGCGCCGCCGGTGAGCGAAGTGAGCTCGCGCAACGGTGGGAGGCGAGCTCGGCCTTGGCGCGAGCAACGGTGACGGAATCGGCAGACTCGACCGTGTCGAGGAGCGCGGGATCAGCGAGAGCCATGGGCAGAGACTAGCCCAAGATTCGGGCTCCGTCAGGCTGCCGGTGCGCGACCCGGAGCAAGAAGCTCCGGTTTGGAACAATTTCCGCGGCGGGCGGTCGCAGAGGTCTGCTCCAGTGGATCAGGGAAGTAGAAGTTCCTCGGGACCCGGCGAGGCGGAGTGAGCGCCATCCCCTGCGGCGAGGCCTCGTCGAAGCGGCTCGGGTCGATCCAGTTGAAGGGCGTCTCGTGGACGAGCTCGAAGCGCTGGAAGACGCCCATGAAGACCGTGCGCTCGTGCCCATGATGGACGCGACTCCCCTGATGCAGCGTGGTCGACGTGTCGAGCAAGAGCACCCTGCCGCGCTTCCCGGTCATGGTGACCAGGTCTCGTGGGTCCACGACCTCACGCACCGCCTCGTCCGCGTAGGGACCCGCTCGCATGTAAGAGCCGACTGGCCCGGCCGGGCGCTTGCCGAGCTTCTTGACCGCCTCACGAGACGCCGCAGCCGGGAGGAAGGTCAGCGGGCCGTCCCGGTCGTCCTCGACATCAGTGAGGAGGACGAAGACCTTGATCTGACGGTCGTCCTCTCCATCGAAGTGGAAGAGCTGACTCCCTGCCCAGCTCGTCCCCGTCGACGCCTCATGACCAGGCGAGTAGCCGACCGCGACGCGGCGCAGCAATGGGACGCCGCCGAGGTAATCCGAGGCGCAGGCGAGGAGCTCATCTGAGACCATCGCATCCACCAGCTCGGGGCGCTGATGAACCCCGTCGTCGCCCAGCAGGTCGAAGGCGATCCGGTACCTGCCGGGGGCCTCGGCCTCGAGCCGCGGGAGGTGCGGGCGAGCTTCCTCGATCACGCCATCGCACGCGCTGATGAGGGCCTCCATGCCCGGCAGTTCACCCGGCTCGATCCAGCGGTACCCCAGCTCCGGGTCAATCTTGACCGGGCAGCCTGTGCGCTCGATGAGCGCCTCGCCCGTGACGGTTCGGGACCGGCGCGTCCCCCAGTTCATGAGCTTCCTGTAGCCCTTGAGGAGCCTGAACCCGACCTTGCTCGCGTACACCGAGAAGTGCAGCCGAGTGCGCAGGCCGACCTCACGGTTGCGGAGCGCGTCTTTGAGAGCTGAGGTGGACATCGGGCGGATACCTAGGGGAAGCCCTAAGGATAAACCCGACCTCAGGGACCCTCAATAGGCATAGGCATCTTTCGGCCGTTTGGCCCCTCGTGTTTGCCACTGAATCCAGAATCGACTGCGGTCCGACCAGGCAAATGGGCGCTCCCCCTGCTTGAGGGGCGAAAAGTACGGCTTGAAGCGGTCTGGAGCGGCCTCTTCGAGCGCGAGGAGGGATTCGCTGAAGCCGCGGACCTTGGCCTCGAAGCGTGCGCGATCGGGCCCAGCCGGCCACTCCGCGGGTGGCTTCATGGTCGAGCCATACTTCAATCGACCCGAGAGGGTGAACAGCACGATGTCCGCCTCGAGGCCCGAACGGAGCTCAAGGGCCCGGGCCATGGCCTCCACGAGGCGCTCCGGGTCATCGCCTGCCCGCTCGAAGAGGAACCCCCCCACGCTCTCCACCACGTGCCCTGGCGCGGTGGCGTTGAGGTACGCGCGCTCCGGCCGCAGATAGGACGCTGTGGACGCACCGAAGAGCAGCAGCATCAGACCCACAGCCGGCGTCGCGAGCGTGGGCCGCCAACGGGCGAGCCAGACGCCGAGGCAGATCCAGCCCACGGGGTGCAGCGGGAGCATGTAGCGGTAGCCGTTCACACCCTTCAGCGGCTGCCCCTGGAAGCTCCCCACGACGTAGATCAACGTCCAGAGCAGGGGGTAGAGCGCGAGGGCAAGCTCAGGGCGCACCTGACGCTCCCGCAGGAGCGCACGAAGAGCGCCAAACGACACGGTCGCCCAGGCGATGATCGCGAGCGAGAGGAGCGCGAACTCAACCGCCCGGCCGCCCCCGCCGAGGTCTGGGAGGAAGAGCGAGTGCGGCAGGTACTCGGTGAGGAGTTCCTTGAAGGCATCGCCGACCCCACCCACCGAGCTCTGGAAGTGGCCAGCGGCCGACTTGCCGTAGACGCCGAGCCCCTGCCAGTCGTGAGTCAGGTTGTAGATCCACCACGGCAGCAGGCCTACCACGACCCCGAGCAGTCGAGCCCCCATGTCGGGTCGAAACCAGGCCTTGCGGTCCCGGAGGGCCTCCACGAGGAGCATGACCGCGAGCCACAAGGCGAGGCCGTAGTGGAACCAGAGCGCGAGGCCCGCGGCGACGCCAACCCCGAAGGCTCCGCCGAGGCGCCGATCCGGACGGAACGCGTACCCGGACCAGAGCCAGAGCACCCCCATGGCAAACGCGTTGGCCTCCACGTGGGAAGCCCACGCAATCGCACCGACCATGGCGTACCCGGGCGAGGGCACGCAGGCCAGCAGGCCCGCGATCCAGGCCGCCCGGCGCGAGAACAACCGATCCACGAGGAGAAAGAGAAAGGCGATCGTGGCCCAGTCGTACAACAGGTTGGGCAGCCGCATGGTCAACGGCGAGCCACCGAAGACCGCGTAGCTCACCGCGTCCAGCCCGATGGTCAGCAACGTCCCCCCCTGGAAGTGACCCTGCTGATAATCGAGGTAGGGCACCAGCGGGCCGTCCACCCACTCCTGAGCCGCCATCCCCCGGCGCCACTCCTCGGTGTCCGGGAGGCCGCCAGGAGAGATCTCATCAGGCGGCATTGCGATGAGCGTCAGCTTCACCAGGGCCGCGAGGATCAGGAGGACCGCGATCGCCCGCGCCCTCCCCTGATGACCCGAACCGCCCGTGGTGCCTTCCTGGATCTCTTCCGCCATGCCTACCTGGGTCGCGTGCCCAGCGTCGGAGCCGAGGATATGGACTAGCAGAAGCGGGGATGCCCGGGATTCGATAGCTTCTCTTGGCATAGCGGCCAGGCCAGGATGTGGCCTTCCAAGCTTCCGCTTGCCCCATGCGGCCCGCGACTCCACCCCACTCTGTACTCGTCGTCGAGGACAACCCGGTCCTCGCCGAGGCGATCAAGTTCGCTCTCGGCACCTTCGGATGGACCGTGGTCGGACCGTTCGCGACGAACGACGCGGCCATGGCGGCTGTCTCGGCGGAGACCTTCGGGACCGCGCTGCTCGACCTCGACCTCGGGGGCACCCTCTCGACCCCCACTGCGCAGCTGCTGCGGGAGCGCGGGGTACCGTTCCTGTTCATGACCGGGCATGACGCCTCCACGGCCATCCCTGAGGGGTTTCACGACCAGAACTGCCTGGTGAAGCCGGTGGAACCCGAGCAGCTGATCGAGGCGCTCGAGGCCCTCATCAGCGGCTCCTGAGCCGGGCGGACGGCCAGCGCTCGCGCGGGTCTCCCCACGACTCAAGACCGACGGGTTGATCGGTCGATACTGGACCGTCCGCCGACCGCGCGGCCTCCCAGTCATGGTCCAGCCCTCACGTATCCCAAGCCGAGAGCGACGTGGCTTCACGATCCTCGAGCTCCTGATCATCCTGGCGTTGCTCACGATCACCGCGAGCGTCGGCATCCCCGCCTACTTCGCGCGGCCCGCCGTCACCCTCGACAGCGCGGCGCGCCTCCTGGCTGCAGACCTGCACGAGGTCCAGAACCGCGCGGCGCTGTACCAGCAGCCGCTCTCCGTGCGCTTCTCCGAGACCGGCAGCGGCTACACGGGAGTCACCGCCTCAGGCGACCCCCTGCGATCGCCGTACGACGATGGCCCCTTCGCCCGGACCTACGACGCGGACGCCGTCTTCGAAGGCGTGCGCGTCCGGGAGGTCCGCTCCGCCGAGGGCACACGGATCACGTTCAGCCCCAAGGGGCTGGCGGCCACCACCGCCTCCATCGTCCTCGGATTCGAGAACGAGACCCGCACGGTGCGCATCAAGAAGGGGTCTGGCCTGGTCGAGATCGACGGGCTCGACGACGAGTAGGTCGATACGAGCCGCTAGCGGCTCGCCACCCACGCCTCGAGCCCGCCTCGGACCGCGAACACGTTCTCGAACCCGTGGCCGAGGAAGTAGCTCGCCACGTCGAGGCTGCGGTCGCCGTTCGCGCAGATGAACACGATCCGGCGGTCCTTGGGCAGGGACATGTACTTGTCCGACGCGTCGTAGTCGAGGGGCTCAGCGCCCTCAGCCTCCGCGTCCGTCCGCTCGTCGGGCGTCCGGACGTCGACGAACGTGAAGTCCTCTGAGCCCGCTGTCAGCGCCCGCACCTCGTCCGGGTTGATCTGCCGCTCCCGGTCCATCGTCTCCGCGCGGATGATGGTCTCGACCATGTCCTTGATGTCGAGGATGTTGTGATCCTTGGCCACCTGGGACAGGGTGTCGGACGGCTGGAAGCCGCAGGCCGAGCACCCCCCCACGTGGTAGCGCTGGAACAGAGCGCGCTGGGCTGCAGGGGCGACGGAGAGGATCTGCTCCATCGTCATCTCGGGCGTGATCGTGAGGCTTTGGTCGGTCATCGTGTCTGGGGCGGAGGGAGTGCCGCGGGAGCATAGCCTACGGTCGAACGGGTCCCAGCCACAGGAGCCTGGATCACGGCGAGGAGGCCCCGATTGCCCCGTCGTGAGCACATTCCGCCGGCGCGCTGCGCAGGCGGACCGCCGCTCCGGCTAACCTCCCCCTCCCAGCCACCGAGGCAGGCCCCGCTCGAACGGGCCGCCGGCGCTGGAGCCCAGATCAGAGGAGAATGCCAGTGGCCCAGGCCAAGATCAAACCGCGCGCAGACGACTACGCGCAGTGGTACCAGGACATCATCCAGCACGCCGACCTCGCGGAGCCTGCGGGCGTCGTGAAGGGCTGCATGGTCATCAAGCCCCACGGATATGCCATCTGGGAGGCGATGCAGGGAGACCTCGACCGACGGTTCAAGGCCACCGGCCACAAGAACGCGGCCTTCCCCATGCTCATCCCGATGAGCTTCCTCGAGAAGGAGGCCGAGCACGTGGAGGGCTTCGCCCCCGAGCTCGCGGTGGTCACCCACGCCGGCGGCAAGGAGCTCGAAGAGCCGTATTGCATCCGCCCCACGTCAGAGACCATCATCGGGCACTTCTTTGCCAAGTGGATCGACTCCCACCGCGACCTCCCGCTGCTGATCAACCAGTGGGCGAACGTCATGCGCTGGGAGCTCCGCACGCGCATGTTCCTGCGCACAAGTGAGTTCTTCTGGCAGGAGGGACACACCGCGCACGCCACCCATGCTGAGGCCGAGGAGGAGGTCGCGCGCATGCTCGACGTCTACCGCGACTTCGCGCGGGAGATGATGGCCATGCCCGTGGTGCGCGGGGTCAAGAGCGCCCACGAGCGCTTCGCCGGCGCGCTCGAGACCCTGACGATCGAGGCCATGATGCAGGACGGCAAGGCCCTGCAGTCAGGCACCAGTCACGACCTCGGCCAGAACTTCGGCAAGGCCTTCGACGTGACCTTCCAGAACGCCGAGGGCGAACGCGAGTACGTGTGGCAGACCTCGTGGGGCCTCTCGACCCGCATGATCGGCGCGCTGATCATGACCCACTCGGACGACGACGGCCTGGTGCTCCCCCCGCGCCTCGCGCCGATCCACGTGGTGATCGTCCCGATCTACCGCAAGGACGAGGAGCGCGACGCGGTCCTCGAGGCCGCCGACCGCATTGGCGCCGAGCTGCGCGAGGATGGCCTGCGGGTCGAGGTGGACAAGCGGACGGGGATGAAGCCCGGCGCGAAGTACTACGAGTGGGAGCGCAAGGGCGTCCCCATGCGCCTCGAGATCGGCCCGCGCGACCTTGAGCAGCGCGCGGTCATGAGCAAGATGCGCCTCGCCGAGCTCGACGAGCGCGGCCGCCCCGTGAAGGAGGTCCTGCCCTGGGATGGGCTGGGCGTCGAGATCGGTAAGCGCCTCGACCGCTTCCAGGAGGAGCTCTACGAGCGAGCCCTCAAGATGCGGGAGGACAACACCCTCCTCGTGGACACCTGGGATGACTTCGTGGCGGCGTTCGAGGGCTCCAAGAGCTCATTTGTCTACGCCCATTGGGACGGGACCACCGAGACCGAGCTCGCGATCAAGGAGGCGACCAAGGCCACGGTGCGCTGCATCCCCCTCGAGGGTGAGGGGCCGCCCGTGGAGACGGGGAAGTGCATCAAGACCGGGGAGCCCAGCGCTCAACGGGTGCTCTTCGCGAAGAACTACTGAGCAGCAGCGTCCGAGAGGACCCTCAGGAGGCCCCCCCGCGGCGACGCGGGGGGGCCTCCTGTGCTCTGTCTTCCGCGACGGAGCTCCCAGCGGGACGGGGCTGCCCGAGCAAGATCTTGGCCTGACCTTGGCCTGATCCGGGGCGCGGACGTGGCGCGCGGCATGACCCCGCGCCAGGGGCCACGGGGAGCCGCCAACCCGGAGCAGAACCGGCGGGCCCTTGCGGGTAAACTGTCGCGCCGCGATTGCCCGCGCTCCTCCGTGCTCATCCTCTACGCCCTCTCTGCTGTCCTGCTCCTCGGCTTCCTCGCCGAGACGGTGGCGCGTCGAAGGGACGCCAAGCGCTGGCCGCGCCCCGGCCGCGAGGTGGACGCCGGAGGCCACGGCCTCCACGCACGCGTCTTCGGGGACGGTGAACGCGTCATCGTCTTCGAGGCAGACGAGGGCGCGTGGTCCACCCACTGGGGCCGCCTCCCCGAAGAACTCGGCAAGGTCGCGACGGCGGTGGTCTATGACCGCGCGGGGCTCGGCTGGAGTGAGAGTGGGCCGCCCCCCCGGGACACGGAGACCCTCGCGCGAGAGCTCCATCACCTGCTGCAGCAGATCGTCCCCGGGAGGCCGCTGATTCTCGTCGGTCATGGGACCGGCGGCGGCATCCTCCGGACGTACGCGCACCGATACCCCTTCGAGACCTCGGCGCTGGTCATGGTCGACCCTGACCACGAGGGCTTCAGCGACCTGCTCCGTCGCGAGCAAGTCCCCCTCCCGGCGACCCCGTCGAACCTGATCGGGCTCTCCACGCTGCTCGCGCGGTTTGGCCTTCTGAGACTCCTCTCCGCGCGCCAATCACCGAACGCGCACCTCCCGCTGCCCGCCCCGAAGATCGCGGCGCTGGACGCCTTGGAGCTCAACCCGCGCGTCCGCAGGGCCGCGGCTGCGGAGATGGACTGCGCGGCCGATAACGCCCTCTACCTCTCGAAGCTGGCCGACGCCGCGGAGCTCCCGATGCGCGTACTGGTCGCGACCGAGACCCTCGCCGAGGCCGAGGCGCCCCAGGGGTACCCCTGCGACGCGTACAACCGGCACTGGGTCGAGCAGAGTGAGAGCTTCCTCGAGCTCTCGAAGCGGGCCAAGCGCCTGATTGTGGAAGGTTCCAGCCATCAGCTCCAACTCGAGCGACCCGACATCGTTCTTGAGGCCATCCTCGAGATCATCGACGAGGTCGAGCAGCTCGAGGCCCTCCGCGCCGCAGAGGACTCCGAGGGCTCCTGAGCCACGCGGGAAGGGGCCGTCGCCAGCCAGCCTGCGTCAGTTTCCTCCCCTTCGCCCGACCGCTGCCCGGCAGCCGTACCATGCTCCCACGGAAACGCTGGTGCTGCCCTGTGAGCACCGCCGCGCTTACCGACGGTGCCCCGCAGGTCTGAGGCCGGCGCCGCCCGCGACCGCCCCGCCCCCCGCACCCACCTCGACCGCCGCAAGGGCGCCCCGCCGCCCTCCACCACGAACCGCTCGATGATGCGCTCTATCCACCCCTCCCGATTGATCAAGGTGGCCGCCGCGGTCGCCCTCGTCACCTGTACCGGATCGGCCCACGCCCAAGAGCCGGAGGCCGCGGCCGTGGACGCCCCGCCGACCATCGCCGACACCTCCACCATGGATCCCGGCCTCGTCCGGTTGATTGAGGAGCTCCTCGCTGACGTCGCAGCGAACCCCGCGAGCGCGGAGGCGAGGGCTGAGCTCGGGCTCGCCTACGAGGGCAATACGATCTGGTCCTTGGCCGAGCAGTGCTACGACCAGTCCCTTCGACTCGACCCCGAGGGCACCGAGTGGCTCTTCCGTCGCGGCATTTGCAGGTTTGCCTCGGGCGACCTCGAGGCTGCGGTGGCTGACCTGCGCGCGACCGCGGACGTGTTCAAGAGCACCCCGGTGGTCCACGCTCGCCTCGCCGATGCCCTGCGCATCGCTGGAGATCTCGAGGGGGCAGAGGGCGCCTGGCGTCAGGCGATTGAGGCCGAGGAGCGCCAACCCCAGGTGGTCCGCTACGCCGCGAGTCGCGTGGGCCTGGCCCAGTCGCTGCTCGACCTCGAGCGTGCTGAGGAGGCTGCCGTCCTGTGCCGAGAGGCCCTTGAGCTCGCGCCCGGCTACCGGCACGCACACTACACCCTCGGGCTCGCCCTGCTGGAGCTCGGACAGGACGAGGAAGGCGAGGCCGAGCTCCTCGCCGGCGAGAACGCCTACCCCGAGTTCCCTCCCGGCCCCCACACGTCGCGGCTGCAAGCCTATGGACGCGGCTTCGGCCGCCGGATGATGATCATTGAGAACCTCGTCCAGTCGGGGAACCTCGCCGAGGCGAACCGCCGCCTCGAGGAGATCCTCGAGAGCCGCGGAGACGAGTATCTGGTCCTCAACCTCGCCGCCCGAGTGGCCCAGCGCGGTGGCGACGGCGCCCGCGCCCGCGAGCTGCTCAGCCGCAGCCTCGAGGCCTCGCCCGACGAGCCCTCGACCCTCATCCAGTCCTGCCTCCTCGACCTCCAGGAGGCCGGGCAGATCGCCAGCCAGCTCTCCAGCATGCAGCAGTTGGCCGCGTCAGGCGCCACTCCCGACGCCGCGGTTGTGACGCAGCTTCAAGAGCGCGGCGCTGCGCGCTGCACCACGGCCCTCGCGAGCGCGAGCGCCGCCGCCGCGGCCGCCCCGACCGTCGGCTCCAATCACTACTGGGTTGGCGTGAGCCACCAGACGACAGCCAGCTTCGCGGCGGACCAGAACGCGATGGGGCAGTCCCTCCAGGCGGCCCTGAGTTCATTCCAGATGGCCCAGCGGCTCGGCTGTACAGAGCCCGGCTTCAACCTGCAGCTGTCCAACCTCTACGCCCAGATGGGTCGCGCACGCGAGATGTTGCGCTTCGCCCTGCGCCACCTCGACACGGTCCCGCGCGACCCGAGCGCCCTCTCGACCGTCATCCAAGCGCTGATCTCCAGCGAGCGCGCCGAGGAGACCCGGCCTTACATCGAACGGCTGCGCGTCGCCGGCGCGGGCCAGCTCCCCTCACTCCAGTTCTGCGTCCAGGCTTATCTGACGATCAGGGCCTTCGACTCCGCAGAGGCCACCCTCGCTGAGTTCGAGACCGCCGGCGCGGGGAACCCGCAGGTGGCTCAGTTCGTGACGGCCGTCCAGGCCCACATCGCGCGCGAGCGCGCCGCGCCCGCCGCAGGCGGCGACCGCCCCTGACCCCCGCCCTGCCCCCCGTTCGACCCCGCGCCCTCGCCCCGCCCCGAATCCGCCGATGATCACCTCCCTCTCCTTGCTCACCCTCCTCGCGCCTGCCACCACGCAGGACGTTGCTGCTCCCGCCACCTGGTTCCGCGAGGTCGGCGCCGAGGCGGGCGTCGATTTCGTCCATCAGGCGGATCGCACCGACCGGCACCGTTTCCCCGAGATCATGGGCGGCGGCGTGGCCATGCTCGACCATGACGGGGACGGCGACCTGGACCTCTACTTCGTCCAGGGCGGGATCCTCGGCGCCACGCCGGAGGGAGTCGAGCGCCCCGGTAACCGGCTCTTTCGGAACGACTCGGAGCCGGGCGGCCCCCTGCGCTTCACCGACGTGACCGAAGCTGCTGGCGTGGGCAGCACCGCGTACGGCATGGGGGCGGCCTGCGGAGACTTTGACCGAGACGGCGACACCGACCTCTTCGTCACGAACGTCGGGCCCAACGTGATGTACGTGAACAACGGCGACGGGACCTTCTCGGACCGGACGGTCAAGCTGAAGGTCGGCGACCCGCGCTGGGCCACGAGCGCCGCCATGTTCGACGCCAACGGGGACGGCAAGCTCGACCTCTATGTCGTGAACAACCTCGGCTGGTCCGACTCCATCGAGATTGAGTGCTTCAACTACTACGGGGAGCCCGACTACTGCAGCCCGAACAACTACAACGCGCCCTCTGCGGACGCCCTCTACACCTTCGGGCGCCTTGGCTTCACCGACGCGACCCTGCGCACCGGAATCGACGCGGCCTTCGGTAACGGCCTCGGGCTCGCCGTCGGCGACGCGGACCTCGACGGCGACCTGGACGTCTACGTGGCCAACGACGCCACGACGAACCTGCTCTGGGTGAACGACGGCCGAGCCATCTTCGAGGACCGAGGCATCCGCGCAGGCTGCGGGCTCAACGGCAACGGGACGCCCGAGGCCGGGATGGGCGTGCAGTTCGTGGACCTCGACGAGGACGGCGACCTTGACCTGTACATGACCCACCTGCGGCGTGAGACCAACACGTACTACCGCAACAGGAACGGCAAGTTCAGCGACATGAGCAACGTGACGGGGACCGCTGGCGTCAGCATGAAGTTCACCGGCTTCGGCATGGGCTTCCAGGACTTCGACCTCGACGGCACCCTGGACCTGTACGTGGCCAACGGGGCCGTGCAGGCCTGGAAGGAGGGAGAGCGCTTCGACACGGCGGACGCCTACGCCGAACCCAACCACCTCTTCCGCGGCGTCCGAAAGGGCAAGCGCGTGACCTTCAAGCTCACCCAGCCCGAGGGAGCGACCCCCGAGGCGCTCATCGGGACCAGCCGGGGCGCAGCCTTCGGCGACCTCGAGGGTGATGGTGACGTCGACATCGTGGTGGTCGACCTCGACGCCCGGGTCAAGGTCCTCGAGAACATCGCGCCGCGCGAGGGCGCCGCCGCCACCTGGGTCGGCTTCCAGACCGTCTCTGGGAAGAAGAGCGCCATCGTGCACGGTGCGACGGTCTCCATCGCACGCGGCGACGCGGGGAAGCGCCAGTACCGCCAGGCCAACCCCTGCTACAGCTACCTCTCCAGCAACGACCCCCGAACTCACTTTGGCCTCGGCGGCGAGTCGACCGCGAAGGACGTCCAGGTCCGCTGGCCCGACGGGAGCGTCGAGCGGTTCGGCGATCGGCCCGCGGGTCAGTACTACAGCCTCAAGAAGGGCGACGGCGAGAAGCAGTGAGGCGCTGAGCGCCGCCCGCGAGGCAGCGCCCTGAACACATCATGTCCACCCCCACTCCG
>JAQWJQ010000056.1 GCA_029248265.1 Planctomycetota bacterium
AACCTCGACTCGATCCCGTTGATCACCCGCCGCGAGCGCAACGAGTCCCTGCTCTCCCTCGGTGTGAAGCGCGCCTTTGACCTGCTGGTGGTGACCTCGGTGATCACCCTCGCCTTGCCCGCGGTCCTGGTCTTCGCGGTGCTGATCAAGCATGAGTCCGCCGGGCCGATCTTCTTTCGGCAGCGCCGCATCGGGTACGGCGGCCGCTCCTTCGAGATGATCAAGTTCCGCACCATGCACGTTGATGAGTGCGGGGACGCCGTGGCGCCGAAGAACGAGAACGACCCGCGCGTGACACGCTTCGGCCGCTGGCTGCGGCGGTACTCACTGGACGAGCTGCCCAACTTCCTGAACGTCCTGCGTGGCGAGATGAGCGTGGTCGGGCCGCGGCCTGAGATGCCCTTCATCGTGGAGACCTACGGGGCCCTCGACCGGGAGCGGCTGCGCGCGAAGCCCGGCGTGACCGGGCTGTGGCAGATCTCCTACGCCCGCCAGGACGCGATCCACTCCAACCTGGACTACGACCTCTACTACATCGAGAACCGGTCGCTGCTCCTGGACCTCGTCATCGTGGCGCTCACGGGCTTCGCGGTCGCGCGCGGCACGGGCGCCTTCTGAGCGGAGGCCTGCCGTGCACATTGCCCATGTGATGGAGGCGACGATCGGCGGCACGCGGCGCCACCTCGTGGACGTGGCGCTGGCGCAGCTCCGGCGCGGGGACCAGGTCTCGCTCCTGGTCTCCACCCTGCGGGACCCTGGCTTCGAGGGAGACCTTCGACTGCTCGAGGCGGCGGGAGCCCAGGTCCGGCGCATCCCCATGGTCCGCTCCATCCGGCCAGCGAAGGACCTCCGGCACCTGCGCCAGGTGAAGGCCGCCCTGCGGGAGCTGCGCCCGGACATCGTGCACACACACAGCTCCAAGGGCGGTGTCCTGGGGCGCCGGGCCTCCCTCTCGACAGGTGTCGGGGCCCGCGTGCACACGCCGCACACCTTCGCCTTCCTCTTCGGCGCCCTCTTCGGGCGCGCGAAGCGAGCCGTCTTCCGCTCCATCGAGCGCTCCCTCGCGAGCTCGACCCACCGGCTCATCGCGGTGTCCACCAGCGAGGCGCAGACGATCGAGGCCTCGGGCATCGTCGACGCGGCCCGGGTCCGCACGGTGCCCAACGGCATCGACCCCGCGCGGGTCGAGGGTGCCGCGCCTGTGGACCTGGCGGCCCTCGGGCTGGACCCTGAGCGCCCGGTGGCGGCGGTGGTCGGGTTGCTCTACTCGGCCAAGGGCCAGGACCTGGCCCTCGAGGCGCTCCCGACCGAGGGCCTCGAGGGGCTCCAGCTGCTCTTCGTCGGGCCCGGTGATCAGGGCCCGCTGACCGAGCTCGCCACGCGCCTGGGCGTCGACCGGAGGGTCGCCTTCGCCGGCGCCCGGGACGACGTCCCCTCGATCCTCGCGGCGGTGGACTTCCTGCTCCTGCCGTCCCGTTGGGAGGGGATGCCGTACGTCGTGCTCGAGGCCATGGCCGCCTCCCGCCCGGTGGTCGCGACCCCGGTGGACGGCGCGCGGGACCTTGTGGAGGACGGCGTGAACGGCTACCTCGCCGCGTCGATCTCGGCGACGGCGCTCGCGGACGCCATGCGACGGGCGGTGCTCGACGGGCGCGGGCGCCGGGCGTCCCTCGGCCAGGCCGGGCGGGCTCAGCTGGAGCACAGCCACAGCGTGGCGGCGATGGCCGAGCAGCTGGACGCGGTCTACCTGGAGGCTCTGGAGGCCTCTGGCAAGCGATGAGGCTCCTCCACGTCCTCACCACGCTCGACGTGGGCGGCGCCGAGATGCACGTGCTCAAGCAGGTGCGCGGGCAGGTCGAGCGCGGTCACGAGGTACGGGTGCGCTTCCTCAAGGGGCAAGGCACCCTGCGCGAGGACTTCCTCGAGGCCGGCGCCGAGCGGGTGGAGCGCGCGGCGGCCGGGCCGCTGTTCCCGTTCCGGCTGCGGGCGGACCTGGGGTGGTGCGACATCGTCCACTCGCACCTCCTGAAGGCGGACGCGTTCACGGCCATGGCCGCGCTCGTGTGGGGGGCGCGGCGCAAGCTGGTGAGCGGCAAGCACAACGACGAGCAGGTCCTGCGCCGGCCCTTGGTCAGCTGGGTCCATGGCTGGCTCGGCCGCATCCCCGCGCGCACCGTGGTGCTCTCCGATCACGTGGGCCGGTTCATCGAGACCCACGGGCGGGTGCCGCTCGCAGCTCAGTCGCGCGTGTACTACGGCCTGGACCCCGAGCCCTTCGAGCGGGCGGCGGACGAGACCGACCGTGACGCGGTCCGGGCTCCGCTCGCGATCGACGGAGGTGACGTGGTGTTCGTCTGCGTCGCGCGCTTTGCGCCACAAAAGGCCCACGAGGTGCTCCTGCGCGCCCTCGCGATTGCCCGCGAGCAAGACCCACGTCTCCGGCTCCTGCTGGTGGGGGACGACCCCTTCGGCGACGGCCGCGAGCGCGCCGAGGTCGAGGCCCGCCGGCTGGGGCTCCTCGGGTCCTCAGGCCCCGACGCCGCCGTGTTTACCGGCATTCGCCGCGACGTCCCGTCCTTGATGGCGGCCAGCGATGTGTTCTGCATGGCGTCACGCTGGGAGGGCCTCGGGCTCGTTTTCCTGGAGGCCATGGCCGCGTCCACGCCCGTGCTCTCCACCAACGTCTCGGCCATCCCCGAGGTGGTCGTGCACGGGGAGACCGGACGCCTGGTGCCCCCCGATGATCCGGAGGCGATGGCCGAGGGGATGCTCGAACTCGCCCGGAATGAGGTCCTCCGGGCGCGGCTGGGGGCCGCAGGGCACCGTCGGGTGCTGACTCGCTTTGGCCTCGACCGCATGGTCGATGAGACCATCGAGGTCTACGGGGAGGTCATCTCCGCCCGGAAGCGGTAGTTTCAGGGGGTGATCCTCCTCTCCCTCGCCGTCGTCCTCGCCCCGCTGGGCGCTCAGGCAGAACCGGACGGTTCGGCGGTGGACTTCGCGCGGGACGTCCGGCCGCTCCTGGCGCGTCGCTGCTTTCCCTGCCACGGCAACGATGAGGCGACCCGGGAGGCGGGGCTGCGCCTCGACCTGGAGGCCGACGCCCTGTTGGATCGGGACGGCTTCCCGGCCATCGTGCCAGGAGACGTCGAGGCCTCCGAGGTCTGGGCCCGGGTGAACGATGAGTTCGACCCCATGCCCCCCGAGGAGGCGGGGGCGCCCCTGAACGCGGCGGAGCGGGAGGTCCTGCGGCGGTGGATCGAGGGGGGCGCGAGCTACACGCCTCACTGGAGCTTCGAGGCGCCAGAGCGTCCGTCCGCCCCAGGCTCCCCAGGAGCCGCCGCCCACCCCATCGACGCCTTCGTGACCGAGGCGCTCGCGGCGCGCGGCCTCGGCCTCTCCCCGAAGGCCGACGACCACCAGCTCCTGCGTCGCCTGTCCCTCGACCTGACCGGGCTGGCACCGACGGCCGCTGCGGCCGAGGCCTTCGCCGCCTCGAGCGACCCCCTCAAGGTCGAGCGGGCGGTGGACCGGCTGCTCGCTTCGCCCGAGTACGCGGAGCGCTGGGCGGCGGTCTGGCTCGACCTCGCCCGCTACGCGGATAGCAGCGGGCACGGCTCCGACCCGCTACGGACGATCTGGCGCTACCGCGACTGGGTGATCGAGGCGTACGACCGGAACCTGCCCTTCGATGAGTTCACCCTCCAGCAACTCGCGGGGGACCTGATCCCGGACGCGACGGTGGACACGCGTCTGGCCACCGCGTTCCACCGGAACACCATGACCAACACGGAGGGGGGCACCGACGACGAGGAGTTTCGCGTCCTCGCCGTGAAGGACCGGGTGAACACGAGCATGGAGGTCTGGATGGGGCTGACCGCGGGCTGTGCGGAATGCCACAGCCACAAGTACGACCCCATCAGCCACACCGAGTACTACGGGCTCTTCGATCTCTTCAACCAGACCGCCGACACGGACCGCGGTGATGAGCAGCCGCGGCTCGCCACGCCGACCCCGGCGCAGGCCGAGGCCAAGGCGCGCCTCGACGCGGAGCTCGCCCGCCTCGATCGAGAGCTCGCCGGCGCCGACATCGACGTG
>JAQWJQ010000063.1 GCA_029248265.1 Planctomycetota bacterium
AGGCGGGTACATTTCGGCCCCCGCCTGCGGACCTCATTCATGGAAATGGACACGTCACCGGACCCCGTCAACGCTGAAGCCCCGGCTCGGCGCATTGAATGCCCCCAATGCGGCTCGAAGCTGCCGGACATTCCTGTCTCACTTTGTCCCTACTGCGCCTCTCCGCTCGAGACGGCAGCGGACAAGCGTCGGCTTGAGAGCGTCAACGCGAGCCGGATTGGCCGCGTGGTCGAGCACGGGACTTACGAGTCGGCGCTCGCATGGGATCCCCCGGAGAGCTCTGATTGGTACGACGGCGCGCGCCTTGCGTGGTGGAGCGGCCCGGTGGCCCTCATCGGTCTGGCTGCGCTCGCGTGGGGCGTCCTGGTCGGGAGCAGCGAGGGGCACTCCTTCGCCGAGGTCCTCCCGGTCGTACTGTGCCTCGTCGGGGCGGCCTCCTTGCTGCTCTCCGCCAAGCTCAGGGTCGACGGTAAGGCCCGGCAGAGCGCCGCGGTGGAGCGTCCGCTCCTCAAGCGGGCGGCGTTGATCGTGGACCGGCGGAGTGAGACAGATATCTCCGGGTGGAGTGGGCGGACCACCTACTTCTTCAAGGTCGAGTTCGAGGACGGGGTCGTCGGGGAATTTCGGTTCCCCGGGCTGGGTGCCCAAGAAGACCCGTACGCGACGAATCTCCCCGGAGTGGCCTACACCCGGGGGACCGATCTCCTGCTCTTCCGCCATATCCGGGTCTAGGGCGCGCGACCGCCGCCGCTCGCATGGCGCGGGAGCGCCCAGGGAGGTCTCCGGTCCAGGCCGCTGGCGGTGCGCGGCGCCGCTCGCGCGCCCCGCGGCGTCCCACCCGCGTCGATCCTGGACGGAGCCGCGCTCCGGCGACAGGCGACCCCGTGCCCTGATCACGGCGACGTCGGCGGGTCAGCGCTGGGCTGGACCCCTCGCGAGTCGGGTGTGGCGGTCCCTCTGCCTGTGGCTCTTGATCGTGGGCGGGGCGTTGTCTGCCGCACGGCCGGCGGGCGCTCAGTCGTCGTCGGCGCTCGTCCGCATGGGGATGGACTGGCGCGATCGGGCCACGGTGAGCGGCAGCCCAGACGCGCGACGAGTCACCCGCTTCTTGGGGGAGCTCGAGAGCCTCTCAAGGGGGGCTCCAGGGGACCCCGGACTGCGGAGGTTGAGCACCCTGTGCGCCTCGCTGGGGGACTCCAGGCGAGCGCTGGCGCCGGACGCCCGCGGCGCCCTCGGCCGAGCAGGTCGTGACCTCTTCAGGCAGCTCGAGGCGGGCCCGGCTGGCTCCTCCTTTCATTCCTGGGTCCTGGCGGACGTCGTGGTGTCCGCCTCAGGAACACCTCGCCTCGCGCCGGACCTCGTCGAGCGGGAGGTGGCGCTCTCGCTCCTCTTGGAGCGGGGAACGCCAGGGCTCAAGACCGGCGTGTTGACCGTCGCCCGTGACCTCGCGGACCCTCTCAGGGGTAAGGCGCTCGAGGCCTTGTCGGACTGGGGGGCGCGCTTCGGTCAGGACGACGCGGTGGACCGTTGCCTCGTGCGGCAGCTGAGCCAGGTCACCAGCCCCGTGGAACCTCGCCACCCGATGACGCTGCTACTGCGGCGTCTCGAGAGTTGCGACGCGCCGTTGGGTCCACGGGCCGCAGAGATGTTGGAGGCCCGTCTCCAGACCATGATGATCCAGGCGGACTGGCGTCAGCCCGCGCGGGCCATGAGGCTCTTGAAGGGGCTTTCCCTCGAGGCGCGCGTCGGGCTCCTGCTCGACGCGCTCGTGGTCTGGGACCGCCGCTCCCGCGGTTCCAAACCGTACGCCGGCCTCGTCCGGGTACGGTCCGACCTCGTTCGCGCCCTGCAGGGGATCAGCGGCAAGTACTTCGGAGCTCAGCCGGCCCCGTGGATCGATTGGTGGGTTCAGGTTCGCCTCGGCGAAGAACCCCGGCCGGGCAGCCCGGCGTTTGAAGCCGAGCGGAAGCGACTCCTTGAGGAGCCTCGGAGCACCGTCAACTTCTTCGGGCTGCGGCCAGACTCCGACAGAGTCACCTTCGTGATCGACCTCTCAGGCAGCATGGCGAACCCGTGGGGGACCACCGAGAGGACGCGCTTCGAGGAGGCCGTCGAGCAGCTCGTGCGCTTCCTGCAGGCCGGGCCGCCGGAGGCGCGCTTCAACGTCATCCTGTTCAACACGGTGCCGGTCGTCTCGAGCATGAAGTTGGTGGAGGCCTCTGCCGAGAACCTGGAGCGAGCGCGGGCTTCCTTGCTCGCTCGAGTCCCTGGCGGCGGCACCAGCCTCCAGCCAGCGATCGAGCTCGCCTTGCTGTTGGACAGCCATGGCCGGCCGCGCGTGGAGGCTCTCGAAGCGGACACGGTGGTCGTGCTCTGTGATGGGGCGACGGACCGAGGGAGCGCCTGGGTCAAGCCGCTCCTCGACGAGGTCCTCCCGATCTACCCTGTTCGCTTCCACACCGTCCTCATCGGGAGCCGTGGGGATGGCACGCTCGAGGCGCTGGCCGAGCAGAGCGGGGGGCGCTTCCTCCGGGTCGGCGGCTAGCGGAGCGACGGGTTGGCCAGGAGGGGCTGCCAGGGCCGCGAGGTGGATGGTCAGGTCCGCAGCGCGGCGAACCATGCGAAGGCGACGACGCCGAGCGCCGCCGCAGCGGTCATGGCCTGTGCCCCGCGGCTGAACCGCTCCGCGAGTTGCAGGCGTGCCACGGCGATCCCCAGGAGGGCCCCCGAGGTGAAGCCGGTCGCGTGGGCCAGGACGTCCACTCGACCCGAGCCGTCGCCGACCCCGAGCCACCCGAAGAGGACAGCCCCGCCGAACAGGGGCGCGACCCGGCGAACCCATGGGGAGCGCTCCTTGCCGCGCCGGGTCCACTCGGCCGAGGCCATGAGCCCCAGGGTTCCGAAGATCGCGGTGGAGGCGCCCACCGCGGTGTGGTCCGGAGAGGTCAGGAAGGCCTCGACGAGGTTGCCTGCAGCTCCAGCGCCCAGGGTGCACGCCCACGCGAGGCCGTAGCCCAGGGCCTGCGCTGCGAGGACTCCGAAGAGCGTCCCGAACACGAGGTTGCCCACGAGGTGTTGGGCGTCGACGTGGAGTGTGAGCGCTGTGACCGTGCGCCAGATCTCTCCATCGCGGACACGCGCCGCGCTCATGAGCCCCTGGTCCCACCAGTTGAGGCCGAAGGCCCCCTTTTGCCCGATCGGGAACATCAGGATGCAGATCAGCCCAAAGCAGAGCGCGCCCCACAGGCCGACGCTCCGGATGGGGGGGGGGCCTGCGGCAGGCTCGCGCCAGGTCGCCGCTTCCGCCGCGAAGTCCACGAGTTCATCCACGGCGGCGCGCTCTTCGTGGAGGGGCACGAGGACCCTCGCTCCCGCCCCATTGACCTGCACCAGGTGCTGGATGCCCCGGGCTTGCAGGGCGAGGACGCTGTCCCGAACCGCGCGCCGCGAGCGACCGCGGAGCACCTCCACCTGGCCGGGGGGCGCGGCGCCAAAAGGGTCGAGGGTCGTCATGTCGAGCGCCGCTTCAGCCGTTGTCCCGGTGGGCTAGCCGAGGCGGAGCAGGCAGTCAGGGCAGCGGTTGGCGCCACGCGGGATCTCGGCCATGCAGGCGGGGCACGTGGAGGACTCCGCGTCCAGGTCGATGACGTGCTGTGCGGCCTCAAGGGCGACCCCGTCCGGATCGAGGCGCATGAGCTCCGCCTCTGCGTCCTTGCGGAGCAGGTCCGCGGCTTGGTCAATGTGAGGCTTCGCGACCGCGAGCCAAAGGGCCGCGCCTCAGCCGTTCGGGTCGACGCCGGGAGGGCAGATCACACGCGCCTCTAGCCCTGCCCTCTCAAGGCGGAGTCGCTGGTCGTTGACGGACTTGAACTTGCCCTGGCTCAGGACGGCCATGTGTTCGGGGAGGTCAGTCATGGTGGTCTCTTGGTGCGGGCGTCACTCCCCGGCGGGGGGCTCGGTGCTGTGACGCTTGATGAGCGGTTGCTGCAGGAACATGAACAGGAAGGTCAGCCCCAGGATCCCGAAGAGCTTGAAGTTCAACCACACCGCCGTGGATGTGGATCGCCAGACGACCTCGTTCAAGCCTGCAATCATCAGGAAGAAGAGGCCCCAGCGGAGGGTCATCTTGCGCCACCCCTCGTCGTCCAACTCCAGCGCACTCCCCATCAGCGGCTTGATGAGAGAGCGTCCCGTGGCCAGGCCGACCAGCAGGGTGGAACCCATGAGGGTGCTCACCACCGTGGGCTTGTGCTTGATGAAGCGCTCGTCCTTCAAGTAGACGGTCAAGCCACCCATGACCAGGACGACCAGGCCCGTGATCAGCGGCATGGTCTGGATCCTCCGCTCGATGGCGTAGGAGACCGAGAGCGCGATGGCCGTGGCGACCACGAAGAGGCCGGTGGCCACGACCAACGGCTGTGTCTCATCCTCGGTGAAGGACTTCGCGACGAAGAACGTCGCGAAGAAGACCAGGAGGGGCCCCATGTCGACGGCCAACTTCAGCCCGGGGGGCAACGGCTTGCCCTTTGACTCGGAGTCTGCGGAGATCGACAAGGGAGATGAGGGTAGGGAACAGGGGACGGGCGGCGGACGCGCCCCAAGGCTACCCCGATCGCCCGCCAAGTCGTGATCCAGATCGCACGGACTCGTGCAGCCGCCGCGTCAGGCCCTCGCCTGTCTCGGCCTTGACTCGAGCGAGTCCTGGGCCGCGGCTTGTGTGCTGCTCCGCCACCTCCTCTCGTGGCTTGCTGCGGCGGGTCCCCCTTCTTGACCGAGCCTTGGCTCCGGCCACCCGCCGTCCCGCGGCCCACCCCCAAGGCGATCAACGTGCCATCGCGGCGCCGCAAGGCGGCCCGGAGCATGCACCGACAGGGAAACGGAGGCCCTCCCGGCACCGTGCCCATGGAACCACCCGGACAGACTCAGTACTTGCGGACCACCCCGATGACGACCCCGCGGATCTCGACCTCGTCCACGATGATCGGGCTCATGGTCGAGTTGGCCGGCTGGAGCCGGAACTGGTTGCCCTCCCGGTAGAAGCGCTTGAGCGTTGCGTCTCCGTCGGGGAGCACCGCCACCACCGTCTCTCCGTCCCTGGCCGAAGGGCGCCGCTCGATCAGGACGATGTCGCCGTCGGCGATGGCGTCTTCGATCATGGACTCCCCCTGGACCTCTAAGGCGTACACATCCTTACCGTCGGGCACGAGGTCTGCGAAGTTCAGCAGCTCCGGCTCCTCGATGGTCTCGATCGGCGAGCCTGCCGCGATCTTGCCGAGCACCGGAAGGGACACGCCGGACCCCTGGTCGGACTCCTGGTCCACCACTTCGAGGCTTCGGCTGACGCCCTTCGCGCGGCGGCGAATGACACCCTTGCGCTCCATCTCGGCGACGTGGCCGAAGATCGTGACCTTGTTGACGCCGAACTGCGCGGCGATCTCTTCGAGGGTCGGGCTGATGCCGTGGTCCTCAACGTAGGTGCGAAGGAACTGGAGAATGTCCTGCTGTCGGCGAGTGAGGGGAAGGTTGCTCATGGCCTGGTTCGGGAAGTTCTTCTGGTGGGTGGTGAGGTTGCGTGCGGCCTATCGCCGATTCACGCAGAAGTGGGAGCTACCCCCGAGCGAACTCGAGCGCAGCTCCCGAGGGAGTCACTCCGGTCGCTGAGGAGGGTAGTGCGACGCGAAGTGGGGTGATGGGTGGGGGAGTGGCCTGGTGGGCCGCCCTCGGCGGACCGCGGGCCGCCTTGGCGCCGGGTCATGATGCGCCGGGTCGTGCTGCGACGGGTCATGCCGCGCCGGATCATGCCGCTGTGAGAAGTCGGCCGCGTGCCGATGAAGGGCCCGAACGAACCGAGCGCTTGACCCGGAAGGGGGGCGCAGCGGCCTCGGAGTGGTCATCCGCATGTCTCGGGAGGACACCCTCCCCGTGACGGGAGCGCGCTTCGGACAGCGGTTGAAGGAAAAGAGAGACAACGGGAGAGGATCAGATGACGAACGTGAAGGCGAGCATCGCGGCGACGAACATGTACGAGGCGGCGGCAGTCACCTGCTGCATCGAGCCCTCTCCCGAGGCCTCAGCGGTACGCAACCAGGTCGTTGCGCAGCTCCACTCAGGCTGCGCCTGAGCGGGAGAAGACATGGGCAGCGCTCCTGTCGAAGCTCCGCCCACGGCCTCCATCATCCGGGTGTCCATCCTCCGCACATCAGAGGTCACCGTGGCGGCGCGTTGAGCCTGAACTCGTCGCCGGATGATGATCGGTCGCTGACGGGGGCTGGAGCGACGGCTCCGGTCCTTGGAGGACATCCCCGGGGCGGCCTTGTGGCCCGGAGCGCGTCCGCACGACGGCGCCTCGGGTGTCTTGGGGTCGAGCTGACTCTTGGGGGCGCGGGTGCGCAGCGCCCGGTCGAGGAGAGCGAGCTCTCGATCCATCGGGGCCAGTGAGCAGCGTTGGCCGCTGGAATGGCCGGGTCGTGAAAGCTGGCCAGGGCGTGAACCGTGCCGATCAGCGCGCACGCTGGTTGGGGCGGCCTGCGCGGCGGTGAGGAGTCGGTCAGTGGAGACCGCCCCCTGGGTGCGCTTGGCCTCCTCGATCTCGGGGCCGCCGATCTCGCACCATCGGCGCATGGCGGGCGTGGACACTGCCGACACTTCGTCCGCGTCCACGGGCTCCGGCGGTCCACCGAAGAGGTGGTGCTGGAGGAGCGCGGGTGCCTTGGGGGCGACGGGGAACGGTGAGCGAAGGAGGCGTGTCATGGGCGGTGGGTGGCTGGGTCCGGCTGATGCCTGCTGGGCTTCCGAACGGGTGCCTAACCTAACCCGGCGCGCAACCCGAACGGGTCCCGAACCCCGGTCTTTTCACGCACAGATGCCTAACCCGCCTGCCTGCAGCGGATTAGGGTGGTGTTAGGGTCGTGGTTTTGGGACTCATGGAGCTGCGGGAGCCCATGGGTGGGGGGGCTGG
>JAQWJQ010000095.1 GCA_029248265.1 Planctomycetota bacterium
CCGTGTCCAGAGAGTCCGCGCCGAGATCGTTGATGAACGAAGTCTCGAGGGAGATCTTGTCGGGCGTGGTGCCCATCTGGTCGCAGACGATCTTCTTGACCTTTTCGTCGACTGAGGTGTCGCTCACTTGACTGTTCTCCGTGGGAGGAAAGGGGGGCGCCCGCTCGAGAGTCGAGTCGGGCAGGTTACGTGGAAAGGCCGGCGCACCGACCGTGGATGATAAGGTCCCTGGTGCCTCAGAGGCTGAGGCCACCGTCGACGATGAGCGTCTGGCCCGTGATGTAGGCGCCGCCGGGTCCGGCGAGGAAGCCCACGGCGGCCGCGATCTCCTCGCTGGCCCCCATCCGGGAGAGCGGGATGGCGCCGACGAGCTTGGCGCGCTCGTTGTCCGGGATCTCCGAGGTCATGTCGGTCTCGATGAAGCCAGGGGCGATGGCGTTGACGGCCACGCCGCGCCCGCTGAGCTCCTTGGCCGCAGACCGCGTGAGGCCGATGACGCCAGCCTTGCTGGCGGCGTAGTTGGCCTGCCCGGCGTTCCCGGTGACGCCGACGACCGAGGCGATGTTGATGATGCGCCCGCTCCCAGCCTTCATGAGCGGCCGGGCGGCCGCCTTGACGAAGTTCCAGGTGCCCTTGAGGTTCACATTGATGACGCTGTCGAAGTCATCCTCGCTCATGCGCATCAGGAGCTGGTCGCGCGTGATGCCGGCGTTGTTCACGAGGATGTCCACGCCCCCAAGGTCGGCGCCCACCTCCTTGACGAGCGCCGCCACCGCGGCGTGGTCCGCGACGTCGACGCCGTACGCCCGCGCGCCATCCGTGGACTCCGCGCAGGCCGCCGCGGTCGGCTCCGCGTTCTCGACGCGGGTCGCGACGCACGCGACTCGCGCGCCGAGCTGCGCCAGGTGAACGGCGATGGCGCGGCCGATGCCGCGGCTCGCGCCGGTCACGAGCGCAGCCTTCCCCTCGAGGGGGCGGGCGGATTGGGGATGAGAGGAGTCGCTCAAGGCTGGGAGCCGGGAAGGCTGGGGGTCAAGATCAGGACGGGGAGGGTATCCAGGCACCTTCCAGGCTTCAAGCAGAGCCGACGCTCGCCAGAGCACCTTCGACCTCTTCGGGGCGGCTCAGAGGGATGACCTCGGCCTCCGCGTCGATCTTCCGGAGGATGCCGGCCAGGATCGTGCCCGGCGCGGCCTCGAGGAAGCGTCGGTGCCCCTCGTCGAGGGCGCGGCGCATGGACCGCTCCCAGAGGACAGGGGCGCAGACCTGGGTGGCCAGGGTGCTCCTGACTTCCTCAGGAGACCGTACGGGAGCGGCGGTGACGTTCGAGATCACGGGAACGGCAGGCGCGGAGATGTCGGTCTTGGCGAGGGCCTCGGCGAGGCGGTCTGCCGCCGGGCGCATGCACTCGCTGTGAAAGCCACCGGCGACCACGAGCCTGCGGACCCTGCGGACCCCATGCTCCTTGGCGCAGGCCTCCACAGCATCCAGGGCAGGGAACGCGCCGGAGATCACGATCTGACCCGGGGCATTCAGGTTGGCGACCTGGCAGATGCCGTGCTCGGCCCCGACCGCGGCGAGCGCTTCGGCTTGCTCCGGCGTCGCCCCCATCAGGCTCGCCATGCCGCTGGGGTTCGTCTCAGCGGCGTCCTGCATGGCTTCGCCACGAAGGCGAACGAGGCGCAGTCCGTCCGCAAAGTTGAAGGTGCCGGCCGCCCAGTGCGCCGTGTACTCCCCCAGCGAGAGGCCCGCCGTGAAGGGCGCTGCGGACAGGTCCAGTCCGCGGCCCTGAAGGACGCGGATGGCGGCCACGCCCGCGGTGAAGATGCCGGGCTGCGCGATGTCCGTCCGGTTGACCTCGTCCTCGGCCTCCCAGCAGGCGTCGCGCAAGGAGAAGCCCAGCGCCTGGTCTGCCTCCTCCCACGTCGCGGCGGCCTCGGGGAACGCTTCGGCAAAGTCACGGCCCATGCCGCGGGCCTGGGCACCCTGGCCGGGGAAGATGATCGGGAGAGTCGTCATGGCTTGATCTCCTGGATCACCAGCGGAGCGTGGTGGCGCCCCAGGTAAGGCCTGCCCCGAAGGCGACCAGGACGACCGTATCGCCCCGCTTCAACCGACCCGAGCGCGCCGCCTCGTCGAGGGCGATGGGCACGCTCCCCGCGGAGGTGTTGCCGTACTTCTCGATGTTGACGAAGAACTTCTCGATGGGCCAGTCGAGGCGCTCGCGGGCGCCCTCGATGATCCGCATGTTCACCTGGTGGGGAATCACGAGATCCACCTCACCCGACTCGGTCGCGGCTGCAGCCTCACGGATGAGCTCCGCCATCTTGGTCACGGCGAAGCGGTAGACCTCACGCCCCTTGACCCGGATGAAGTGGTTGGCCTTGTCGTACTCCGGGTGGTTGTGAGGGTGGGCTGCGCCCCCCTCCGGGATGTGAATGAACTCGTAGCCGGAGCCATCGGCCCCGAGCGCGTGGCTGAGGAGCTCTCCACGTTCGCAGTCCTCGAAGCGTCGAACGACCGCCGCGCCTGCGCCGTCCCCGAAGAGGATGCAGGAGGTTCGATCGGTCATGTCCAGGTAGCGGGAGAGCGTCTCACCGCCGATGGCGAGCACGTTCTTGGCGCGGCCCGCAGCGACGAACGCCTCGGCGGTCTGGAGCGCGGTGAGGAAGCCAGTGCATGCGGCGAGGACGTCAAAGGCGCCCGCGCCCTCGCAGCCGAGGTTTCGCTGCACCAGCACGGAGACCGACGGCATCAGGTGGTCCTGGGTGAGCGACCCCACCACGATCAAGTCGATGTCGCCGGGCTCGAGCCCGGCGTCTGCGAGGGCCAGCTTGGCGGCCTCGGTGCAGAGGGTGGAGCAATTCGTACCCTCGTCAACGTGGCGACGCTCTCGGATCCCTGTGCGCTTGGTGATCCACTCGTCGCTGGTGTCCACGATCTCTGCGAGATCGTCGTTGGTGACGACGCGCGGCGGGACCGCGTGGCCGGTGCCAGCGATTCCGGCTCGAACGATGCTGGGCATACGTGGTGTGGGGATGAAGGGTGGGCTCAGCGCCCGAGGGGCGCGGGAACCTAGATGATCCGAAACCCGAGGCTCGCGATCAACGCCAAGTCGTGGCTAGCGGCTGGAATCAGACCGGCGAGGCGCCCGAGGCGAGCCCCTGAACGATCTTTCCGTTGACGTCAGCGTCGAGAGCCCGGCACGCGAGGTCGATGGCGTTTGAGACCGCGTGCGGGTCAGAGCGCCCATGGCCAATCACCACCACGCCGCGGACACCGAGGAGAAGCGCCCCGCCGTATTCGGAGTAGTCGACCTTCTTCCGGACGCTCCCCAGGAGCTCTGGCGCCCAATCGGCGCCGTGCTGGGCCATCTCTTTGCCCACGAGCCCGAGGAGGAACTTCGAGAAGCCCTCCATCAGCTTGAGGACCACGTTCCCGGTGAAGCCGTCGGTGACCACGACCTCGGCCCGGTCACTGAAGATCTCGTTGCTCTCGATGTTGCCGACGAAGTCCAGCTGAGAAGCGCTGAGGGCCGCGTGGGCTTCGCGCAGCAGGTCCGTGCCCTTCGTGGACTCCTCGCCGATGTTCATGAGCGCGACGCGGGCCCTCTCGCTCTTGACCACATCGCGCATGAGGACCGCGCCCATGTGGCCGTAGTGCACGAGGTGCTCGGCCTTGGGGACGACGTTCGCCCCCATATCGAGGATCGTCACAGGCTTCCCGGTGAGCCGCACGGTCACCGCGATGCCGGGGCGGCGCACGCCCTCCAGCGTCTTCAGCCCGACCGTCGCGGCGCCGACCACGGCGCCCGTGTTGCCCATGCTCACGTGCGCCCCGGCGAGGCCGGCCTTCACCGCGCCGGTGGCCACGCTGATGGAGGAGCCGGGCTTGCCGCGCAGCGCGACAGCGGGCTTCTCGTCCATCCCGATGACCTCTTCCGCATGGAGGATGCCGAAGCCCGGGTCTCCCCCGCGCTCCTCCAGGCCCGCGCGGATCTCTGACTCGCGCCCGACGAGCAGCAGTCGCTCAGGGGCGACGCCTCGCTCGACCGCGAGGAGGGCACCGTCGAGGTTGCAGGCCGGGGCGGAGTCGCCCCCCATCACATCGAGAGCAATACGGGTGCTTTGATCCATGGTCCCAGGGCTAGGAGACGGTCAGTCGAGCGGGTATGAGATCGCGCGCCCAGTCCTTGGTCGGGTCCGGGGCGCGCGTCAGTGGAGGCGGAGCGACCTTGGCCGCTCGCCGATCCGATCAGAAGTCTGAGTCGTCCTTCTGGAAGACCTCGCGACCCTTCTGGCCGCCCTTCTCGAACCCGTAGTGGGTGGCTTCCTCGCTCATCCGGTGGGAGCGGGTGAGGACGCCGGAGCGCGGGCAGTGGTGCGACTGGGGCGCGTTGAGCGCCAGGTGGGACCGACGCTTGTTCTTGGCGGACTTGGAGGTCCTGCGCTTGGGGTGTGCCATCGTGAAGTGGTGAGCGTGCTGCTTTAGAGGTCGCCGGAGGGCGATCCGAGCGGAAAAGGTTAGCGGCTGAGGGGCTCGGGGTCCAACCCCGGGCCCCAGGTCGGCCAAAAGAATCTGCGGAGCCGTGACGGGGAGGTCGTCCGGCAGGCGCAGCCAGGTGGGGTTGGGTCGGTCAGCGCAGGGCCGCGGAGAACACCTCTGCGAGCTCCTGAATCGCGGCGGAGATGCCTTTGGCGCGCTCACCCTGGCCTTGCGCGGACTCAGGGCGCCCCCCACCTCCGCCACCCAGATGACCCCTCACCAGCCCGGCGAGCTCACCGGCCTTCAGCCCCTTCTCGAGGCCCAGGCCGCCACACAGGGCCACAAACGGCACCCCGCTGGAGTCAGAGTTGGCCTCCGCGCGGCCCAGCAGCACCACCGCGTGGTCCCCCTGAGAGCCCTTGATGCGGTCTCCGAGGAGCCTGAGCGACTCACGGTCGAGGTCCGGGAAGTCCATGGATCCGGCGAAGACGCCGGCGCGGGACTCGAATTCGGCGCGCACCTGCTCGAAGGCGCGCCCCACGGCATCGCCTGAGGCCGACTTCTTCTGCTTCTTG
The DNA here is from genome assembly GCA_029248265.1 of Planctomycetota bacterium. Lineage (GTDB taxonomy): Bacteria > Planctomycetota > UBA1135 > UBA1135 > Saltatorellus. The sequence continues at coordinate 5,061 of JAQWJQ010000095.1, forward strand.
GCCTCCTTGACCTGCTTTTGGAGCTGGGCCACCCGGGCCGGGATCTCGTCCACGGACGCCTTGAGCTGACCGGAGACCTCCTTGAGGAGGCGGCGCTGCTGCTGGAACGCGGCGATGGCGCCCTGGCGGGTCAGGGCCTCGATGCGTCGCACGCCAGCGGCGACCGCGCGCTCCGAGACCACGAGGAAGGAGCCGATCTCGCCTGTGCTCTCCACATGGGTCCCGCCGCAGAGCTCGAGGGACCAGGCACGCTGGGAGGCGTCGTTGTCGATCGACACCACGCGGACGACCTCACCGTACTTCTCGCCAAACAGGGCGCGCGCGCCGCGGGCCTTGGCCTCGTCGGGGGTCTCCTCCGTGGTCTGGACGATCTGGTTCCTGGCCACCCGCTCGTTGACGGCGTCCTCGATGCGGAGCATCTCCTCGTCCGAGACTTGCCCTGGGTGGCTGATATCAAAGCGGAGGCGATCGGGGCCCACGTACGACCCGGCCTGGGCGACGTGGTCGCCCAGCTCGTCCCTGAGTGCCTGGTGCAGCAGGTGGGTAGCCGTGTGGTTGGCCCGGATGGCGGCGCGTCGCTCGGCGTCCACGAGGCAGACCGCCCCCTTGCCAACCTCAGGGACGCCGTCGGCCTCGCCGAAGTGCACGTGGATGTCGCCGATCTTGCGGGTGTCTTGCACCACGAAGCGGAACGTTCCGTCCTGGGACTCGATGATGCCTGCGTCCCCGACCTGCCCGCCCGACTCGGCGTAGAACGCGGTGCGGTCCAGCACGAGGCGGTCACCTGACCCTGCGTCCCCCGCGAAGAACCGAACGACTTGGCCCTCGCACTCGACGCGGCCTCCCGCGTTCTCGTGGTAGACCGTGTCCGTCCCCTCGATCCCGGCGGCTTCCTGGCCTGAGAGGATCTGCTTGAAGCTCCCTTCGCTCTTGGACACCTCACTGTGGGCCGCGCGTGCAGCCTCCCAGCCAGCCCCGTCCACGCTGAGCGCGTTCTCCCGCGCCATGAGCTCCACGAGGTCCTGGGGGAAGCCGAAGGTGGCGTAGAGCTCGTAAGCGTCCCGGCCGTCAATCACGGTGCCGGTCGTGGCCTTCTTGAGCCTGTCGAACTGGATCAGACCGCGATCCAAGGTCTTCCGGAAGGCCTCCTCTTCGGTGCGCATCACGAGCTGGACATGCTCGAGACGGGTGCGCATCTCGGGGAACGAATCCCCCAGCACGTCCACCACCGCGGGGACGACCGCGTGAAGGAAGGGCTCTCGCGCGTCGAGGTGCTGGAGCCCGTAACGGCTCGCGCGGCGGACGAGTCGGCGGAGGACGTACCCGCGGCCTTCGTTGCTGGGGGCGACGCCATCTGCGACGGCGGCGGTGAAGGCCCGCACGTGGTCGGCGCACACGCGGAAGGCCACGTCGGCCTCCCCGTCAAAGCTGCGGCCGTAGGTCTTGCCCGTCGCCTGCTCGATGGCCTTGAAGATCGGTGTGAACAGGTCCGTGTCGTAGTTGGAGGACTTGCCCTGGAGCACGGCCAGGACGCGCTCGAAGCCCATGCCCGTATCCACGTGCTTGGAGGGCAGCTCCACCAGGCTGCCGTCGTCCTGCCGATTGAACTGAATGAACACGTTGTTCCACAGCTCGATGAAGCGCTCGCTGCTCGCATTGACGCCGGTCACGGGGTCCGCACCGTCCATCGGGTCCGTCTCCGGGCCGCCCCGGTCGATGTGGATCTCCGTGCAGGGACCACACGGGCCAGTCTCCCCCATCTCCCAGAAGTTATCGGTGCGGTCAAAGCGCAGGACGTGAGAAGGGTCGATGTCGGTCTTCTCCTTCCAGATCCGCTCGGCCTCCTCATCCGCAGGGAGGCCATCGGCCTCGTCCCCCGCGAAGACCGTGACCCAGAGGCGCTCCTTGGGGAGACCCCAGACCTCTGTCAGCAGGGTCCACGACCACTGAATCGCGTCCTCCTTGAAGTAGTCTCCGAAGGACCAGTTCCCGAGCATCTCGAAGAACGTGTGGTGGTAGGTGTCGCGCCCGACCTCCTCGAGGTCGTTGTGCTTGCCTTGCACGCGAATGCACTTCTGGGTGTCGACCGCCCGGCTGTACTTCCTCGAGCCCGTCCCCAGGAACACGTCCTTGAACTGGTTCATCCCCGCGTTCGTGAAGAGCAGGGTCGGGTCATCCTGGGGGAAGACCGGCGCGGAAGGCACTACGCGGTGGCCGCGCTCCTCGAAGAACTCGAGGAACTCCCTGCGGACACGGGCGGCGGTGAAGGACGTGGCGTCGCCAGAACTCATGGGATGATGGGCGTCGCAGCCCAGGGCTGCGGGTCTGGGAGGTAAGGGGCGGGGTCGGGGTCGGTGCGGGATCATAGCGGCGTTGCGCCCCCGATCCCTGCGGGAATGGCCCCCAGGTGCCCAAAACGGCCGGCGCGGGCCGGCCTCACCCAGCCTGGAATGGCGTGAGCCCGGAGGGTCGTCCTGGAACGACCCTCCGGGCTCACGCTGGCGCGCGTGCGCGGGGCAGCTGGGAGCCCCACCCATCGTTCAGGGCGCAGGCGCCGCGCTGAGGCCTACTTCGAAGCCTTCGCGGCCTTCTTGGGGGCAGGCTCCGGTGCCGCGCTGGCCTCGGGGGCCGGCTCGGCCGCCGCCTCTTCGGGGCCAACCTCCGGGGCAGGCGCAAACTTCTCGCGGATGGCCTCCTCGATCACGGCGGCAAGGTCCGGGTTGTCCATCAGGAATTGCCGGCTCCGTTCCATGCCCTGGCCCAGGCGAATCTCTCCGTCCGTGGGGTGCTTCATGGAGTACCAGGTTCCCGAGCGGAGCACCGAATCAGCCTTCATGCCAAGATCCAGCAGCTCGCCCTCCTTGGACACCCCACGGTTGAACAGGATGTCAAACTCGACCTTCCGGAAGGGCGGCGCGACCTTGTTCTTCACCACGGTGACCTTTGTCCGGTTGCCCACAACTTCGTCCCCGTCCTTGAGCTGACCGATGCGACGGATGTCGAGGCGGACCGACGAGTAGAACTTCAGGGCGCGGCCACCCGTG
>JAQWJQ010000138.1 GCA_029248265.1 Planctomycetota bacterium
ATCGTCCTGAACGCTTACAGCGGCGTCCCCCGCCAGGCGCATCCGTTCACCCGAAGAAACCTGATCCGGCGCGACAGGGCGACGTGCCAGTACTGCGGGAAGCAGCCCGGCCAGGCCCAGCTGTCCGTGGACCATGTCGTACCCCGCTCCAAGGGTGGAGCAACCTCTTGGGAGAACTGCGTCCTCGCCTGCCTGCGATGCAATCACAGGAAGGGGAACAAGCTGGCGTCCGAGGCCGGCATGATCCTCCTCCAAGAACCCAAGCCCCCCGCGTGGTCGCCCATCTTCGACGCGGCCACTCCCGAGAGACCCGCGGCGTGGCGCCGCTTCATCGGGGAGCAAAGCTGGGTCGAAGCATCATGAGCCTCAAGACACACCCCGTCCGCTACACCCTGCTCCCCGCCCTGCTCGTAGCTTCCGCCTTGGGCTGGGTCTTCCATCACCACGTCGGTGGGACGCCGCTCGCCGGCTGGTGGGTCGGCGTGAACCTGGTGGTCTATCCCGTCTGGTGGATGGACAAGCGCCAGGCCCGGCGAGAGGGGTTCCGGGTGCCCGAGTGGACCCTCCACCTCCTGTCGTTCCTGGGCGGCGGGCTCGCTGGCGTGATCGCCATGCAGTCCCTCCGGCACAAGACCCAGAAGGCCATCTTCCGGTTCGGCCAGCCCCTGCTACTCCTCATGAGCGCGGTCGCCATGGGCTGGTGGATGCACCGCTAACCCGGCCGGTCGCCCACGCCTTAGCTCAGCTTGAAGCTGACCGCCACGGCGGTCGAGAGGATCGGGTACTCGACCCGGACGCGATAGACGTCAAACTCCGAGGGGTCCCACCCCACGCGCTCGAAGACAAAGCGGCGCATCTCGTCATACCGAGGCACCTCGGCCGTTCGAATGATGCCCGTCGCAGGCCCCATGAAGACCGGCGCCTCGGTGATCGGCAGCTGGTGACGCATGTCCTCATGACCCGGGGTGAACTCGCTCCGGATGAGGACCTCCGGCGTGACCCCGGGGAAGAGGCTGCGGTGCACCAGGGCGTCCAGGATGAGGAGACGCACCGGGCAGGCGATCGTCGCCATGGCGCCAGCCTCACGGCTCCCCTCCTCGACCGTCAGGGCGCCGACAGGTCGAACCACATCACCGGTGACGCAAGAGATCGCGCCGGTCGCGCCGACCTCCTCGGTCGAGACCACGTACTGGAGGCCTCCCTCCTTGTTCGTCCGCGACTGGACGGTGAGGGAGGGGTCACTGAAAAAGAGTGAGGCCTCGTCCACCGACGCCTCATCCATCTTGAAGAGCGGCTCGATGCTGGCGGCCCTTGTTGTCCGCATGTCGTCCTGCCTCGGCCACGTGATCCCCACTGGCCAGGACATGGCGGGGCGCAGGAACTCGAGACCCAGGAGGCCCCTCAGGTTGGCCATGTCGGCGAACCCTTCTTGATCTGATGGCGCCAAGAAAGCGCTCCGGAGTTGGACCTCCGCTGAGGCACCCCAGATGTAGGTGTTGCCCTCGAAGGCCGTCCTGCGATGCGCCACATCTGCTTCCTGCCTCCCCTCCACCGAGTGAGAGGCGAGCAACATGTCGAAGCGCTTGCGGTCGCCAGCATGGGACTTGATGACGCGATCAAGCGCCTCCACGGCTTCGCTGACCCGCTCCAGAGCCTCAGGCTCGACGCCCTTCTTTCGAGCAGAGAGGAGGAACGAACGGATGCCCGCCGAACGTGGCAGGTACCGGGCGGCCGCGAACGCGTCTGTGCACTCCACGGCGTTGAATACGCGCCAGGCGAGGGCCTTGTCGACTCCCAGGGCGTGCTGAAGCTCAGAGGCGCGGCTGATCGGCCCCGGCAGGAGGCTCAGCACAGCGTCCAGGTGGCGCCGCAACTCGTGAATCGCCGAGGACGCCTCGGACTCGAAGGCGGAGTCCGGTGCTTGGGAGTGGGTGCGGCTTGTCACGGCCCGCCGAGTTTGACGACTGCTCACAACCAGATCATCACTCTCAGGATCGACAATCGGACCACGGGTTTCTAGAAACTTCTCCAGATCCCGATTTCGGTGTTACCCTGGGGCGACGAAATGCGACTCCCTTTACCCCTGAGCGACTCCCTCGCGCTCTCGCGACCCCATCGCTTTTGACATATGAAACCCTCCCTCTACGCAGCCGGCTCCTCTCTCCTCGCGCTCCTCTTCTGCGCTCCCGCTTCCGCTCAACTCTACGGGGGCTTCTCCTTCGGCGAGTCCTACCTCGAGGACGTCCAGACCGGCACTTCTAGCCTCCTCCCCCAGTTCGACCTGTTCGAGGTCTTCGGAGCCGCTGCCAACGACTCCGAGCGCCTGCTCTGGCTGGTGGGCCCCGACCCGCTCAGCTCCGCATCCGGCAGCCTCTTCGGCTGGTCCTACGGCGACACGAACGGACCGACCGAGATCGGCCCGATCGTGACCGACGCCGGCGCCAGCTACCGTTGGGACGCGCTCACCTACGACAGCATCAATGACAAGCTGTACCTCGCCCTGGCTTTCCCCCCGTTCGGGGCGCCTTCGACCGCGCGAGGGATCTGGGAGCTCGACCCCAACACGCTCGTCGCGACCCAGGCCCTCTCCATCAGCACGAGCGGCGTCTCGGCCTCCATCAGCGGTCTCGGCTTCAACCGTGCGGACGGCCTGATCTACGCCCCTGACGACGTCGGCCTGCAGATCGTCGCCATCGACATCGCGGCCGGGACCATCACCCCGGTCGCCGGCTCCGGCTACATCTCCGGCTCGGCCGACGTCGACGGGTGCACGGTGGGCAACAACAAGGTCTACCTCGTCGACGACGACCCGACGTTCCCGCCCCAGGTCTTCAACCTGGGCACCGGCACCTACGAGGCCCCGCACAACATCAACGCCAGCAGCGCCACCTCCACCAGCGCCGCGGCCTGGCTGGCCAGCTCCCTCGACCCCGGCACGGTCTACTGCACCGGGGCCGCGAACTCGACTGGCGTGGGCGGCGACATCGAGGCCGACGGGAGCCGTTTCATCGGCGACAGCGACATGACCCTGCGCGCCTCCTCGCTCCCGCAGAACGCGTTCGGCTTCTTCCTCGTCTCGGACACCCAGGGCTTCACGGCCAACCCGGGCGGGAGCCAGGGTGACCTGTGCCTCGGCGGTTCGATCGGGCGCTTTGTCGGAGCTGGGCAGATCAAGAGCTCGGGTTCCACTGGGTCCTTCTCACTCGAGATCGACCTCTCCAACCTCCCGGGGCCGTCCGGCTCCGTCTCCGCGATGCCCGGTGAGACCTGGAACTTCCAGGCCTGGCACCGTGACAGCGTCGGCGGCAGCGCGGTGTCCAACTTCACCGGCGCTGTGGGCGTGCCCCTCCTCTGATCGGAGCGGCCCCTGAAGCAGCCGCGCCCCCGTGCCAGTCGAGAGACGGGCGCGGGGGCGCGCTCACATTAGGAACCACCGATCGTTCACCGCTCCGAAGCGTCAGCGCCGAGCAGCTCGACCAGGGCCTCAAGCGTGGTGACCGGGGCAGCGCACGCGAAGTTGGTGCAGACGTACGCGGTCGCCTCCCCCCCCACCTGCACGAGGGCCTCGGTGAACGGTGAGACCGCCGAGAGCTCGAGAGCGCCTTGCCCCGGTGCGCGCAACAGCACCACATCATTGGGCGCATAGCGCGCGGCGAGCAAGGCGAGCATGGCACGCACGGAGGCGTCCTCCCGGTCGCCGACCACCACGATCTCCCGGGTCGTCGAGGTCTGGAAGTCGACCGCAGCGAGGAGCTGCGTGGAGTAGCTGGGGCTCCGCTCCACCTCGGCGCTGAAGGCCCGGATCGTCCCCGCCGCGAGCTCCTCATAGCGCGTCGCCCCGGTCATCCGAGAGAGCCGCTGGAGGACGCATGCCATGACCGAGTTCCCCGAGGGCCGCGCTCCGTCATAGATGGTCTTGGAGCGGACGAGTAGCGCCTCGCCGTCGTCCGGGCTCAGGAAGAAGCCGCCGGCTTCGCCGTCATGGAAGTGCTGGATCGCTGTATCCGTCACCTCCTTGGCCGCCTTGAGGTAAGCGACCTCATTGGAAGCTTCGAATAGGTCGAGCAGGCCCTGCGCCAGAAACGCGTGGTCCTCGAGCATCCCGTCCAGCCCGGCCTCGCCACCTCGCCATCGCTTGAGCAGCCGCCCCGCGTCCGTCCGAAGCTCGGAGAGCACGAAGTCTGCGGCGCGGCGAGCCTGCGCCACGAAGGCCTCGTCGCCAAAGGCGCGGCCCGCGCGCGCGAAGGCCGAGATCATCAGCCCATTCCAATCGGTCAGGACCTTGTCGTCCTTGAGCGGGTGAATGCGCCCCTCTCTGACTTCGAACAGGGCCGCACGCAGGGGCTCCCAGCGATCATGTTCGGCGTCCGACAGGGCCGACTTCAGGTGCAGTACGTTCCGCCCGGTCCGCTCCCTCGTGGCCTCGTCACGGTAGTTCCCGGCCTCGCTGGTCCGGAAGCGGTCGCGGACAAAGGCCGCGTCCTCCTGCCCCAGCACCTCCACCAGCTCCTCCTCGGTCCAGAGGTAGAAGAGGCCCTCCTCTCCCTCACTGTCCGCGTCCTCCGCAGAGAAGAAGCCCCCCTGAGGCGAGGTCATGTCCCGGCTCACGTACGCCAGGAGCTCGCGGGCGGCCCTCTCGTACGCAGGCTCTTGGGTCACCAACCAGGCGTCGACGTAGGCCAAGGCGCAGAGCGCCTGGTCGTAGAGCATCTTCTCGAAGTGCGGGACGAGCCAGTCAGGGTCTGTCGAGTAGCGATGAATGCCAAGACCGACCTGATCGAAGACGCCCCCCGTGCGCCAAGCGGTGAGCGTACGCTCGACCATCTCGAGGGCGCGCGTTGACCCTGTCGCCCCGTGCCGCCGCAAGAGGAAGGTCTGCTCGTGGGGCACAGGGAACTTCCGGGAGGCTCCGAAGCCGCCGCGTGCCCCGTCAAAGCGCTTGGCGAGCTCCTCCTCACCCGCGGCGAGGTCCTCCGCGGTCAGGTCCTCGCCAGGTGAGCCGGCGACACGCGCCGCAAGATCCTCCGTGATCGCGGACGCCGACTGCAGCACCTCCTCTCGCCGCTCATCCCAGGCCGTCGAGAGGGCAGGGACGAGCTCGAGCATTCCAAAGCGCTGCCCGATGGACCTCTTCGGAAAGTAGGTCCCCGCGAAGAAGGGGCGCTTGTCCGGGGTCATCACCACCGTCATCGGCCAGCCTCCGCTCCCCGTGAGGGCCTGGGTGACCGTCATGTAGAGCTGATCGATGTCGGGCCGCTCCTCACGGTCGAGCTTGATGCAGACGAACGCCTCGTTCATGAGCCGCGCGACCTCCGCGTCCTCGAAGCTCTCATGCTCCATGACGTGGCACCAGTGGCAGGTGGAGTAGCCGATCGAGAGGAAGACCGGGACCCCGCGCTCCGCCGCGAGGGCAAACGCCGAGGGCCCCCACTCGTGCCAATCGACCGGGTTCCGCGCGTGCTGGAGCAGGTAGGGGCTGCTCGAAAAGACGAGGCGGTTGAACGCCTCGCCGCCGTCCGAAGGCAGCGCCGCGATCTCCTCCGCGGAGGGCAACTCGGCCCGGCCCCCGTGCGCCGGCGCCGCCTCTTCGTCCTGCGGCATGGCGCGAGTCATGGGGGTCAGGAGGAGGGCAGCGCTCGCGCAGAGGGCGAGGCGCATCACGAACCGGAGTGCTCGTTGAGCTTCTTGATCAGGTACGGCGGCGTGACGACCCCCGAGTACCCGTCGATGTAGTTCCCCTCGGCGTCCGCGAAGAGGATGAAGGGCAGCATCATCGCGTCCTCCACCTGCTGCGCGAGGGCGATGACCTCGTCCTCGGGCTCGTCGCAGTCCGAGGCGAGGGCCACGAAGCCAGCCTGGAGCATGGGCGCCACGTCCGGGCGCGGGATGACAGCCTCCACGAGGCTGCGGCACTGGCTTCAGAGTTCGCGGCCGAACTCGATGAAGATCTTCTTCCCCTCCGCGACGGCGGCGGCCTTCGCCTCCGCCATGGTCGTGTACCAGGTCAGGGTCCCGCGGTCGTCAAAGTGGGGGTGGCTGGGAGCGCTCATGCGGGGAGCGTAATCCGCCCGACCGGGCTTGCCACCCCGCTGGTCCCGATTCCCGCGGCGCCCGGCCGGCCTAGCCCTTCTTCAACTTGAGGTAGGCCTCCATGAAGGGGTCGAGTTCGCCATCGAGCACCTTCTGGACGTTGCCTTCCTCCACGTTGGTCCGGTGATCCTTCACCATCTGGTAGGGGTTGAGCACGTAGGAGCGGATCTGGCTCCCCCACGCGATCTCGCCCTTCTCGCCGTAGAGCTTGCTCATCTCGGCGTCACGCTTGGCCTCCTCCATGGCGAGGATCTTGGCCTTGAGCATGCTCCACGCCGTCGCGCGGTTCTTGTGCTGGCTGCGCTCGTTCTGACAGCGGACAACGATCCCGGTCGGCAGGTGCGTCAAGCGGACCGCAGACTCGGTCTTGTTGACGTGCTGACCACCGGCTCCGCCCGCGCGCATGGTGTCCACCTTGACGTCCGACTCGTCGATGTCGATCTCGATCGAGTCGTCGGTCGCAGGGGTGACGTCCACCGAAGCGAAGGCCGTTTGGCGGCGAGCTTGGGCGTCGAAGGGGCTGATGCGGACCAGCCGGTGAACACCAGTCTCGGCCTTCAAGTACCCGAAGGCGTAGGGGCCCTCGATGTGCAGCGTCACGCCGCGGATGCCGCCTTGGTCCTCTTCGCTCAGCTCGACCTGGGTGAGATCAAATTTGCGGCGCTCTGCCCAGCGCACGTACATGCGCATGAGCATCGAGGCCCAGTCACACGCGTCGACACCGCCAGCTCCGGCGCTGATCTGGAGGAAGGCGCCCATCTGGTCGCTTGGGCCTCCGAGCATGACCTTGAACTCGAGGTCGTCGAGGGTGCCCTTGGCTCCGTCAAGGGTCGCGTCGAGGTCGTCGACGACCTCCGCGAGCTCGCCGCCCTCCTCGGCCATCTCAAGGAGGAGGTCAACCTCCTCAAAGCCGCCCTGCAGTCTCCGCACGGGCTCGACCACGTGTCGCAGACCTGTCAGCTCGCGGACCAGCTTCTGGCTCTGGTCCTGGTCGTTCCAAAAATCAGGGCTGGCTTGCAGCTCCTCGATCTCCTCGAACCGTTTCAGCTTGATGGGGTAGTCAAAGACTCTCCGTCAGCAGACTGAGTCTGCCGCGGAGCTCCTTCGTACGGTCGCGGTAATCGGCGGGGGTCGGTGACATGAGGCGCAGAGGATAGAGAGCGTCCCGCCTCTCGACCACCGCTGACCCCGCGATTCAGCGATCAATTCTCGCCGCGCCCCGCCGAGAGGTGGAGCGTCCTGGCGCCCACGTCGCGGACCAGCCCGGCGCTGGACTCCGCCCGCGCCACGACCGCTTCGAAGCGCCGTAGGCCCCACCCCAACTCGCTGCGGACCGCCTCACAGGGCCGCGGGAACCCGGGCTGGAGGCGGGCGGCGATCAGGTCCTCCTCCATCTGAGCGACACTCCGGCGGTAGGCGCGCCCCTTGACGATCACGCCGCGCGGTGCCAAGGCCAGGGAGGCCAGGAACAACCCTCCCGCAGAAGTCGCCATCGGCCCCGCAGGCGCGATATCGAGCGCCAACCCGATCTCGTGACCTGCAAAGGCGCTGACGAGGCCGAAGACGCCGGCCAGGCCGAGGACGTGACGGACATCGTCGACCCACAGGATCGCCGCGGCGGGCGGCGCGATCATCAACGCCACCACGAGGATGGAGCCGGCCGCCTCGAAGGAAGCCACGACGGTGAAGGACACGACCGCCAGCCAGGCCACGTGCACCCGACCAGGCCGGAAGCCGAGGCTCACCGCGAGCTCCGGGTCGAAGGTCAGGACCTTCAGCTCCTTGAAGAGCGCCAGCACGAAGCCGCACACCAGCAGCAGCGCCGTGGAGACGGACCAGAAGGCCCGCGGTCCCAGGTCATGACCGCCGACCACAAAGCGGTCCAAGGGTGCCAGAGCGAGATTCCCCTCGATGATGCAATCGGCGTGGAAGTGCGTTCCGGCGAGGTTCAAGCTGGTCAGGAGGACGCCGATGCTGAAGAGCGCCGGGAACACAACGCCCAGTGACGCCGTGGAGTCCACGACACCTGTCCGGCGGATCGCCTGCACCATGAGGATCATCACGAGCCCCATGGCCGCCGCGCCGACGAGCAGCAACGGTGACGTGCGGTCCCCGAGCAGCGCGTACGCGATCACGATGCCAGGCAGGACCGCGTGGGCGAGGCCCTCGGAGACCAAGGCCTCGCGCTTGAGGACGAGAAAGCTCCCTGAGAGCGCGCAGGCCAGCGCCGTGACCGCCGCGATCGCGAGCGTCCAGAATTCGATCATGACGTCCTCCCAGCCGCCGGGGGCGGGAGGTCGCGCATCGCCCTTCGCGATTGAGCGCGAGCGATCACTCCGCGGCGGGGCGCCAAGAGCAACGACACGACGAAGGTGGCTGTGGCCAGCAGGACCACCACCGGACCGGTGGGCAAGCCGGCCTCGGAGGCGCTCATCAGCGCGCCCCCGGCGCCCGCCCCCGCGCCGAACGTCGCCGCGAGCAGCACCATCGTGGACAGCCTCGACGTCCACTGCCTCGCCGCCGCAGCCGGCGTCACCAGCAAGGCGATCATCAGGATGACGCCCACGGTCTGAATGCCAATCACGACCCCCATGACGAGCAGCGCCATGGTCAAGGAATCGAGGAGGCGCGCGGGGAACCCGAGGCTCCGAGAGAAGTCCGGGTCGAAGGTGAAGACCTTGAGCTCCTTCCATAGGAGCAGCAGCGCCACGGTGGCGCACCCGCCGAGGGCGAGGATCATCCAAAGGTCGGCGCGCGTCATGGCCGCCGCCATCCCGAAGATGTAGTCCTCCAGCCCGGTGTGCCCGGGGATCGGCGGGCTCTGCCGCTGGACCCACCGGAGAAGGAACAGGCCCCCTCCAAAGAAGATCGAGAGCATCACTCCAAGGCTCGCGTCGTCCTTGAGCCGGGTCCGGATCGACACGGAGCGGGCGAGCATCAGCGCCGCCGTCCCGGCGAGCAGCGCCCCGGGAACCAACACCGCCAGTGACCGCGAGGCGCTGCCCGTGACGGCGTGCGTGAGCACGAAGGCGCCCACGACGCCGAGGAGCGCAGAGTGCGAGACCACGTCCCCCACCAAGCCCTGCCGACGGAGGTATGCAAAGCAGCCCAGCGCGCCGCTCACGGCGCCCACGGCAGAGGTCCCTGCAGCGACGACAATGAGGGTCGGGTCAAGCGCGACCCAGGGCCAACTCATACCGAGGCGAGCTCGGGGACGTCCGCCGGAACGCGGCCGCCATAGAGTCGATCCAGGTTGCTGCGGTGGAAGACCTCCTTGACCGTGCCGACCGCCTGGACCGCCCGGTTCAGGAGCACCGCGTGCTCGAAGTAGCGAGGCACCGTGGCGAGGTCGTGGTGCACCGAGAGAATCGTCTTGCCGTGCTGGGCGAGGCGGCCCATGAGCGAGGCGATGCTCTGCTCAGTGACGGCGTCGACACCCGCGAAGGGCTCGTCCATGAAGTAGACCTCCGCGTCTTGGACCAGCGCTCGCGCGAGGAAGACCCGCTGCTGCTGCCCGCCCGAGAGCTCTGCGATCTGCCGGCCGGCGAGGTCAGCCATCTCCATCTGCTCGAGGGCCTGCATGGCGGCGGCGCGCTCACTACGGCCCGGACGCCTGAACCAGCCGAGCCGCCCGTAGGTCCCCATGGTCACGACGTCGAGGACCGAGGTCGGGAAGTCCCAGTCCACGCTCGATCGCTGGGGAACGTAGGCCACCAGCCGACGCTTCCGAGCAGGATCTACCCCGAGCACCCGGACCCGGCCAGACACCCTGGGCACGACGCCCAAGGCCGCCTTGAGCAAGGTGCTCTTGCCCGCACCGTTGGGGCCCACCACGGCTGCGAGAGCCCCCTGGCCGAGGCGAAGATCCGCGTTCCAGAGGGCTGGCTCACGCCCGTAGGTCACCGTCAACCCCTCGACCTCGAGGGCGGGCTGCTCGACACGCTCGATCATGACTCTCCCAGCGCGCTGGAGATCGCCATGACGTTGGCTCGGAAGGCGCCCAGGAAGGTGTCCACGGGAGCCTCGACGCCGAGGTCATCCGAGTAGAGCGGGTCATCCGCGATACGCGTCGACCACCCGCGTGCCTCGCAGGCCTCAATGAGCGCCTGGGTGAGGCGCGGGTTGGTCACGGACTCGAGGAACACCGCCGGCACCTTCTTGGCGACGACCTGCTCTGCCACCAGGCGCATTGACTTCAGGTCCGCCTCCGGGTCGTTTCCGACGCCGAGGATCGCCACCGTCTCCAGCCCATAGTTGCGCGCGAAGTAGCTGAAGGCGTCGTGCCCGCTCACCAGCACACGGCGCGACTCCGGCAACCTCGCCAGCTCTTCCCTGGCCCAAGCGTCCATTTCTGTGACTTCGGTCACGTACCGCTCTGAATTGGCGGCGATCCGCTGGGCCTCCGCCGGGAAGAGCTCTGCCAGCTCGGTCGACAGCGCCTCGACGCTCACGGACCAGCCCCGAAGGTCATTCCAGATGTGCGGGTCGAAGCCGTCCGTCTCGACACCGTCCTCACTCCAACTCAGCCGGCGCTCCGCCGGGAAGGCGCCGGCCATGGACCAGGCCTTCTCGGCGATCGCCTCGCGCTCGAGGAGCTCGGCGAGCTGCGCCTCGAGATGAAAACCGTTGAACACGATCAGCTTCGCTCGGTCCATCGCCAGCACGTCGCCGGTACTCGCGCCGTAGCTGTGGGGGTCAACGCCCGGCCCACACAGGAGCTTCAGCTCGACCTCGACGCCCTCGACCAGCGCGCGAGTGGCGTCGTGAATCTGACCAGTGGTCACGACCACCAACGGCACCCCTGACGTGCCACCGGCATCGCTGCACCCCCCCATCGGGAGGACGAGCCCGAGCCCCATGAGGGCTCCAAACCACGCCCTTGGGCGCTGCAAGCCCGCCTTTAAATTGAGATTGAATCTCATCATCTGCGAGAAGTGTAGGTCCGACAGCCGCCGCAGGTCAGGGTGCAAACGGTTCATTTTGGAGAAGAAGCTCTCCCCAGGTCGCCTTGAGACGCGCCGCAGACGAGAGGCGCCCCGAAACACAGCTGAGGGCGGCTCGAACGCCGAAGGGACGGCCTAGAGTCCTGGGCATGCAGATCCTCCAGCCGGTCGTTCTCGGGACCTTCATCAAGCGCTACAAGCGCTTCCTCACCGACGTCGAGATGGAGGATGGGTCTGTCCTGACGGCTCATTGCCCCAACACGGGGTCCATGAAGGGGTGCCTTGAGGCCGGGGCACGCGTCGCCCTTCGGGACAGCGAGGACCCCAAGCGAAAGCTGCGCCACACCTTCCAGACGATCGAGGTGAACGGCACCTGGGTCAACGTGGACACAGGGCTCCCCAACGCTCTGGCCTATGAGGCCGTCGAGGCGGACCTGATCGAGCCCCTCCTGGGCTACGCCAAGGCGAAGCGCGAGGTGAAGTACGGCAAGAACAGCCGCATCGACCTGCTCCTTGACGACCCCGAGCGAGGCCGCGCCTATGTGGAAGTGAAGAACACGACCCTGGCCGAGGGCGAGCTCGCGCGCTTCCCCGACGCGGTCACAAGCCGGGGGCTGAAGCACCTCAACGAGCTCGCCGACGTCGTCGCCGAGGGGCACCGCGGGGTCATGCTGTACTGCGTCTCCCGCGCCGACGTCAGCGCGTTCTCGCCCGCCGACGACATCGACCCCGCTTACTCGAAGCGGTTGCGCGAGGTCGCCGAGGCTGGCGTTGAGTTGCTCGCCTACTCCACTCTGGTCACGCCCACGAGCTTCGAGCTCGGCGAGCGCCTCGAGATTCGGCTCTGATGGAGTACGAGCCCTGGGGGCTCAGAGGCCACGGCCGAAGCCGCCGCCGCTCTTGCGAGCCGCAGGACGGCTGGCCCCGCCGCTACGCCCTGCGCCGCTCGAGCTGCTAGAGCTGCTAGAG
>JAQWJQ010000141.1 GCA_029248265.1 Planctomycetota bacterium
AGTTCTCCGCGTAGCCCGCGAAGCGCCTCTTCGATCCTGTCGGCGTAGTCCGCCAGCCCGAGGTGATCGAGGAGCGCGCCCAAGCCGCCCTCATCCTGGGCCCCGGCCCCGAGCTTCCCAATGGCCTCGAACTCCTTGAGCGAGGAGGCCACCACGCCACCCACGATGACCAAGAGCAGTGCCCCAAGGAGCATGGTCAGGCCCACGGACACCGCGCGCGAGAGCCGCGTGCGCGCCGCCAGCTGGTCCACCACGGGCGACAGGGCCAGCGCGAGAAAGAGCGCGAGCGCGAAGGGGATCATCACATCCCGCAGAGCCTGGAGCGTGGCGCCCACAGCGATCGCCGCCAGCAACAGGAGGCAGACGGTCTGGATGCGACGCTCTGTGGAGGGGGCGTCGGTCGGCGGACCTGAGGGAGCGGGGTCTGTCATGGCCCCCTAGTTCTACGAAGCGGAGCCCGCAGGATCGATGATCCCACGGGCTCCGGCGTGAGGGAACCTCGGGTGACGGCCCAGGGGCTGCCTCAGACGAACTTTGTGACCCCCGGCTGGGCCACCGGCTTCACGGGGTTGTCGCCGAAGTCATAGCTCTTGGGCGACAGGTCCTCCTTGGACTCCAGCGCCTGGTTCCAGGAGATCTCCTGGCCCGTGTACGCAGACATCCGGCCCATGAGGGCGAGCAGGGTGGCGCGGCACATGTAGTCGCCGTTATGGATAGGCGCACCTGCCCGGATCGAAGCGAACAGCTCGTTGTGCTCGTTCTGATACATGTTGTCCGGCACCCCGGGGTTCCGGTAGCGCCAGTCGGTCTCGCCCTCGATCCGGTGGGACTGGAGGTGCGCGATTCCCTTGGTCCCGTAGGCGTGGTCGGACACATCGCGGAAGGCCCCAGCGATCTGGCGGCAGGAGAAGAACCCCTTCACGCCCTCGCCGAAGTCATAGACCGCGCTGAAGTGATCGTAGACGTTCCCGTACTTGGGGTCCGTCCGGACAATGCGGCCGCCGTTGGCCTTGACCGACAGGGGCGGCTTGTCGTCCATGGTCCAGATCATCTTGTCGAGGTTGTGGATCGCCTGCTCGGCGATGTGATCCCCCGACGCCCAGGTGTAGTACAGCCAGTTGCGGAGCTGGGTCTCCATGCCGCTCCACTCCGGCTTCTCGCCGCGGTGCCAGAGCGCGCCAGTGTCGTACGAGCACTCGATCGCCTTGATGTCTCCGATGGCGCCCTCGCGGATCTTCTCGATCGTCGCGCGCTTGGCGTTCTGGTAGCGATAGCAGAGCCCGCTGACCACGGCGAGGTTCTTCTCCTTGGCCTCATCGCAAGCCGCCCAGATCCGGCGCAGGCCGGGGGCGTCCGTGGCCACCGGCTTCTCCACGAACATGTGCTTGCCTGCCTTGACCGCGTACTCCACCTGAGCGGGTCGGAAGTGAGGCGTCGAGGCCAAGAGCACGACATCGCAGTTGTCGATGACCTTCTCGTGGCAATCGAAGCCCGCGAAGGCACGCTCACTCGGGACGTCGATGCGCCCCTTGAAGTTCTCGTCCGCGTTGAGCTCGGCGAGCTTGGAAGAGATCCGGTCGTCGAAGGCGTCGCCCATGGCCACGAGCTTCGTGTTCGGGTCCGCTTGCAGGGCATCGCGCACCGCGCCGCCCCCGCGCCCGCCACAGCCCACCAGCCCGAGCCGGAGGGTGGGCGGCTCGTCGCCCTGCTGCGGGCTGGCTCCCGCGAGGGCAGACGTCGCCCCG
This sequence comes from Planctomycetota bacterium, assembly GCA_029248265.1. Lineage (GTDB taxonomy): Bacteria > Planctomycetota > UBA1135 > UBA1135 > Saltatorellus. The sequence goes on from JAQWJQ010000141.1 coordinate 1,746, forward strand.
AGGGCGGTCGCCGCGCTGGCGGCCCGCAGGACCTGGCGGCGGCTGGAGCCCGTGGGAAGGTCGCGAGTGGAAGGGTCGGAAGGGATTTGGCTCATTCGTCGCGGAGTCGTTGGAGGGGCTCGACGGACCGGAGCGGGTCCGCCGCGAGGGGGCCCGATGGAACGGGCGTGGCCCCATCGTGCGGGAAGCGCTCTCCGACGCAAGGCTCCTGATCGAGGCCTCCGAAGAACAGGCCACGCTCCAACCCCTCGACCTCCGTCTTCTGGGGACCGAGCACGAGCCTCGCCGTGGCCAAGGCGTCGGCCTCCGCCGCCGAGGCGGCCGTCATCACCGCCGCCCGGGGCGAAGGGAGCGGGAGCCCCGATCGGGGGTCGATCACGTGCCCGTACTGCATCGCAGACCGCGAGGGCAGCCGGCCTGACAAGCCCCTCAAGGGCGCCCCGTCGAGGGCGCCTGACTGGTAGACATCCCCGGAGGTGGCCACCGCTCCACGGCGCAGGAGAAAGCGCGCCCGCCTCGATGACTTTTCACCGAAGGGCAACACTTCCACCCGCCAGCCGGGCTGTCCAGGAGGGGGGTCAAGGGCGCACAGGTCGCCACCCCCGTCCATCAGCGCGCGCTGGATGCCCTGCGCTTCGAGCGCCGCGAGGGCCTCATCGACCGCGACGCCCTTGGCGATCCCCCCGAAGTCAAACCGCATACCGGGGTCCTCGACCCGGCACCAGGCCCCGCGCTCCGTGACCCGCAGTTGAACCGCCGCCGGCCACCCGACGCCTGCGAATGCCGCGTCCCAGTCCTCCTGGACCGGCCACTGGTGTTGCCGCAATGCGCGCCGCCATCGCCTGGTCAGCCCCCCCACTGTGGGGTCGAAGGCGCCCAGCCCCTTTGGAAACAGGCGCGCCGTCGCCCCCAGGACCGTCGCCAGCTCGGACGACACGGGGACCCACTCACCACGGCTGGCGGCGGGCAGCTCCCTGGCCTCACTGTCCGCCCTGTAGTCCGTGGCGACCGCCTCGATCTGATCGACCCGCCGGAAGGCCGCCGCCGCCGCCCGATCAGCCTGGGCCCCATCCGCGGCATACAGGGTCAGGGTGAAGAGCGTCCCCATCGCGGGGTGCTCATAGACCCGTCGCTGGAGCCGCCCCTCGGGTTGAGGGCGGTCGTCGGGGCCTGGCGAGCCCGCCACCCCGGCACCCCGACAGCCCAAGGAGACGACCGCCGCCAGCAACAGAACCGCGGCCCACTCGACGGCGCGCGAAGAAGACCCGTGGCGTGGAAAGACCATCTCCCCCAGACTACGGCGGTCCCGCTCATCCAATGATGTACCCCATGACGATTCGACGCGCGCTCCCTCGCATTCAATCCGCCCGCACCGCCGCCTCGACCTGGCCCCTGGGCCTCGGCGTCCTCATCGCGGCGCAGCTCACGGCGGTCGCAGGCGCCCAGGAGGGAGCCCAGGAGGTCTACCCGAAGCCCCCCCCCGGGCCGCCGCCCGCCACCAAGGTGGAGGGCGCCGAGGCCAAGGACGCCGCCAGCATGAAGGCCTACGAGGACGTCATCACCGGCACCGACGTCACCTTCAAGCTCACGCCGATCCCCGGCGGGACCTTCCTCATGGGGAGCCCCGCGGACGAGGAGGGCCGCAGCGCCTTCGAGGGGCCCCAGGTCCAGGTCCAGGTCTCCCCCTTCTGGATGGGGACCCACGAGGTGGCCTGGAAGGAGTACAGCCAATACATGGACTCGCTCGACGTGCGCGCCCGCGACGCCGGCGAGGACGGAAGCACGTCGGAGCAGGACCCCTGGTCCGACGCGGTCAGCCGCCCGACGCCGCCCTATGTACCCATGGACTTCGACATGGGGGTCGATGGCTATCCCGCCATCTCCATGACGCAGTTCGCCGCCAAGCAGTACACCAAGTGGCTCACCATGAAGACCGGCCGCTTCTACCGGCTCCCCACAGAGGCAGAGTGGGAGTACGCCTGCCGAGCCGGCACGACGGGCGCCTTCTCCTTTCCCGAGGGGGAGCTGGACGACCACGGCTGGTGGTTCGACAACTGCGACGGTCAGTACATGAAGCTCGGCACGCGTAAGCCGAATCCGTGGGGCCTCTACGACATGCACGGCAACGTGGCGGAGTGGTGCCTCGACGCCTTCTCAAAGGACGGCTACGCGGACCTCGCCCTCCAGGCCAAGGAGGGGCCCGTGATCGACCCCATCCGGTGGCCGACAAAGCTCTACCCGCGAGTGGCCCGCGGTGGTCACTGGGATGACGACCCCGAACGCCTGCGCAGCGCCTCCCGAAGGGGCTCCAACGACGACTGGAAGGTCCAGGACCCCCAACTCCCGAAGAGCATCTGGTATCACACGGACGCCCCGTGGCTCGGCTTCCGGGTCGTGCGCCCCCTGAACCCACCGCCGATCGAGGAGTGGGCCCGCTACCACGACTCCGACCTGACCGCGATCACGACGATTTACGAGCGCCAACGCCGCGCTGAACGCTGAGCCTCTCGCCGCCACGCCACCTTCACCAATCCACGACCCAATGAGTCAACCGACCTCTCCCCTCGACCGCCGCACCTTCCTCCAGGGAGCCGGCACGCTCGCGGCCGCCTCGCTGTCGACCGCGCCCTCACTCGCGTCCGTCCAGGAGTCTGCTGCCGGTGATGCTGAGCTTCGCGTGGCCCTCATCGGCTGTGGCGGCCGGGGAACCGGCGCCTGCCAGCAGGCGCTCAACACCGGGAACAACCGGCTGGTGGCCATGGCCGACGCCTTCCCGGACCGCCTCGAGCAGTCCCTCTCCAGCATCTCGACCGCCCACCCTGAGGCGGTGGACGTTCCCAACGAGCGAAAGTTCGTGGGCTTTGATGCCTTCAAGAAGGCGATCGACGAGGACGTTGACGTGGTCATCCTGACCACCCCCCCGGGGTTCCGTCCGGAGCACTTTGACTACGCGGTCTCGAAGGGCAAGCACGTGTTCATGGAGAAGCCCGTCGCCGTGGACGGCCCGGGCATCCGCAAGGTCATGGAGGCGGCCGCGGTGGCCAAGGAGAAGAAGCTCTGCGTCGGCGTGGGCCTCCAGCGGCACCACAGCTTCAAGTACCAGGACACCGTTCGTGCCATCGAAGATGGCGCCATCGGCAAGCCCGTCGCGCTGCGTGTCTACTGGAACAGCGGTGGCGTCTGGGTGAAGCCCCGCAAGCCCCAGTGGAACGAGATGCAGTACCAGATGCGCAACTGGTACTACTTCAACTGGCTGTGCGGCGACCACATCGTCGAGCAGCACATCCACAACCTCGACGTCGGCAACTGGATCATGGGCAAGACCCCGGTGAAGGCCGTGGGCATGGGCGGACGCCAGGTGCGCAAGGGCGCCGAGCACGGCGAGATCTTCGACCACCACGCCGTGGAGTACATCTACGACGACGGGACCCGCATGCACAGCCAGTGCCGGCACCAGAAGCAGGTGTGGAACAGCGTCAGCGAGCACGTCCATGGGTCGGGGGGCACCTGCAACGTGGGCGCCGGCCGCATCGAGACCTACGGCGGCGAGAAGTGGCGCTTCGAGGGCAAGGACAGTGACGCCTACCAGCGCGAGCACGACGTCCTCTTCGAGGCGATCCGCACGGGCCGGGAGCACAACGAGGCGATCCGCGGCGCCGAGGCGACCATGACCGCGATCCTGGGCCGCATGGCGACCTACACCGGTCGGTCCATCACCTGGGATGAGGCGCTGAACTCCACCCGGTTGCTGCGCCCCGACGTCGAGGAGCTGACCTGGGACACCACACCGCGCTCCCTGCCCGGGAGCGACGGGCTGTACCCCATCCCGACCCCCGGGGTCTACAAGATCGACTGACCAAGGTGCCACCTGCCCGCGCCTCGCGCTGGCAGGCCACCCCTCCCCCGCGCTCAGGTCTTGCCCCTCCTCTTCCTCGCATCGCTGCTCTGGTCCCTCTCGTTCGCGCTCATTGGCGCGAACGAGATCGACCCCAACCTCCTCACGGCGGCGCGTCTGGGCCTGGCCTTCCTCGCCTTTGCCCCGATGACCTTCTCGCGGCGGGCCCCCCACAAGCCGGGGAAGACCCGGGCAATCCAGCTCGTCCTGATCGGCGCCCTCCAGTACGGCCTGATGTACTTCCTCGTGCACCAGGCCTACGGCTTCCTGAAGGGCTACGAGGTGGCCTTGATGACCATCACGACACCGCTCTACGTGGTGTTCGTCGAGGGCTACGTGAGTCGCCACCCACCCGCGCGGGTGTGGGGCGCCGCCGCGCTCGCAGTGGCCGCTGCGCTGGCGCTACGCATGGACTCCCTGGGCGAGAGCCTCGGGGGCGCGAACTACTGGAAGGGGGTTGGCCTCGTGCAGGGGGCCAACCTGGCCTGGGCCACCGGCCTGGTCCTCTATCGCAAGCTCGAGTCCCCCTCCACCGCGACGCCGGGGCGCTTCGGGTGGATGTTCCTCGGTGGCTTCCTGTTCGCTGCCCCCGTGGCCTTCGGGACCGTCTCGGCCTCCGACCTTGACCTGACCGGGAGCGAGATCGGGGTCATCGCCTACCTCGGGTTGATCCCCTCCGGGCTCGCGTTCTTCCTCTGGAACCGCGGCGCCACCCAGGTCGGCGTCGGGACCCTCGCCGTGATGAACAACCTCAAGGTCCCGCTCGCCGTCGCCGTCGCGCTCCTGCCCCCCTTCTCAGAGGCAGCAGACGGGTGGCCCCTCGCGACCTCGTTTGCCCTGCTCGGCGCGGCGCTGATCCTCGGCACTCGCGGAGCCGGTCGCGCCGACGCCGCCGACTAGGGAGGCATGGAGGTCCCCGGCGGGCTCGCGCGCTTCAGTCTCGCCAGGCCGCGAGCAGGCTCATGCTCAACACGAGCAGGAGCGCTCCCAGCGCAAACCCGCCGGCCGAGGCCCCTCCGAACGGAGAGAGTGCCCAGACGCCAAGGGCCCCCGGCGCCGCCCAGAGGAGCCGGGCCAGAGACCGAGGCGACGTGCCCGCCGCCCCTCCCCGCACCAGCACGAGGAACAGCCCGAGGGCGCAGAGAGCGACGCCCGCGCCGCGCAGCGCACGGCTCTCACGAGCTTCACGGCGAAGGGGCACCGAGAGGGGCGGCGCGCGATGCTCGACGGCATCCTCTCCCTCCGAGCCGACGATCAGCCCCTGGCCGGTGACGAGGCCCACCGGAGCGGCCTCCGCGCTCTGGACCTCCGCCTCCCAGCAGGCAAGCAGACCGAGGGCCATGACCAGCCACGCCACCGCCCCACGGCGTATGGCCGCCCCCCTGGGCGATCGAGGCGTCGGCTCGGTCGAGGCCCTCAACGTCAGTCGAGCCACTCGAAGGAGAGCGCGCGGTCCTCGATCGCGTCGCGACCGAGCTCCGTGACGAGGCGGTAGCAGGCGAGCCCGCCGTCTTCCCCGCGCTCGATCCAGCTGCGCAATTCCACCCGGACCGGCTGATCCTGGGCGGGCACGCCGGGGGCGCCCAGCTGCGCCCACCGATGCACGCGGCCCTCCACGGCTCCATCAAACCCAGACGCGCGCCACTCACCCGCGAGGTGCCGTGCGAAGAGGATCCCCGCCCGCTCTGCGCGCAGCTCGAGCATCGGGGGGAGGAAGCCCTCCTGCACGGCCAACTCCGCCTCCTGGCGCGCGATGTCCAGGGCCCGCGCCCCGGCCGTGGGCCTCCTGAGCCGCTGAACCGCGGCGTGGTGCTTGCAGCAAGCCACGCCCAGCACACGGTCCGTCGCGAGGACTCCCGCTCCATCGGAGAGGCGCTCCCCGAAGCAGCCGCCCAGGACAAATTGGAGCTCGGCCGAGCCAAGCCCCGCCCCGCGATAGGCGCAGACGGTGGTCCCGTCGAGGGGCGTGGCCGACAGCGTGGCCAGGTCGCCGAGCAGGACCGGGAGCCTCTTCACGGGGGCCGCATCCGCAGCCCCAGCGCCGGGCGACGGAAGGGGTCCAGCCGCCGAGACCGAGACGACCTCCTGACTCGACGCGCCCTGAGCGGCCAGGACCGGCACCGCAGCGCTCGCAATGACCTCCGCCGCTCCCCGGTCCGGCCGCTGCGGCCCCTCATGGAGAGGGCCCGCCGTGCGGCCTCCTGCGGCGGCCGCGAGGCGAGTCGGTGAGCCGGGCGCCGCGTCGGTGAGCCCCGGCCCCAGCTCCGCGGCGGGGGGGTCCGGCTCGGACGAGACCCACCCGAGGGTCGCCCCGAGCGTCACCCCCGCGAGGAACGTGCCGAGCCAACGCATCCGCCTCCAGCGGTGTCCAGCGCCGGCGCCCAGGCCCCCATGCTCCTCGGCGGACCACAGGTCCATGGCCGCCGGCGACGCAGGCGATGCCGCGGCGCGTGCGTCCCCGCGGCCACGAAGCGCCTCGAGCTCCGCCCGCAGGCGGTCGATCTCCAGCTCCGCGGTCCGGCGCAGGGCGTCCCGATCGTCTTCGTACGGACGGGGCCCGAAGTCCCCCTGGCTCCGAGGCGGCGCTGGGGCGCCCGCCCCGAGGCCCGAGCGCCTCGGACCCGTGAACAGCGCCCGCTCCTCGAGCGAGGCCGCGACGCCCTCCGAGAAGGCGACCCCCGGCGCAAGCCGAGCGACATCTCCAGCCCTGACGAGGCGCACCTCCATCCCTTCGCGCCAGGCCGTGCGGACCATGAGCTTGCCTTGCTCCGCCCAGGTCTGGAGGGTCCGGTGGGTCACATCCGCCCGATCCGCCGCCTGGCCGAAGGACCACCACTGCTCGGGGTCCCAACCCGCTCCGGACGCGTCAGCTTGCCACCCTGCGCGCCTCCCCGAGCCCGCCGCGGCCCCTGTCTCCTCCTGAGCCATGACGCGTGGTGTAACCGGTCGGGCTTCCCGTTGCCAGCCCTAGGGCATCTCGCCCCATCGGACCATGGCAGGAAGTGGCAAAGCAGGGCACGATGCAGTGCCCTCACGCGCCCCCATCTGGCAAGCCATGCGACAGACCATCATCCTTTCAGCCCTCTTCGCCCTCCTCTCCACCAGCGCCGCTGCCCAGCTTCCGGCGACCTACACGGTGGACCAGAGCGCGTCCCAGTTCACCTTCTCTGGCTCGACTTCGCTCGGTTCGATCGTCGGGACGCCACCCAACTTCACCCTCGTTGGCTCCACCAACATCGTGACCACGAGCGGCGGGCTTCCGATCCAGACGATCCAGTTCGTGCCGGGCGAGAGCGTCCTCGTGACGCCGGACCTCACGGCCGAGATCCCCAACCCGGTCCCGTTCCTGCCGGCGCTCGCCACGATCTCGATCACCAACCTTCGATTGGAGCTCCAGTCAGACGTCGGCACAGTCAACGGCACCAGCTTCACGGTGAACATCTTCTCCACGACCGTGAGCGGCACCTCGACCATCACTCCCCTCGGAGGCGCCCCCTCCGTCGGCGACCTCACCGGGACGATGAGCAGCCCTCAGCCCCTGAGCGGCACTATCTCCATGACCTCGGGCGGTGGCGCTGGGCTCGTACTTGACGCACCGCTGCAACTCCAGTTCCTGCTGACCGACCCGGGCTCAGGCGTCACCGCCGTCTTCGACGTCCAGGGCAGGCTCTACGCTGACTACGCGGCGCCCGCGCCCACGAGCTACTGCTCCTCGCTCCCCAACTCCAGCGGCTCCGCGGGCACGATCCAAGCCAGCGGGTCCCAGAGCCTGTTCGCCAACACGCTGACCCTCGACGCCACCAACCTCCCCGCGCTCTCCCTCGGCTACTTCATCTTCTCCGAATCCCAGGGGTTCTCCACGGGGCTCGGCGGCGGGCAGGGCAACCTCTGCCTCAGCGGAGGGATCTTCCGCCTCTCCAACTTCATCCAGAGCTCAGGCTTCACCGGGCAGATCAACTTCCCGGTCCCGTTCAACGGCTTGCCGTCCGCGGCGAGCCTCAACGCGGGTGAGACCTGGAACTTCCAGTACTGGTTCCGCGACGCCGTCGGCGGCACGGCCACCTCGAACACCACCGACGGTGTCTCGGTGACCTTCCTCCCCTGAGCCACCTGGGGCGCCTCGGGCTCCGGCCTCACGGACGACCCGCAGGGATCCCCGGAGCCTCAGGTCAGTCAGCAGAGGCAGACATCAAGCGGAAGGCGCGTGCCCACCAGGGCTCGCGCCTTTCTGACTTGAGCGCCCAGACCTCAACCGGGGTCCGCTTCTCCAGCTGGGCCTCCAGCTGGGCCTCGAGCTCAGCTCGAGCGGCCTCGAGGGCCGCGAGCGAGGCCACCTGCCCGGCCGCGATCTCGGCCATCAGCGCCTTGATCTCCGCTCGCAGAGCGCCGGCTTCAGCCTCCCGCGCCGCGTCCTCAGCCGCCCGGACCTCGTCCGCAGCGCCCAGCCGCCCAAGGAAGACACGGCGCTCCTCGTTCGCGGTCGCCTCCGCCTCACTGAGCGCGGACCGCGCCGCGGCCGCTTGCCGCTCCGCTGCGGCGAGGCGCTCGCTGAACCGAGCCCGATCCCGGGCGCCGGCCTCCACGACCACCACCAGCTCGGCGCTCCGTTGAGCCGCTTGACGATCGGAGGCTTCGAGCAAGGTCGTCAGCTCTCCAATCCGGGCCAGCCCCGCGAGGCGAGCTCGCTCGGCCGAGGTCCGCTCCGTCCCCGCATCCGCCACGAGCTGCTCCACGCGGCGGCGCTCCTCATCCAGCGCAGCAGCGCTGGACTCGAGCCGCGACTCAAGCTCCACCCGCTCGGCTCCAGACGCTGCGACAAGCGCGCCCATCGAGGCTTCCAGGGCCCCTAGGTCACTGGCCAACTGAGCGCGGAGGCTCGAGGCTCGACCCAGCGCGCGCTCATCGAGCCAGCCCGGCAAGGCGGCCATCACCGCGAGCGCCGACACCGACATGAGCCCGAGCGCCGCCCCGCCGAGGCGGGCCCAGGGGCGTGACCGCTGCTGAAGCTCCAGGTCCAAGACACGGCGCTGGGCCATGAGCAGCGAGGCGGTGCTGGCCTGGCGCTCACGGTCCGCGAGGTCCAGCCTCGTCTCGAGGTCCTGACAGAGCCCGATCAGGGCGTCACGGCTTGCGCCGGAGCTGCGCACCGCGTCCGCCATCTCCTCGGTCCCCACGGCGAGGGCGGGCCGAGGCGCGGGCGACCGGTCCATGGTGCCGTGGCCGGGCGTGGGAGGGCCGGCGACCTCGCGGCTCGGAGAGGCCACATCGGTGGCGTCGGGCCCGCGCCCGGCCACGCCCTCCGGGGACCGTCCCGACGGGATGGGACCCGAAGGCGTGGGGCCCGGCGCTCCGGGGAAGGCCTCCGCGAGGTCCATCCCCCGCACGTAACGCACCAGCCGGCGCCCGCGGCGGCGGGTCTCGAAGAGGAGCTCGCCGCGGTCGCAGCGGGCCTCGAGGTCCTCCACCGGGACGCGCACCCGACCGGCGGCCTCCTCGAGGGTGAAGATCGCCGCAGGATCGAGGGTGCCAGCCTCCGCGTGCGTCGCGCCAGACACGGGCTGGGTGGTGTCGCTCGCCATGAGCACGACGATAGGAACCCCGGAGGTCAGATCTCAACCATCGACCGCGCAACCCGAGCAAGCGCCCCTGAGCGCCCCCAACGCCGCCCCGGGGGGCCGATGCTCTTTTCTTGCCAACGGGCGATTTCTGAACCCCGGGGGGCGGCCCTCTGGCAACCTCCCGCCCATGGCTGACGGCTATTCAAGCGACCACGATTACTTTGCGAGCTACGCAGACCCCGGCGTCCACCGGCTGATGATCCAGGATCACGCCCGGACAGACGGGTACCGCCGCGCCATCGAGTCGGTGGCGAAGGGCAAGCGCATCCTCGATGTGGGCACGGGCACCGGCATCCTGTCCATGTTCGCCGCTCGCGCGGGCGCCGCCCATGTGGACGCGGTCGACTCCTCGGCCATCATCGACGTGGCGCGCGACGTCGCGGCCGACAACGGTCTCGGCGACCGCATCACCTTCCATCGCGGCCGCATGGAGGACCTCGACCTGGAGGGTGGGTACGACCTCATCATCTCCGAATGGATGGGCTTCTTCGGCCTCGCCGAGCTCATGTTCGAGTCGGTCATTGATGCGCGCGACCGCTACATGAAGCCGGGCGGCCACATGCTGCCCAGGACACTCCGATTGTGCGTGGCGCCGGTGGACGACAGCCACGTACACCAGGACCTCGGCCTCGGGCTCTGGGAGCGTCCGGTCTACGGGCTCGACTACTCCCGCCTCATCGAGGCGGAGGTCCAGAGCTTCATCACCGCAGCCTGCGACCTCAAGTCGTCCTCCCTCCTCGGGACCCCGGTGGACGTGCTCGACCTCGACCTCGACCACGCCTGCGCCGATGACTTCTTCTTCACGACCGCCGCGACGCTCCTCGTGGAGCGCGCCGGCACCGTGCACGGCTTCGGCGGCTGGTTCGAGGTGGACCTGACACCTGACGTCGAGCTCTCCTGCTCCCCCATGGTCCCGCCGACCCACTGGCGCCAATCGTTCTTCCCGGTGCGCCCGTTCGCCGTCGAGGCCAACGACCGCATCCGGCTCGCCATGAACGCGGAGCGCACCGAGGCCGGTGATCAGCGCCTGCCGCTCTACTTCGTGGACGGCGAACTGGTCCGCGACGGGAAGGTCCTCCACCGGTTCTTCTACCGTCACCACGGCAGCTTCGAGTGATCCCCGAGGGGCTTGCGCTCGCCCGCGAGCCCCGGCCTTCGACCCGCACCACGCGGGTAACCGAGGCGCGAGGCCGCACGGGATCAGTCGTCGGAGTCGTCGCCTCCGTACCCGAGGCCCCGCAGCGCCTCCGCCTGGGCGGGGTCGAACGTCGAGGGGCGCGGGGCCGCCGCGTCGCGCCACGCCCGGTGGGCGCGCTCGAGATCCTGGAGCGCGGCCCGCGCGGGGGGCTCCAACGATGGCTCCGACAGCAGGTCCCGCCGACCCGCGGGATCGACCGCGAGGTTGTAGAGCTGCCGGACCCCGAGATAGGGCGCCTTGATCAGCTTCCAGCCCCCGAGCCGCACCGCCTGTGGCTTGACGTCCCCGGGCCACGCGAGCTCGCCACCGCCCTCGAGCCGCGGACCCGGCTGTGTCGCCTCGGAGAACACCGCCCGCTTGGCGAGGTCGGCGCCTCCCAGGGCTCCGAGGAGGCTGCGACCCCGACCTGGGTCATCTCCAGGGCCCGCGGAGAGCCCCACGGCGTCCAGGATCGTCGGAGCTAGATCCACCCCTGAGACCGGGGTGGACACCCGCGCTCCGGGAAGGACGCCGGGGCCACGAATGATCAGGGGCACATGCACGTCTGCCTCACCGACCCAGAGCCCGTGGTTCCAGAAGTTGCCCTGCTCCCAGAACGTCTCCCCGTGGTCCGCCGTGAGCACGACCAGCGTCTCCTCGAGCATGCCCCGGGCCGCCAGGCCCGCCATCAGCCGCCCGACCTCGAAGTCGAGATACTCCACCTCCGCTCCATAGAGGGCGGCGAGGCGCTCATCCTCCGGGCTGGGCGTCGTCACGACGGGGCCGGCGAGCTCAACCGGGAGCCCGGTCCCGATCACCGCCTGCTGGCCAAGCGCACGCCCGACCAGGCGGCGCTGTTGCGCGACCACGGCGTCCTCGATGTCGTCGAACCCAGCCACCTCGTCTGACCCCGGCGGACCGTAGGGCGCGTGGGGGTCGAAGTAGTGGGCGAAGAGGAAGAGACGATCCGACGCCCCAGCAGCCTGCCAGGCGTCGAGCCGTGAGAGGACCGCGTCGGACACGGATCGAGCGGAGCGCTGGGCCTGATCGTTGCCGCCCGGCGAGGCGGGGAGGTCGAGGTGTTCATCGTAGAGACCGAAGCCCTGATCCATCCCGGTCGCCGAGACGAGCGCCGACGACGCCACGAACGCGGAGCACTCGAAGCCCGCCTCCCCGAGAGCCTCCGCCAGCATCCGGTTCGACGGATCCACCGTGAAGCCATTGCGCGCGACACCGTGGCGCAGGGGGTAGGCGCCGGTCATCAGCGACGTGTGGGAGCTGAGGGTGGTCGCTGCGGCCGAGCTACATTGCTCGAACAGAGCGCCCTCCGCCGCGAGGGCGTCGAGCACAGGTGTCTCGAAACGCGCCTGCCCGTAGGCGCCGAGGTGATCCGCCCGGGTCGTGTCCAGGGTGATCAGGAGCACATGACGGGGCGCCGACACCTCACCCCCACCGCAGGAGAGCGAGAGGCCGAGAAGGGCCGTATAGGGCAGCCAGCGAGGCAATCGGAGCGTCATGTCGCAGTTGGAGCCTCACCGCAGGGCGGGGCGCAAGGAATGTAGCCGCCAGGCACCGCCGGGATAGACTCAAGAGTTGGAACCTGACGGGGTACGAGCGCCTCCATGAAAGGTGGGAGTTCCCTGAGGACGTCCTTTTGTCGCGCTTGACACCCGATGCCTGGCGTTTGAAGCTAGTCCAAGGGTACAGCCTCTCAGCCCGCGCCCTCTCCGGTCCCATCGACCCGGCGGCCCCTGGCCCCCGCTTCCCGATCCCCGTCCAACGGACGACCATGATGCTTCGCACACTACTCCTCTCCGCCGTCGCTGGCCTCGGACTGCTGTCGGCCACGCCGGCATCCGCTCAGCTGCCGCTGACCACCGAGCTCTTCGTCTCAGGGCTTCAGAACCCGACCGACCTGACCTTCGCACCGGGGGACCCCTCAAGGATCTTCGTGCTGGAGCAAGCCGGGCGCGTGCGCGTCATTCAAAACGGCGCCCTCATCGCGACCCCGTTCCTGAACATCAACCCCGAGGTCGCTTCCGGCGGCGAGCGCGGCCTTCTCGGGCTCGCCTTCCACCCGGACTACCAGACCAACGGGCGCTTCTTCGTCAGTTACACCAACAACTCCGGCAACTCACGGGTCGCCGAGTACACGGTGTCCTCGGACCCCAACGTCGCCAACCCGACGCGCGTCCAGTTCATCTCCCAGGTCAACCAGGACTTCTCCAACCACAACGGGGGCTGCATCAAGTTCGGCCCCGACGGGAAGCTGTACTTCGGCCTCGGTGACGGCGGCTCGGGGAACGACCCCAACGGGCGCGCCCAGAACGGCCAGCAGCTGCTCGGCAAGATGCTCCGCTATGACGTGGACATCGCGGCGCCGTTTGTCCCCGCGGACAACCCGTTCCTCAGCAACAGCTCCATCCGGAACGAGATCTACCACATCGGCCTGCGCAACCCGTGGCGCTTCACCTTCGACCGGGCGACCGGCGACATGTGGATCGCGGACGTCGGCCAGAACCAGCGCGAAGAGATCGACTTCATCCCGGCCGGACAGGCCGGTCTGAACCTTGGCTGGCGCTGCAAGGAAGGCACCCGCTGCACGGGGCTCTCGGGCTGCACCTGCACCAGCTCTGCGCTGCTCGACCCGATCCACGAGTACAACCACGGCTCCGGCTGCAGCGTCACCGGCGGCATGATCTATCGCGGCAACGCGATCCCCAGCCTGCAGGGCACGTACTTCTTCGCGGACTACTGCTCGAACCGGATCTGGAGCCTCGACTACGACGGCAGCGCGGTGCAGAACTTCACCGACCGCACGATCGAGCTGCGCCCCAGCAGCGGCACCATCAGCTCCATCTCCTCCTTCGGTGAGGACCACGACGGCGAGGTCTACATCATCACCCAGAGCGGCGGCCGCATCTGGAAGATCATCGAGGAGCAGCCCCCGTGCGGCTTCACGAACTACTGCTCGGCCAACGCGGGCAGCTCAGGCGCCCCCGCGCAGATCGCCGCCTCCGGCTCCTCGAGCATCACGGACAACAGCTTCGTCATCGCGGCGGGAGGCCTCCCGGCCTTCACCGTTGGCCTGTTCTTCTACGGCCCCGACCAGGTCCAACTCCCGAGCGGCCTCGGCAACCTCTGCGTCATCGGGAACTCCCAGATGCCCGCGGTGCGCCTCTACCCTGCCGTCCAGGCGGACATCCTCGGCAGCGTGGCCCGCGCCGTGGACTTCACCGATCCGAACCAGTCCACCGGACCGGGCGCGATCGTCCCGGGCATGACGGTGAACTTCCAGTGCTTCTTCCGCGACAACGTCGCAGGGGCGCCGACGTTCAACTTCACCAACGCGGTCTCGGTGCT
>JAQWJQ010000146.1 GCA_029248265.1 Planctomycetota bacterium
CGAAGCGGGTTCGGATCGATCCGGGCCGAGGCCCGGATGAGAAAACACAGTGTAGCGGAGGACCAGCCGTGATCCGACGCCTTCGCCGCCCTACCATGCACGAAGTCGCCGGAGGTGACTTCCATCATGACCCAGCCATCACCCAACGCCCTCCCGCCGGACCCCGGAGACGGTCGCGAGCGACGTGAGTTCCGCCGCGCGAGGCTGGACCTGCCGATCACCATCTCCCTGGAGGACGGCAGCCACGAGGCGAAGATCCGCGACGTGAGCCGCGGCGGGGTGTGCTTCTTCCTGGACCGCCCGGTTCCGGAGATGACGGCCCTTCGGGTGGAATTCGAGCTGCCCACCGAGCACGGCCTCAGGAAGATCACCGGGGACGGCGCCGTCGTTCGCTGCGAGAAGATCAGCCGGACCCTCGAGCACTACGAGATTGCCGTCTTCGTCCAGAACATGGCGGAGCCCGACCGGGCCACGATCGAGCAGTACGTGGCCGGCATCCGCGGGTAGCCAGGGCCGCCTCCCCTCCGCCCGCCCCAGTTGGGCGGGCCAGGTGGGCGGGCCAGGTGGGCGGGCCAGGTGGGCGGGCCAGCCCTCACCTCTTCAAGGCGAGGACCCGCGGAACACCCGCCAGGTCCTTGAGGACCTCAGCGGAGGCCGCCCCGCTCGCCGCCGCGGCGGCATGCGCGCGTGAAGACTGGAGATGGCCGAGCTCCACCAGGAGGAGGCCGCCAGGCTTCAGGCCACGTTGAGCCCGCTCGATCAGGCCCCGGACCCAGTAGTCCGGGTCCCCCGGCGGGGCGTAGAGCGCCAGCGCGGGCTCGTGGTCCCGCACCTCCGGCGCGAGCAGCTCACGCTCAGTGGGCTCCACGTAGGGCGGGTTGCTGACGATGAGGTCGTATGCACCATGGGCCCCCACGAGGCGCTCCAGCTCCTCCAGCCCATCACCCTCATGGAGAGTGACCTTGGCCCCGTGGGTGTCTCGATTCCGCTTCGCCCAGCCCAGGGCGTCCGCAGCGAGGTCAATCGCATCGAACTGCGAGCCCTCCAACTCCAGTGCGAGGGTGACGGCGAGGCAGCCTGAGCCGGTCCCCACGTCCACGCCGCGGACCCCTTCCGTCGCGCCCGCGGGGAAGGCCTCCCGCGCGAGGTCGACGATCAGCTCGGTCTCCGGACGCGGCACCAGCGCCCCGGGCCCCACTTCGAAGTCTCGGCCGTAGAACTCTCGTCGACCGACGATATAGGCCGTGGGCTCACGTCGGCCCCGGCGAACCAGGCCGTCCCGCGCGAGGTCGACCTCCGTCCCCTGAATGGGAGCGTCGAGGCGCATGAACAGCCCCAGCCGGTCCACCTTCAACGCGTGGGCGACCAGCAGCTCGGCCTCCAGCCGGGCCTCCCCCAAGCCCTTACGCTCCAGGAAGCCCCGGGCGAGGGCGAGCATCTCCCTCGCCGTGCGAGGCGCCGTCGGGCGACCGCTCTGGCCGGTGCCACCAGGGCCCTGACTCAAGGAGCTATCCTCACGCTCGGGGTGCGGGATCAGCCCTTACGGGCTTCACGCTCGGCGCGCTTCCGCTCGCGAGCTGCGTCCCGCTTGCGGTCGCCCTCTTCCTTGGCCACCTTCAGGGACACGTACATGGTGTACATGGCCATGATCCCCCCGGAGGCGACTCCGACCGCGCCGAGGACCCCCACGAAGGCCAGGCCGAAGTCACCCAGCTTCGAGGCAGCCTCGAGCACCTTCAGCACGCCGGCCACCGCCGGGCCGAGGAACATGAGGGGGAAGAGCGGGCTGAACTTCGCCCCGTACTCGTAGGCGGTGATGTGCGCGAAGGTGGCCAGCGCGAGGAACAACGTCGCGAACTCAAGCGCCGCGGGCGTGTACACGTTTTCGAAGGCGGTCTTCTCACCGACCCCGAGCTCCGGTGCGGTGAAGCCCTTGAACTCATCCCCGCTGAAGTACACCCCGGTGGACAGGCTGATCACCACCACGGTGATGAACAGCGCCACCGCGAGAACGGCAGGCCCGAGAGGCGTCGCCTTGACGAGCGCCTTGCTGAGGCCGCTGGCCTTGGCGCCGAAACGAGCCTTGGCCCCGTCGAGCAGGACCCATCCGGCCAGGAACGTCAGGGCCCAGCAGGAGAACCAGGAGAGCCAGGGCATGTGGCCCTCGGTCATGATCGACGTCATCCAGGGCAGGGCTGCGCCGCACATCAGGATCACGCTGGCCTTCCGAAGCAGAAGGGGCGCCTGTTCGAGCTCGCGCTTGGGGGGCTCACCGCCGCTCTTGCTGGCGCGGGAGGAACTCTTGGCGTCGTTGGCGTCGGTCATGGATCTCAGTGCTCGGCAGCCAACGGGAAGGAGGCTGCCCGAAGGGGGTCAGGATGTCGAAGACGGGTGCAACAGAATGCGGACACGATCAGAGATTCGCCAGCCGCGTTCTCCGGTCCTTATCCTCGAGGGCCTCGAGCATCAGCGAGAGTCGGCCTTCGATGACCCCGTCGAGGTTGAAGTTCTTCTTCTCACTGTCCTCCAGGCGGTGATCGGTCACCCGATTTTGGGGAAAGTTGTACGTACGGACCCGTGCATTGCGATCCCCGGTCCCCACCAGCGTCCGCCGAGCCTCCGAGCGCTCCGAGGCGACGCGCTCCTCCTCGGCCTCGAGGAGGCGGCTGCGGAGGATCCGCATGGCCCGGGCCTTGTTCTTTGACTGACTACGCTCGTCCTGACAGACGACGAC
>JAQWJQ010000165.1 GCA_029248265.1 Planctomycetota bacterium
CCCGAGCCCATCGGCGGAGAGTGAACGAGCTATGACCAAGAGATTCCTGACAGCCGAGGACGTCCGCCGGCTCGGCGGCCCCGAGATCCTCCTCGAGGAGGGGACCGTCGTGACGCCCCAGGCCGCGGAGGCTGCGGCCACCGCGGGCGTCCGCCTCATTGGCCCCGCGGGCGCTTACGCGCCGCCGCTCCCCGACAGGGGACCGGACGCGGCGCGGGCCAAGGCGACCCTGCCCCACCTCCCCGAGCCCTCGACCACCGATGGCATCGGGCTGGTGGTGACCGTCGTCGGGCGCAACCGACCCGGCGTCCTCGCCGAGATCACGGCCGCCCTCGCGTCCCACGAGTGCGACGTGGCGGACATCAGCCAGCGCAACGTCGGCGGCTACTTCCACACGGTGTTCACCTGCGCCGTGCCCCCCGGCCGAGACTTCGGCTCGGTCAAGGACAGCCTCCAGTGCCTCGGCGGGGAGGGCGACTACGTCGTCCGCGTCATGCACGAGAGCGTCTTCCGCTTCATGCACCGCGTCTAGCGGAGGACCCACGATGCCGTTCACCGACCACGAGATCCTCGAGACCGTCCGGATGTTCGAGCTGGAGACGTTCGACATTCGAACGACCACGCTCGGCATCAACCTGCTCGACTGCGCCGACCCTGACCTCGAGTCCTCCTGCGAGAAGGTGTACGCCAAGATCGTCCACCACGGCCGCAACCTGGTGGAGACGGCGGGCGGCATTGAGTCGGACCTGGGCATCCCGATCATCAACAAGCGGGTCGCCACCACGCCGATCGCGCTGGTCGCGGCGGCCTCCGGCTCGAAGGACCTCGTCCCCTTCGCGCGCGCCATGGACGCGGCCGCCGAGGAGATCGGGATCGATTACATCGGCGGCTACACCGCGTACGTGCACAAGGGCTACTCCAACGCGGACCACGCCCTGCTCGAGTCCATCCCCGAGGCCCTCGCGTCCACCGCGCGGGTCTGCTCCTCGGTCTCCCTCGCGACGACCAAGGCCGGGATCAACATGGACGCGGTCTCGCACTTCTCGAAAGTGGTCCTCGACACCGCGCGTCTCACCGCGAGCGAGGGCGGCCTGGGCTGCGCGAAGCTGGTCTGCTTCTCCAACCCGGTGGAGGACAACCCGTTCATCGCCGGCGCCCACATCGGCATCGGCGAGCCGGAGACGGTCCTCAACGTCGGGGTGTCTGGCCCCGGCGTGGTGCGCTCGGCCCTCGAGCGCCTCGGCCCCGACGCCGACCTGCTGGCAGTCGCCGAGACCATCAAGCGGACGGCCTTCAAGATCACCCGCATGGGGGAGCTCGTGGGCCGCGAGGCCGCGCGTCGGCTGGGGACTGTCTTCGGCATCGTCGACGTGTCCCTCGCGCCGACCCCCGCGGTGGGGGACTCGGTGTCAGACATCCTCGAGCTCATCGGGGTGGAGCGCACCGGGGCGCCCGGCACCACTGCCGCCCTGGCGCTGCTGACGGACGCGGTCAAAAAGGGGGGGGCCATGGCCTCGTCCAGCGTTGGCGGCCTCTCCGGCGCGTTCATCCCGGTGTCCGAGGACGCGGGCATGATCCAGGCGGTGGCGGACGGGGCGCTGAGCCTCGCGAAGCTGGAGGCCATGACGACGGTCTGCTCGGTCGGCCTCGACATGGTCGCGGTCCCCGGGGACACCAGCCAGGCGACGCTCGCGGGCATCATTGCGGATGAGATGGCGATCGGCATGGTCAACCAGAAGACCACCGCCGTGCGGGCGATCCCGGTCCCTGGCAAGGGACCCGGGGAGACCCACGACTGGGGCGGGCTGCTCGGTACCGCGATCGTCCAGGACCCTGGGAGGTTCGGCAGTGAGGTGTTCCACTCCCGCGGCGGGCGCATCCCCGCGCCGCTCCAGAGCTATCGGAACTGAGGGACCTGGCGGGCGCGCCGGTCCCCGGGGGCCCGAGGGCTCCTGGTCCGGCCCGGGGCTCGGCCTCCTGCTGGGCGGGAGCCTGTTCCTCGTGGTCGCCGCGATGGCCGTCGCCATCGAGGACATGAGCGGGGCGAACCGGCCCCACGAGCTCACCCTCTCCCCGCTCGTCTCGCTGCTGCTGCTCGTGAACGGTGGCGTGGTGGTGCGGGCGATTCGCGTGAACGGTCAGTACCTCGCCCGAAGGCGGACCGTCCTTCGCGGCCTGCTGCACGCTGGGCTCTGGCTCTACGCCGCAGGCTGCACGCTGCTCCTCGTCACCGCCACGTCGACGGCGATCGAGATGCTCCTCGCTCGCTAGGCCGCTCGCACCGGAGCGCGCCTCAGGGCCCAGGACCCGCGGAAGTCGTCCGCTCATGAGAACCGGGGGACGCCCGCGCGTGGCCGGTTCCACGGTTTCCCAGAGGGCGCCTACGATGTCATCGCCCCGCTCCCTCCAGCGCCCGAATCTCCAGCGCCCACCTCCAGCGCCATGCGTCATCCCCTGCTCCTCGCCACCGCGTCCGCCTCACTTCTCGCTCCGCTGGCCGCGGCGGCCCAGGTCGAGGACCCGGGTCGAACTGATGCCGACACGCGCATGCGCCTGTACGCGGAGCACCTCGACCTGGTGTCGGGCTCTCCGTACGGGGACCTCGGCTGGCAGTTCGCGGGTCCTACCAACATCAGCGGCCGCATCACCGACGTGGCGGTCACGAGCCCGCGGGGGGACACCTACACGCTGTACGTCGCGGGCGCGTCCTCCGGCGTCTGGAGGTCCATGAACGAGGGGGTCTCATGGGAGTGCGTGTTTGACGAGGCGCCCAGCATGTCGATCGGCGACGTCACCCTGGACCCCTCGAACCAGGAGACGGTCTGGGTCGGCACGGGCGAGGCGAACATCTTCCGTAGCTCAATGGCCGGCGCCGGGGTCTACCGCTCGCTGGACGGCGGGGCGACCTGGGAGCACCGCGGCCTCGCGGAGACGCACACCATCGCGCGCATCGTCGTGCACCCCGCCGACTCCGACACGGTCTACGTGGCCGCATCCGGCAACGAGTGGACCCCGAACCCCGAGCGCGGCGTGTACCGGACCCGGGACGGCGGCGAGAACTGGGTCCAGGTCCTCTCCGTGGACGAGGAGTCCGGTGCCATCGATCTCGTGCTCGACCCCGCGGACCCCGACGCGGTCTACGCCTCGACTTGGCAGCGCACACGACAGCGCTGGAATGACCCCCGCAACTCTCCGACGACCGCCGGGAGCGGCATCTGGCGCAGCGACGACGGCGGCGACAGCTGGAGCGCCATCAACGAGGGGCTCCCGGAGCCGCGCTTCCGCGGCCGGATCGGGATAGACCTGTGCGCCTCGCAGCCAGAGACGGTCTACGCCTTCGTCGACAACTACGAGTTGGGGGAGGTCGGCGAGGATGAGGTCGACTCCTACAACCGCAAGCGCAAGGCCTCGATCAAGGGCGCCGAGGTCTACCGCTCCGATGACAGCGGCGCCTCGTGGCGCCGGATGTCGGAGTCCAACGAGTATATGCGGCGGCTCTCCGCCACCTACGGGTGGGTCTTCGGCCAGCTGCGCGTCGACCCGACCGACCCCGAGCGTGTCTACGTCATGGGGCTCGGCCTCAACGTCTCGGAGGACGGCGGCAAGACCTTCCGTCGGCTCCGTGGGATGCACGGCGACCACCACGCCCTCTGGATCGACCCGGAGAACCCCCGCTACCTCGTCAACGGTAACGACGGCGGGGTCGCCATCTCCTACGACGGGGGCGAGCGCTGGCGCACGTTCTACGACAACCTCCCGCTGGCGCAGTTCTACAACGTGGGCCTCGACATGGCGGAGCCGTTCCGCGTGTACGGGTCCGTCCAGGACCACGGGTCCTATCGGGCGGAGGTCGACCTCCGTCGAGGCCGCGATCGCGTGCGCGCGGTGGACTTCGAGCGGGCGCCGGGCGGTGAGGCCAGCTACCACGCCGTGGATCCCACGGACGCCGACGTGGTCTACCACGAAGGCTTCTACGGATCGATCCGACGCGCTCACATGGAGAGTGGAGAGCGCGTGACCCTCGACCTCCCGGTGGCGGATGGGGAGGAGGATCTACGCGGCCAGTGGTTGGCCCCCTTCCTGATCTCCCACCACAACCCGCGCATCATCTACCACTGCATGAACAAGGTCTTCCGCTCCCTCGATCGGGGGGAGACCTTCGAGGCCATCAGCCC
>JAQWJQ010000171.1 GCA_029248265.1 Planctomycetota bacterium
TCACCCCCTCGACCGTGCCGCCCCCCTCCAGGAGCAGGCGCTCTGCGTCGACGAAGATCTCCTCTGCCTCCACCTCGACGTAGCCGTAGTCCGTCCGCAGCAGCTCTGACTGGCGCGGGTCGAGGAGGGACCAGGGCACCCGAACCTCGCCGCCGTTATCGAGGCGTTGGAACGCGAAGCCGAGGGTGTCGTGCTGGCCGATGGCTCCCCACTGGATTCGACCGTCGCGGAGCTTGAGCATGAGAACGTCCTCGGGCGCAGGCGGCGCGGGGATCGCGAACAGCTCGTCCTCGAGAGGCGCCGGCTCGGCGGCGCCCTCCTGCCCCCATTGGGCCTTGACGTGAGCGGTCACCCCGACGCAGGCGAGGCCGGCCACGAGCGTGGCCCGTCGGATTCGGTTGGCGTTCATCATGCTTCTCTCTCTTCTCTCGGTGTCAGGCGCCGGAGGGGCGCCAGGGCTTTGTCGTTCAAGCCCCGCCGGGGAGGGCGCGGGGCAGGTGTGGGTGGGGAGGTGGCTCGTGGTATCGGGCGAGGCAAGGCGCCGCGTCAGCGGACGAAGCGGCGGCGCATCCGCGCCCCAAAGGGCACCTCGCGCAGCATGATCGTGGTCCAACGGGCTGCGCGCTCAACGCCGGAGGAGGACCAGTTGACGACCACCTCCACCACGTATTCACGCGCCCGTCCCTGGGCGTCGAGCGCCGCGGTATTCGGCGTGGCCTGGACCGTGTATCGGACGCCGGGGCGCCCGGGCACAGGACGGTCCACGATCAGGGAGGGCTCCCCTACCGAACCGTCCGGCTGAAGCTCAAAGAGGTTCTCCTCGAGGTCATTGATGAGCGCCTCCACCGCGGTCGCGGAGAGTGAGCGGAGCTCCGCGTTCCGGACCACCGCCGCGCCGAAGTTGAAGACCCCCAGGATCATCGACATGCCAGCTGCGAGGAGGCTTGCTGAGAGGATGACCTCGAGCAGAGTGAACCCTTGCCGCGCGCCTCTCTTGTTCATGGGTGACTTCATCACCGCCCTCCCTCGTTGGTGAGGCGCCAGTTGTCTTCGTGCAGCGCGATGGGGAGATCCATATCGATCGGTTGCCCGAAGAGCACGCGGGACTCCATGGGTAAGCGGCGGCGCGCTGTGCCTCGCGTGGCCCGCCGGACCACGGCGCGGTCTCCGACCACGCGCTTGAGCTTCATCCACTCTCCTGCGACGAGCACATGCCCCCCCACAGCGCCCCGCAGGGCGGCACCGTTCGTGACCGTGAAGAACTCGGCGGACTCTTCCACCGAGTCGAGCAGCCGCGGCGCACGGTCGAAGTCACCCGGCCGCTGGATCTCCAGCTCGACCCGGATCCGCCGCGGGAGGAGCGGGCGGGTTCCTGCCCTGGGCATGCCCACCGCGGGCTCGTTCCAGACGGTGAGGTCGGGGTCAGGCCGAGCGAGCCGCCAGGCGTCCCAGGAGGTCGCAGCCCCCGCGACGTTGCGCTCGCTGCTCCATCCAGACTGCCCGTTCTCTCCCGGGGTGAGGCGAGACGTCTGGGTCGCGAGGAGCGGCTGCATCCAGAGCACGCCGCGGGCCACCTCACGGGCCATGGAGAGGTCCGGCATGCCGCTCCGGTCGAAGGCGGCGTCGCCCAGCAGGACCGGCGGCATATCCGGCGTGTGGAGACGCTCCGAGCGGTAGAGGACCCCCGTATATCGACGGTCTCCCTCGCGCCCCTCCGGGACCACGGCGTAGAGGACTTCAACCAGACGCGATGCCCGCAGGTCCGGCGCGCCCAGCAGCCCGAGCGAGGCTTGCTCCGCGCTGACCCCGGCGGCCTTCAGGAGCTCGGACTCGGCGAGGGCCTCTTCCAGCTTCTGCGCGTCGTCTCCGAGGGCGATGGCGATCCGGTCGCGCTCTGCCCGGGCCTCGGAAGCCAGCCGGCGGCGTTCGATGCGCGCCACCTCGCTCGCCGCGGCATCCCGCATGAAGCGCATGCGTGGAAAGTAGCGCTCGACCAGGCCGTCGCGCTCCACGTCGAAGACCTCCCAGTCCACCAGCAGGTCACCGGCTTCCCCCCCGTGAATCTGCCGCAGGTCCTCGCCGAGCAGCGAGAGCACCGCAGAGCCCTCCTCCCTGGCCTGGCGGACCGTCTCCCCCCGCGTCCACAGGGACAGCGTGGTGTCGACGATGGAGACGGTGGCAGCGACGACGATGGACGCGAGCCCCGTGGCGAGGATGAGTTCGGCGAGGGTCACCCCGGCGCGCGTTGACCTGGAGAGGGGCCTCATCGATCCGTGCTCCTGATCACCCGCCCGGGCGCCGAGTACGTCACGCCCAGGAGGTCGAAGCGCGGGGTTTGCTTCCAGCCGTGCTGGAGCCCGAACTCCGCGTCGAAGGCGCCCTGGCTGTACCTGGCGAACACCCTCCACTCCATGCGATCGGACTGCAGGCCGATCGGGATCAAGTCGTTGTTCCGGGTGCCGTCCTCCAGGAGCGTCAGCCCAGGGGTCTCTTCGGGGTCAGCGTCCCACGGGGCATCGCCGCCCCGCTGCAAGACCACCAGCTCCACCCCGCCGAGGCTCGGCTCTTCTCCCCGCCAGGTCACCCCGGCCCACCAGGCGCCGGGCTGGTCGAGGTGCAACCCGAAGTAGCCCAGCTCGGGCCCGTCAAAGCGGGGCGCGTAGCGATCCCAGTAGCGGCATGGGAACAGAACCACCGGCGTCCCGGAGGCGTAGCCGCCAGGGAGGGTGCCGAAGCGGCCGCGGAAGGCGCCCGGGCCGATCCCGTCGTCCTCCCCGTCATCGCCTGCGGTCCGCGGCATGATCAGCGCCCCGCCTTGGACCCGGGTCCAGTGGATCAGCTCCGAGCCGATCAACGCGGTCCCTTGGGAGGGGAAGCCCTCCGTCGAGGTCAACGGAATGACTGCGTCGCCCGGTGAGATCGAGCCCGCGAGCGCCACACAGCGCCAGCCCTCGAGCCAGTGCACCGCCTCCGTCACCTCGTGGGTCTGCGGTCTGGTGCCGAGCAGGCCGCGCCCGCCGGGCGCCACCGTGATCGAGTTGCCGCTCCCGGAGGTGAAGGCGATGATCTCCTCACCCACAGCGACGAGGCCACCGGTGTCGGGGAACACCCCGAGCGGCGACCCCTGCTGGCCCACCAGGCCGCTCGCCGTTCGGACCACGTTCTCCTGAATCTGCAGCGACTGGTCCGTCTCTCCGACTCGAGCCGCCAGCAGCAGCGCGCCACCAGCGGCGTGCACTGCCGGCTGAGAGCCGCCCCAGCCAGCGTTCGCGAAGGGGCTCCCGAAGACAATCTCATCCACCGTGGCCGAGGCCACGCCGAAGTCTGTGAGCCCACCCGCGCCAGCGCCGACCGCCACGGTGCGCCCGGAGCGCGGCATCTCGCCGCTCGGGAACTTCACCATGCGACCGAGGTAGCGCGGGTCACTGATCAAGCCGCCTGCCCCGCCGTTGGCCCCTGGACTCGTCGGGGTCAGGACCGGCCCCTCGAAGGCCACGTAGCAGGCGTTGCCCAGGGCGAAGCCCCCCTGTGGCTCGACGCTGGAGGCGGCCGCCGTCGCCACCTGTGACTCGGGCTCGGAGTTGTAGCCGTGCACCACACGGGCGAGGGCGGGGTAGTGCGCGCGGTGGACGGTGACCGGATAACCGAGGGCGCCGAGGTCGCCGTTCACGATGAAGACGGGGTCCTTCGCGCCCGGCCGGCCACGCTCGAAGGCGAGGTCCGGCACCGCGAATTGAACCACCGGCAGGACCAGCGCCCCGGCGGGGTGCGTACCGATGCTCGTATCAAGAGCGCCGCGGAAGTTGAGCGTGCTCGCCACAGCGCGCGAGAGGGGGAAGTCCTCGTTGGGGTCCTCCCCCCGGCTGGGGTCCCAGTCCGTGCCGGCCACCGCGGCTGAACCTCCCGAGCGCAGAGCCACCGTCATGGCCCCCGGCGCGGGCGCCCCGGCGTCGGCGTCCGCCGCGCCGAAGGAGTCGCCCATGCCCGCGCCCCCGGGGCCGCCCGCCCCGGCGCCGCCGCCACCCGGCCCGGCGCCACCGCCAGCGCCGCCGCCGCCACCACCACCGCCGCCGCCAGCCCCCTGGACCGTCGCGTCGCCGAGGGAATGGAGCATGCCGTGCACACGGGACAGCACCCCCGGGTTGGAGCGAACAAGCTGAGAGGCCGCGAGGTCAATCTCGTCGTACCGGATCCACTCGGTCTGCTCACCGTCGTCCAGGCGAGTGATCTGTGCGAACTGCGACTGCTCTGCGCTTGGCTCGGCAAAGCTGAGGGCGGAAGCCCCCGGGACGCCGATCGAGATCGGGTAGCAGAACGTCGACATCTGGAGCAGCTCGTCGCCGTCGTACGCCGTCCCCGAGGCGCCGCCAACCAGGATCTGCAGGTCCCAGGAAAAGATGAACGCGTGCGCCCCCCCCAGAAGGCCATCGGGCTCCTCCTGCTCCGTGATCCGCTGCAGCGGCACGTTGCGCGCCACCACCTGGAGCTGATTCCCCGAGTACCCCGAGTACCGGATGACCTCCATGCCCCCCACCGTGGCGCCGTCAGGGCTGTTGGGATCGAGGCCGTTCACCGGGCCAAGCCGCGGCCCGGAGAGCACCGCATAGCCCCCGTTCGGGTTGAAGCTCGCCATCAAGTCGGTGCCTTCGGGGTCGGCCTCCGGCGCATCCCCGAGCGCCAGGGTCAGCGCGCCGAGCACCTCCGGTCCCCAGCCACGACCCACGGTGATCGGCCCAAAGGGTCCCTGGACCTGGACAGGCTCCAGGGAATTGTCGCCGGGCAGGCCGACGGCCTGCCCAACCCGGAAGGGCCCGAGCTCGCCAGCAAGAACGGACTGCCCCGACGGCACGTTCCGCGAGAGCGGGAGGCTGTACCCGTAGTGGATGACCGGGGTCCCCGCCACGTAGCTCCCCGTGATCACGGCAGCGGCCTCAGCCACGGGGGTTGCCGTCTCCGAGCCCTCCACGTCGAAGCGCACCCGCGAGAGCCGGCCACCGAAACCCGCGTTGGGTCCGACGAACTCGTGCTGGATGAGGAAGGAGGTCTCGCTGGCCACGGTGGCCTCGATGATCTCGTTCCCGATGCGGAGGGCGCACACCGGCGGGAAGCCCTCGGTCGACTCCACGAGGAGGGTGCCAGCCCCGGTCCCCACCGATGCGGTGAGCCGCGTCATGCCGAGGCGCTCCACCCCGGTGGCGTTGCCGTTGACCAGCATGCTCATCTGGTCCGGGCGGTTCCCGCGCACGTCCACCGAGAGGTGACTCCAGACGCCGACCGGGAGTCCAGGGATCCCCGCGCCGCTGCCGATCGGATAGCGGAGCTCGGAGACTTCCTGGAACGCCGTGTCCCGGTGGTCGCCCATCCCGTCGAGCACGCGCAGCACCAGGTTGTCCCCTGACATCCCGAGGACGACGCGGTCCGAGGCCTCGGTGCGGTCCCCCACGGACATCACGGTCCCGTCTCCGCCGCTCTCGGGCCGGATCCACATGGAGATGTTCAGCGGCGCCAGCACGTCCGGCGCCAGACGTCCCGTCCAGCTGACCATCTCGTCGGTGGTCTCGAGGGTGACCGTCTCATCCGGGAGGTAGCGCCCCTCGAGGGTCCGGCTCTCCTGGTCGAAGTGCATGATCCGCCCGGCGGTGAACTGGGTCTCCTCGAGGCGGATGGGGTCCAGCTGGACGAAGCCGTCGTCCTCCCTGGACGCGAAGGTCCGCACGGGCGGCACGGGGTTACCGTCTCCGTCCGCCACCGGCTCGCTGATGCCGGGGATATAGCGCTGGCCGTTCAGGGTCCCGAGGTTCGGGATCAGCCGTGACGGCGGCGTGACCCCAGCGTCGTAGCGCCCGGTGGTCTCTGGCCCGGTGAGCCAGAACGGCGCCGAGCGAGTCAGCCTGAACTGGTCCTCAAAGTCCTCCTGGCGCGCGAAGACCGTGAAGAGCTCCTCCACCTGGGGGACCACGAGCTCAAGCCGGTCGCGGGCGCCGCTTGCCCGGGCGATGCCGCTCTCCGCGCTCACGTTGGCGCGCAGCTCGAGGTCGAAGACCTGCCGCGAGCTGAACCCGAAGGGCATCGTCGCGAAGCCCAGCCTCGCGTCATTGGCGTTCAGCCCGTTCATGTACAGGGCCACCGCGTCGCGCGGGTCGTCAAGGACGGAGCCCGCCCCCTCGAACACGGCCGGCAGCACCGGCGCATCGCTCGGCAGCACGTCGATGCCTCCGGCAGGCAGCACGAGCCGCTCCGAAAAGTCGCGCATCCCGGTGAAGGGCCGGGACTCCATGATGGTCGAAGCGAGGGCTCGCGCCTCTCGCTCATCCACCCGGTGGTTCTGCCCGAAGAGCGAGAGGTTGGTGAAGAGGGCCACCAGCACCTCACGCGGCGCGGTGTTGATGTTGACCGGGCGTCGCGCGAGGACCTCCACCGTGGTGAGGAAGGCCTCGTAATCGTTGTCGAGCACCCGGTCCACATACACGCGACCGTCCCGGCCACGCTGGATCACGACCCGCAGCTCGCTGTTCACGCCGTCAGAGATCCGAACCGTGCTCCCGATCCCCATCCAGCGGCCCTGCTCCGGTCGGAAGGAGAGCGTGAGCCCGGCGGCGAGCGGGGCGAGGAGCCGCGTGGGCCGCTGCCAAACCGGCCCAGCCCCGAGCCCACCATGGGCCGTCGCCGTCCGGCGGAGGAGCAGGAGGGAGGCCTCGTCGAAGCCCCCTGAGAGCGCGAACTGATCCGCCGCGGTGATCTCGTCGAGGGTGGAGATCGTCTGCGGCATGCCATCCGAGGAGAGGGTCCTCCAGATCGCCGGTGCGAAGGCTTGCTGGCCGAGGACCGCCGCGCCGACGCCGTGGGTAGACGGGGGCCGGGGCCCCGTGGACTGCCAGGCGCCCTCACTGTCCTGCACGGTGCCGAGCCCGCGCTCTGACACCATCTGGACGCCCTGCTCCTTCTCATCGAGCCCCGCGAGGCGCAAGAGCTCGCCGCCCACCGAGACGACGGTGCCGGGGTCGAAGCCGCCTCCCCCCGCCAGGTTGAGTGAGTCTCCGCCGCCGCTCGTGGGCGCGCCGAGCCTGGCCACCTGGCCAAGCAGGTTCCCGAGGACCTGTGGCGAGGCGCTGTTGAGGTCCACCAGCCCCGCGACGTCCACGACGCTGAGGCCGAACGCGACGCCATTCGGGTCGGCCGGATCCAAGACCTCCACGGGGAACTCCATGGTCACATCGAGCTCGTCCAGGCCGTCGTAGTAGGGCGTGGGGTCGAGGGCCGGGTGGGTCTCGTCGAGGCTGATCCGAGCGTGGCGGCCCGCCGCGTCCAGCGCGAGGCGAAGCTGCACGTCGTTGACCTCGAACTCACTCGCCGCGTCCGCGTTACGCGCTGTCGCCAGGAACGGCGCCGTGAGCGCGAAGAGCGCCAGCAAGATGAAGAGCACCAACACGAGGACGAATCCCCCTTCGGCGCGGCGGCTAAGGCTCGAGGTCATCATGCGTCCACCGTCCCCAATGCGCGGACCGTGATGAGGTCGGAGCGCCCGTCGTCAAAGAGAAGCTCGATGCCCACCGGCCCCGCGTGAAAGACCGGGTCGAGGGCTCCGCTCTCGTCGAAGCGGATCTCTGTCGGGCTGCTCGCGAGGAACTCAGCGCTCTTAGGGAGGACCACCTCGTCCCCCACCGTGATGACCGAGAGCACGAGGTCGTCCACACGCCCCTCGAAGCGCTGACGGCCGCCGCCGAGGACCAGCGCGCCCTCGAGGCCCCAGATCGGGCGCGTCTCCGCTCGCTCGGCCACCGGGACCCCGTCCGCCAGGGCGACCACTCGGCGGCGGTCATAGCGCAGCTCGATCTTCGTCCAATGACCGGGCTCAAGGACACCGCCGCCGGAGCGGAGGGTGATGGTCTCGCCTCTCACCGGGCGGCCGAGGCCGTCCTCGCGCTGGGTCGTGAGCTCGAACCCCACGGATCCATCGCTGCGGGCCTTGAGCTTGACCACATTGCCGACGTCCACCACGTCAGCGTCCACGAAGCTCGCCGGGCGGACCATGACGGAGAGCCGGAAGCCCTCATTCAGCTGGAAGATTGGGTCGGAACTGAGGTCGATCTGGACCTTGGCGCCCCGCGGCCCGAGGTCAAGGTCGAGGGCCTTCCCCACATA
>JAQWJQ010000180.1 GCA_029248265.1 Planctomycetota bacterium
ATGGGCGCGATGGAGAACAAGGGGCTCAACGTCTTCAACTCCAAGTACGTGCTCGCCCGGGTGGATACGGCGACGGACGATGACTTTGAGGCCGTCGAGGCCGTCATCGCCCACGAGTACTTCCACAACTGGACGGGCAACCGGGTCACCTGTCGGGACTGGTTCCAGTTGACCCTCAAGGAGGGCCTGACGGTGTATCGGGACGCCCGCTTCACCGCGGATATGACGTCGGCAGCGGTCAAGC
The DNA here is from genome assembly GCA_029248265.1 of Planctomycetota bacterium. Classification (GTDB taxonomy): domain Bacteria; phylum Planctomycetota; class UBA1135; order UBA1135; genus Saltatorellus. Next base: position 245 of record JAQWJQ010000180.1, read on the forward strand.
GGATCGACGACGTCGCGGGGCTCCGGTCCCATCAGTTCGCCGAAGACGCCGGGCCGATGGCACACCCCATCCGCCCCGAGCAGTACATCGAGATGAACAACTTCTACACCTCGACCGTCTACGAGAAGGGCGCTGAGGTCATCCGGATGTACGAGACGCTCCTCGGTCGAGAGGGCTTCCGGAAGGGGATGGACCTCTACTTCAAGCGCCATGACGGGGAGGCCGTGACGTGCGACGACTTCCGCGCAGCCATGTCCGACGCGAACGGTAAGGACCTCACGCAGTTCGAGCGGTGGTACCTGCAGAAGGGCACACCGGGCCTGCGGGCCCAGGGGTGCTACGACGCGGAGGCCATGACCTACACCCTGGAGTTGACTCAGTCCGCGCCCGAGAACGAGCCGGCGTTCAAGCCGACGCTCATGCCGGTGGTGACCGGACTCATCGGTCCAAGCGGAGAGGCACTCCCCATGGCGCTCGCCGGTGAGGACCATGCGTCCGCGCCGGTCGAGCGAGTCCTGGAGCTTACCGAGACCACTCAGTCATGGACCTTCCATGGGCTGGATGCCGCGCCGGTCCCCTCGCTCCTGCGAGGCTTCTCGGCGCCTGTCCGCGCGGAGGTGGACCGCACCCGCGCAGAGTTGGCGTTCCTCTACGCCCATGATTCGGACTCGTTCAACCGGTGGGACGCGGGGCAGACGCTCCTGACCGAGGTCATCCTCGACCTCGCGGAGCGCGCCCGCCGTCGCGAGGAACTCGTGATGGACAGCGCCGTGGTCGAGGCGGTTCGCAACGTCCTCAATGACGACGCGCTCGACGGGTCGCTGAAGGCTCAGGCGATCTCCGTTCCTGGCTTCAGCGTCCTCGCGCAGGCCCGGACGCCGGTCTATCCCGCCGCCCTCATCGAGGCGCGCGACTTCGTGGTGCGGACCTTGTCCGGAGAGCTGCGGAGCGAACTGCTCACGGTCCGTGAGGCTGCCCGTCCCCAGGGCGGTTACCAGGCCGACAAGGCTTCGATCGCCGGTCGCCGACTCTCGAACGCGGCCCTCGGGCTCCTCAGCGCCGTGGACGACGCCGAGGCACGTGAGATGGCCGTCGCTCAGTTCCGCGCGGCGGACAACATGACCGACTCGCAGTCAGCCCTCGCCTGCCTCTGCCAGCACGACTGCGCGGAGCGGGACTCGGCGCTCGCCACCTTCTACGAGGGCTGGAGCGAGGACGCCCTGGTGATGGACAAGTGGTTCTCGCTCCAGGCCGGGTCGCGCCTCGCGGGCGCGAGCGCCATTCGCTCGCTCCGAGACCACGCCGACTTCAAGCTCGAGAACCCGAACCGCGTACGCTCGCTCATCGGCGTCTTCGCCATGCAGAACTTCCGCGGCTTCCACGCCGCGGACGGGTCTGGCTATGAGGTGCTGGCGGACACCGTCATCGACCTTGACCCCAAGAACCCGCAGGTGGCCTCGCGCCTCGTCCGCGCGCTGAACCCGTGGCGTCGCTTCGACGCTCCTTGGAGCGACTTGATGAAGGCGCAGCTCGAGCGGATCGCCGCGCGAGAGGGTCTCTCAAAGGACGTCTTCGAGATCGTCAGCAGCGCCCTCCAGAGCTAGGGCGCGGCGTCTGGGGCCGGAGGGGGCACGCCCTCTCCGGTCGGCTCAGAGCTCCTCGGAGATCGAGGTGACGCGGACGCCGTAGCAGTTGTCGATGGTCACGACCTCGCCGCGGGCGACGACCTTGCCGTTCACGAGGACGTCGGCAGGCTCGTGGGCTTCGCGGTCCAGCGGCACGAGGCTGCCGGGGCTGAGCTGGACGAGTTCACCGAGGGTCAGGTTGGCGCGGCCGATTCGGACGGTGACACGCACCGGGACCTCCATCAGCGCGTCCATGCCGATGGGCTCACCGTTGGCGTCGGTGGAGCCCGCGAGCTCCTCGATCTCGGCAGCCTGAATCGCGACGGACTCGGTGGCCCGGTCGATAGCGTGCTCGAGCCCGGTGTGGTCTTGGTTGGTGGCTTCTTCACTCATGGGATCAATCAGTCAGTGGGCGGGTGGGGAGGCAGCGTGGCGCCGACCTCGTCGAGCCGGATCGCGAGGAGGCCGTCGTGGGCGCCGAAGCGGCCTTGGGCACATGTGGTTTCCTCGACCTCGAACCTGATCGGGTCACCGAGGCGCGCGTCGAGCGGGATGACATCGCCGACCTCGACGCCGAGGAGCTCGGTCAAGGGGACGAACGTGCCGCCGAGGACGGCGTCGACGCTCATGTGAACGGGGGCGAGGTGCTGGGGTGCGGTCGAGTGCTCGGTCCCAGCGTCGCTGGTCTCATCGCCGGGGATCCCCGGGATGTAGATCCGAATGTCGCTGGCGTTGCCCGCGGCGTCCTCGAAGGACAGGTGGATGAAGAGGCGCCGGGAGTCCGCGTCGGGCCCGAGATCCTCGAGGGACGTGAGCTCCTCGGGCTCTTGCCAGATGGCCCCCGGCTCCATGGTCAGGCCGAACTCGGCGACGACGAGCCCGACCACCTGGTCGAGGAGGCGCGCGATCACGCGCCGCTCGGTCTTGCTGAGGATCGGGTTGAGGGCGGGCTCCTCCTCCGGCTCTGGTGGCGCCTCGCCCTCGCCCGCGGGGGGGAGGGGGTCCTTGGGGCCTGAGAGGATGAGGTCGCTCGCCAGCCGGGCTGCCTCCGGGGTCCACATGACCCACCCGAGCTGGTCCGCGGCCTCGAAGCCGTGGACGAGGAACGGGCTGTTGAGGTCGTCGAACAGGCCCTGAGCGTTCACCTCGCTGACCTCACCCACGCTGAGGGTCGGGTGACCACGGAGCGGGCCCGCGAGCAGGTTGGCCATGGCCTGAAGCCGGGCCGAGAGTGTCTTGTGGATCCGATTGATCCTGTCCGCAGAGAGCGTGCGCGGCTCCGTGAAGTCACGGGGAACCACCACGGAGACTCGGGAGCCCGCGCCCTCCTCCTCCGTGTTCATGGTCGCCGCGAGCGCGGCTGCTTCTTCCGGTTCCACCATCTTGTTTATCCCTGAAGCTGCGCGCTCACTGCGCCTGGATGTTGCCGGTGACGAACCGTCGAATTCGGCCTTTGACGCCGACCTGGACGGTGCCGACGAAATCGCTCGGGAGGTCGGTGACGTTCACGTATAGCGAGGCACCGAAGCGGTCCTCGACCATCAGGTCCGTCTCGGCGCCGTGGAACGTGGCGGCTGGCCCCTCACCGAGTTGCACGGTCTTACCAGGCGCGTCGACCTTGAGCTCGGAGGCGTAGAAGTCTCCGCGGAAGGTCCCCCTGGTCCCCTGGCTCTCCCCCGCGAAGAGTCCGCTCGCGGGGTCAGCCATGTAGGTCAACTCGGCTTCACCGAAGCAGATCGGGAAGAGGACCCGCTCCGTGGACTGCCGGAGCTCCTCATTGAACTCATCGAGGTGCGAGAAGATCTCCGCGAGGAAGTACTTCATCGTCGTCTTGGAGATCGCCGAGCGCATGGCGTGGCTGAACCCTTGCTCCGCCTGTCGAGCGGCCGGGTAGGCCGGGTCGTAGGCGAAGACGATCGTCGAAGGCGTGAAGGTGATGTACCGGCTGTAGTTGTCGTCGGGGATGGTGGCGACCACCCTCGGCTCGTCATCGTTCTCGAGGGGGGCGAACTCGAGTGGACCGGTCATGCGGAGCGGGGCCGCCTTGCTCGGGATGGCCATCATGGCGAGCGCGGAGCCCGTCGCGATGAGGGCGACGAGGCCGCCGAGCACCTTCACGGGCCCGCGACCACGTTTCTGGTCCGCGGCGCCGACGTTGACGGCCTGGTCTTCGTTGTTCTCTTCTTGTGCCATGTCTTCGTGTTGCTGAGGTCAGTGCCGGTCATTGACCGTCGTTTCGAGGGGAGACCAGTCGTGCGTCAACGCGCGGACCCTCCCTGGAAGTGTCCGGGGCGGCCCAGGTCCGAACTCGGACCTTCTCTGGGTCGACGTCGTGTTGCTTGATGAGGTACTGCTGCACCGCGCGGCCCCTGGTGAAGGCCAGGAAGTCCGGGTCGCTCGAGCCCTCATTGGCGGCGAAGCCCTCGAGGATGAGCATCTGGCTCGATCTCGGTCGCAGGGTCGCGGCGAGGGCGTCGAGGTACTCCTTGGAGGTGCTGTCGAGATCGGCGGAACCCTCAGCGAAGGTGGCGATCCGGTATTGCCGAACTTCGTCGTGAGGCTTCAGCTTCTCGACGCTGCTCGCCCGGATGAGCTCCTTCAGGGCCGCGTCTTCATGGACGGCGCGGCGCGCAGGGTCGTCCTCCGGCGGGAGGTTGAAGCGGCGCCTCATCTGCTCGAAGATCTCTTGCTCCTCGTGGCCGCTGAGCACGCCGGTCAGGCCCATGGAGCGCACGGAGATGACGAACGAGCCGAGGCCGCGGGCCATGAGCCCGTGGTTCCTCTCCTTGGCCATCGCGACGAGCAGGATGAAGAAGCACAGGATCAGCGTCATCATGTCGCCGAAGGACACCAGGTAGGCGGGGGCGCCCTGCCCCTTCACCTTCCGAATGACGACCTTCGGCTTGAGCCGCTGGGCTGCATCGGAGGTCATCGGTCAGCCCTCCTCTTGGTCGCCAATGAGAGCTCTTGGCTGATTGACACGAGGCGGACTTCAACCCTTCGATTGATCGTCCGCTCGCTGGCCGTGCGGGCTGTCGAGCGCCGCGGTCTTGAGTCTCCGCATGCCTCCAGCGCCACGAGGTCCGCCGGGTAGTCCCCCTCTTCGACGAGGACCGAGCAGGCGGCTCGAGCTCTGGCGAGGGACAGGTGTTCGGGGTCTTGATGCCGCTGGGTGGGGACGAAGTTGGCGTCGGTGTGCCCTTCGATGACCAGCTGCACCGGGTAGAACTGGGCGGTCTCGGCCAGCTCACGGAGCGCTTGCCGCAGGTGAGCGTTCGGGGTCACGCTGCCCGGAAGGAAGCTCGCCTTCTGGCCGAACCGGATTCGGAGACCATCGTCGGCCTCTCGTACATCCACCAACTGCTGGTCCTCCTCGAGCCGCTGCCCCATCTCTTCGATGTTCTTGCGCAGGTGCTGGACCGGCCGGGTGTGGCGGAGCCGAGAGCCCCTGCGGAGGTCCATACCCAGCATCAAGTCGTCATCAGGCGCAACCAACGTGTCCGCTGCGGAGCCCTCGAAGAGGCCTGACGTGGAGATGATGTTCCTCGGGTAGGTGAACGCGTCGTACGGGCGGACGCTCGAGAAGGTGTAGAGGAGGATGAAGAAGGTGACGAGCAGCGAGACCATGTCCACGAACGTGGTGATCCACATCGGCGCGCCGTCGAAGCCGTCTTCGACTTCCTTGATCTTGATCTTCCGCTGGGCCATCTGGAGTCATCCCTTGGCGTCGACCAGGTCCCTCATTGGTGGCGCGAGGAAGCCCTTCAGCTTCTCCTTGATCAGCTGCGGCTTCTCGCCCGATTGGATCGCGACGGTTCCCTCGATCATCAGCGCGCGGAGCTGCTGGTTGGTCTTCGCGACCATCTCCAGCTTGCCCGCCATGGGGAGGAACACCATGTTGGCGCCCATCGCGCCATAGAGCGTCGTCAGGAGGGCGGTGGCCATACCGAGGCCGATACCATTCGGATCAGACAGGTCCTGCAGCATCTGGACGAGGCCAACGAGCGTGCCGATCATCCCGAACGCGGGCGCGAACGCCCCGAGCTGATCAAGGATCTTCTTGCCGCTGGAGTGCCGCGCGTCTTCCCACTGAGCTTCTAGCTCCATGATGTCGCGGACGGTCTCGGCGCCGAAGCCATCGATGACAAGCTGGATGCCCTTTGCGAAGAACGGGTCGTCGACCTGCTCAAGCTTGGTCTCCAGGGCAAGGAGACCCTCCTTGCGGGCGAGGTTCGCGAACTCGACGATCCGGTCGATCTCCTCGGTGGGCGTCGAGGCCTTCCGTATCGCCGTGACCATGATGATCTTCGCGACCGGCTTCAGGTCTGATAGCGGGAACGCGAGCATCGTGACCGCCGTCGTCCCGCCGAAGACGATGATCATCGACGGAATGTGGACGAAGACGCCGACCCCCCCCGGCCCGAGCGACATCGCGCCGAGGACGAGGATGAACGCCAGGAAGACGCCGATTACGGTGTTGAAGTCCATGGGTGTGGGGCGCGCTGGTCGCGCCTTCTGCTATCGACGGGTCGTCGAGATCGCTTGATGGATCTGGCGGGGTGCTTGGAAATTTCTTCAGGCTGCCCTGGGCGACCCACGGGGGCGCCCTCTGGGGCCCGCGGCGAGGGCTCAGCGCTGGGCGGGAGCCGGGGTAGAGGCGAGGGACCGGTTGAATGCGTCGTAGTACGCCTTGAACTCTTCCGGCCGCTGGGACTCGATCTGCTCCAGGAGCTCCGCCTGCCGCTCCGGTTCGAGGCGCACCAGGATCAGCGCGGCTTCGGAGGGGCCGGCCGCGGTCATCAGCATCCGCGCGGCATCCTCGGCCTTGTTGTCCGCGTAGAGCTGCGCGAGCTTCTCCTGATGGAGCTCGTTCTCGGCGTTCAAGGCGGATCGCTGGTCGGCGACGGCCCCGCTCATGTTGCTGATTTCGGCGCCGCGGGCCTCGTTGTTGTCACTCTGGCGCAGGAGCGCCGAGCGTTGCTGTTCCAAGGCGGACTCCAGGTCGGTGAGGTGCTCACGGGTCCGGTCGGCCTCGCGTTCCCGTTGCTCCAGCGCTTGCTCCCGCTCGGCCAACTCCGCGATCTTCGTCGTGAGGCGGGCCTCGAGGGCGTTGAGCTCCTTCACCGAGAAGGGCGCGGGGAACGAGAACGCCCCGAGGGCGAGTCCGGCGTCGTCGAAGACCTGCTGGGCCGCTCGGGTGTCGGCCGCGAGCGCCTCGTCCTCGGAGTAGCTCTCGACCGGAGCCTCGACCACCACCTCAGCCTTCACATCTTCTGCGAAGAGCTTGCCAACGCCCTTGAGCTCCTGAACCGGCGTGCCGCTGAGGACGATGTATCCGATGAAGGAGGCGCCGAGGACCGCGGTGCTGCAGATGCTGTAGGTGACGTAGTTGAGTGCGTTCTTCATAGTGACTTGCCGCATTGGCGGGCGATGTGTTCTTGCCGGTCTCGGTCTTCGCGACGCCGCCGCCGCTTTCGACGGTCAGCCTTCCAGCGGTCTTCGAGCCGGCGGAGCGTCTCGGCCTCGCGCCGGCGTTCGTCGTAGGGCTCACGGGCCTGGTCAGCCTTGAGGGCTGCCTCGGTGACGTCCTTCTCCTGCTGGAGCTTGCAGTCAATGAGGTGGTCGATCGTGGCCTCTGCGGCCACCCGGTTGCTCGGCTGGATGGTCGAGCCAGCGGCGCTCGCGAGGTCGCGGTGCGCTTGATCGAGGGTCGCGCGTCCGGTGCTGCGCCGCTCTCGCGCGTCAAAGACATCCTGGAGCGTCGCCGCCCACCGGAGCTTCTCCTCCTTCTCTTGGCGCTCTCGGAGCCGCACCAACCGTCCAAGCCTGAAGCCGCTCATGCCGTCGCCGCCTCGCCGAGCTGGACGATGAGGGAGAGCATCTCGACGGACTCCTCCAGGGGGGTCGGTTCATCCACGTCTTGGCGGAGGAAGGTGTCGATCAGGGGCATGCGCTCCAGCGCCAGGTCGAGGAGTCGGTTCGAACCGGGCTGATAGGCCCCTACGTCCACGAGGTCACGGCCGTCTCGGAAGGCCGCCAGGAGCTCGCGGACCGCGCGGGCCCGCGCCTGGTGAGGCTGGTCCGTGAGCTTGGGCATGAGCCGGGAGAGGCTGTCCAGCACGTCGATGGCCGGATAGTGGCCAGAGCGGGCGAGCGCTGGGGAGAGGCTGATGTGGCCGTCAAGGAGGCCGCGGAGCGCATCCGCCACCGGGTCGTCCTCCTCGTCGCCGTCCACCAGGACCGTCAGCAGCCCGGTGATGCTCCCGGACTGGAGGCGCCCCATGCGCTCGAGGAGCTGGGGGACGGTGGCGAAGAAGCTGGGCGGGTAGCCCCGGACGGTGGGCGGCTCGCCAGCGGCAAGGCCGACCTCCCGCGCCGCGTGGGCGAAGCGGGTGATGGAGTCGATGACCAGGAGGACGTTCTTGCCCTGACTCTGGAAGTGCTCGGCGATGGTGATCGCGACCCAGGGGGCCGTGAGGCGCTCGAGCGGCGAGCGGTCTGAGGTGGCAGCGACGAGGACGGTGCGGGACATCGCGTCTCCGACGGTGTCCTCCACGAAGTCCCGGACCTCCCGGCCACGCTCTCCCACGAGGCATGCGACGACAACATCAGCCTCAGTGCCACGTGTGATCTGACCGAGGAGCGTCGACTTGCCGACGCCGGCGCGGGCGAAGATGCCGACCCGTTGCCCGCAGCCGAGGGTCATCAGCCCGTCGATTGCGCGGACGCCGGTCGCGATGGGCTGGTCCACGCTGGCGCGCTCCAGGGGCATCGGCGCGTCCCGGCGGATCGGGCGGCGCTGTCCGTTCTCCGGTTGAGGGAGGCCGTCGAGCGGACGCCCGAAGCCGTCGACCACGCGCCCGAGGAAGTCATCGGAGACGTTGAGTCCGAAGGTTCGACCCAGCCCTTGGACCGGTTGACCGGGCGCGAGCCCGACCAGGTCTCCGTGCGGCATCAGGAGCGTCCGGTCGCCCTTGAAGCCGATCACCTCCGCCTGGATCGTGCCCATGAGGCCGCGGTCAATCTCGCAGAGTTCGCCGATGGCGGCCGGCACGCCTGTGGCCTCGACGAGGACACCTGCGACCACGTCGACCTTGCCACGGTAGAGGGGGCGTTCTGCGGCACGGATCGTCTGCGCGCAGCGCTCGAGGTCGAGGAGGCTCATCGGGCGAGGTCCTGCAGAAGCTGCTCACGGATGTCTTCAAGTACCGCCTCGGGCTCTCTCACGAGCAGGCCCTTCGGCGTCTCAAGGGTGACGGTCCCGGCCGCGACGTCTGGATCGGCGGCGATCTCGGTCTCATCACGGAACTTGACCCCTTCGAGGGCTGCCACGTCCTCGGGGTTCAGCCGGACGACACAGCGCCCACGCTTGATCTCGGAGGCCGCGAGGGTCGAGCGGACGATCTCCTCGAGCCCGTAATTGCGCTCGGAGATCTCGACTCGAAGCAGCTGCCTGGCGATCTCGACCGCGAGGTTGACCGCGTCGGTCGCGAGGTTGGCCTCGGCGGACTCGCGGGCGACGTTGAGGTCTTCTCCCGCCTGCTCGAGCGCGCCGCAGGCCCGTCGGACGGCCTCCGTATGGGCGCGCTCAAGGGCCGAAACGCGCAGCTCTTCGTGGAGCGCTTCGCTGGTGTGGCGTACGAGACCCTCGAACGAGCGGACGCTCTGCGTTGCGCTCGTGGGCAGGGCCGAGGAGCAGACCTTCACCTTGTGTGAGGCCGGAATCGGGATGGATCGGAGCTTCAGCATGACTCAGTCCACCAACTCTTCACCGGCGCGGGCCGGGCTGAATTCGCCGCTGTCCATGAGGGCGCGGACGGCGTCCATGATCTCGGAGCGGGCCATGAGGACATCGTTCATGGGCATCGCCCCGAGCAGCTCCTTCTCATCGATGACCATCTCGCGGACACGCGACGAGAGGTTGTCCATGATGTTCTGGAAGACGGCCCCTGAGCACGCCTTCAGCGCGATGGAGAGCGTCTTGGTGTCGACCGAGGCGAGGATCTTCTGCATCGCCCGCTTCTCGATCGCCGCGAGGTCTTCCCAGGTGAACATGAACTCGCGCACCTGGCTGGCGACGACGTCGTCCTCTGCCTCGAGGCCGGTGAGCACGCTGTGCTCCACCTCGGAGTCCGCGAAGGTGAGCATGTCTGCCACGGTGCGGAGGCTGTCGTCCTGCGCGCGGGGCGCGGGGACGAGGCTCGCCGCGCGCATGCGCTCTTGGAGGTCATCGGCGATGGTCAACATCGTCTCGATGCCTGGCGGCGTCACGGTCGTCATGCGCCGCACGATCTCGAGCGTGGTCTCGTCGTCGAAGGTGGCCAGGACGTCCGCGGACGTCGCCGGCGCGACGTGGCTCAAGATCAGGCCAACGACGCCGGGGGACTCCTCCTTGAGGACCCGGGCGGCGAGGCTGGAGGAGGCCGTCTCGAGGAACGCGAAGGGCTGCTCGCGGCGGCGGCGGTCGTGGATCTCCGTGATGACGCGATTCGCCTCGTCATCGCCGTAGGAGGACTCCAGGAGGCCATAGAGCTCGAAGTCGTCCTGCGCTCGCACTCCGGTGCGCTCATGGAAGGTCCGCGCCAGGTCCCTGTAGAGCCCGTCGACGGCGTTCACCGAGCAGAGCTCCGGGTTGAGGTCTGTCATGGCCTCCGCGATCTTCGAGACGACCTTTGGGTCGAGGTTTCGCATGACGTCGGCGCTCACCGTCTTCTCCAGGCTGAGGAGAAAGGCGGCCGCGCGCTGGGCGCCGCTGGCGCCGTCGGAGCTGGTTTCGTTTTGGTTGGACACGGCGATTCCTGGTCAGCTGGAGCTGGAGTCAGCGAAGTTCTCCTCGGAGAGTGCCCAGCGCGAGAGCAGGGCGCTGACGCGCTCGGGCTCGCTCTGGAGGAGCTCCTCGATGTGGGCGCGGGCAAGTGCGTCGAGGTCGACCTCCTCCGCCGGGAGGTCTTGGGCGGTTCGGCTGCGGCGCGGCGCGCTGTCACCGTTGGGGCCGCCCGTCTCGCTGGCGTTGCTCGCTCCGGTCCGCGCGCTCTTCAGGCTCTTCGTGAGCATGAAGAGGAAGGCGAGCCCGGCGATGATCTCGAGTCCGTGCTCCAGGGCCTTGAGGACCAGCGGGTTGGTCGGCGCCGCCGCAGGCTCTGTGAGCGGTAGGATCGCCGCGCCGTCTTCGGCGCGCTCCAGGTGGGGGAAGCGCACCACTGACTGGGCGATGGCGTCACCGCGGGACTCATCGAAGCCGACCGTCATCTTCACCTGCGCGACGGCCACATCAATCTGCTCGGCGATGGACTCGTCGACCGCGACGTTCACGGTCAGGCGCGCCAACTGGTACTGCTGGGCGACGCGCCGAGTCATCTTGCTACCGAAGGCGTAGGACGCCTCCTCTTCGCTGACCGTCGAGGTCGACGGTGCCCTGGTCGCGGACTGGCCGGTGTTGGTCGCCGCGCCCTGGATGTTCCGGGTGACTCCGATGGGGCCGCCAACCGACGCCTTGAAGTCGCTGGACTCTGTGGTCCGGGTGCGCTCGGTGTGCGGCTTCTTCGAGGGCTCCAGGAGCTCCGAGATCGACTCCTCCTGGACGTGCTCGAACGCCGCGGTCACGGAGGCTGTCGCGAGCCCCTGACCGAAGAGTTGGTCGAGGTGGGCCTGGGCCCGGCGGGTCCTGACGCTCTCCTCCTTGTCCGCCAAGCTCCTGAGCGTGTCGCGCCCGTCGCTGGTGGCGCCGTCGAAGATGGAGTTGGAGTGCTGGTCGACGATCGAGATCCGGCTGGGATCGGCGCTGGTGCCGTTGCTGATGATGCCCACCATCGACTGCGTCTGCGCTGCGCTGGGTGAGTAGAGCCCGCGCAGGCTGAGGACGACGCTCACGCCACGGTCCGACCTCTTGCGGGGGACGAGCGGGGACTTCGGAGCCCCGGACTCGATCACCTTGGCCTTCGCGACGAAGTCGAGCCCCTCCAGTTGAAGCTCAAGCTCTTCCCAGCGGCGCTTGTCCGAGCGTTGCTGCCGTTCCTGACTGCCGAGGAAGACCGTGCTCGAGCCCTCCAGGGCGCCGTTGATGCCGCGCGAGCTGTTGAGGTAGCCGCCCTTGTTGTGGATGGCCTGGCGCGCGACGAACTGCTCTGACTCCTCGACACGGATGAGGTACGGCGGGGAGCCGAGCGTGGTCTCGTAGCGGATCCCAGCCTGTGACAGGGCGGAAACCGCCTTGTTGAACTGCTGGGTGTCGAGGTCGGTGGCGAGCACGACGTAGTGCGGGTTACGTGCCTGCCAGGTCAGGACTGCGCTCGCGACGACAGCGAAGCCAACACAGGCACCGAGGGCCCAGCGCGCGGAGGCGCTGGACTCACGGAGTTGGCTGATGAGGTTCTTGATCAGGTCGTTCATGGTTCAGACCGACATCCGCATGACTTCGCGGTAGGCGTCGAGGAGCTTGTTGCGGACAGTGAGGGCGAACTGGAAGGTGATCTCTGACTCCTTCAACTGCGCCGCGACTTCGTGCAGGTCAACGTCGCCCTTGACGACATCGAGGTGGATGTTGTTCGTGCGTTGCACCGAGGACTCGACCGCGCCGATCCCGCTCTTTGCGGCGTCGGCCGCGACCGAGGAGTTCGGCGCCTCGGCCGAGATCACCGGGAAAGAGCTGGCTTGGGAGCCGGACCCCTGACTCTTGGAGGCTTGCTCCATCTGGCGCTTCATCTGCGCCATGCGCTCGAACGCGCCGCCTCCGCCGATCTTCAGGTTCGTCATGGTTCAGCTGCCTTCGGTGTGGGATCAGTCGGCGATGCGCAGGGCCCGGTCGGCCATGCGCTCGAAGTTCTCCTGGACGGAGAGGTTGGCCTCGTAGGAGCGCACCGCCGTGACGAGGTCGGCCATCTCCTTCATGGTGTTGACGTTCGGGTAGAGCACGACCCCGCGCTCATCCGCATCAGGGTGGGAGGGATCGAACACCTCCTCGAACGGCGACTCGTCCTTGAGGATCTCGTCGACGCGGATCCCGACGAACCGGTCAGGTTGGCCCGCGACGCGCTCCATGATGGGGGCGAAGGAGACCGTCTCACGCTGGTAGGGGAGGCCGGTCGTCGGGTCGAGGGTCGTCCGCGCGTTTGCGATGTTCTTCGCGATGGTGTCGACCCGCTCACGCTCTGCTGAGAGCGAGGAGGTTGCGATGCGCATCCCGCGGAAGACCGCGTTCAAGGGGCGCCCTTGGCTTGTGTCTTTGATGTCCATGATCAGCGGTCGTGGATGATGGCCTGGCTCACGAGGGACTGTTGACTGCGGAGGATCGTGGCGTAGAGCTCGTAGCGGATGCGGTTCTCCGTCACGAGGCTCGCCTCTTGTTCGGGGGACACGTTGTTGCCGTCAGCGCGAGCGGGCGTCTCCCAATCCGTGACGACCTGAGGCTTGATGTCCTCGAGCTGCGAGCCGTCCCGGCCGTTCTGGAGCTCCTTGAAGAGGAGCTCCTCGAACTGGACGTCTTGCCGGCGATAGCCGGGGAGGTTCTGGCTGGCGATGTTGTTCGCCAGGACGTCTCGCCGCGTGGTCGCGGCGGACATCAGCCGGACGAGCATGTCGGCGCCTTTGGGTCGGATCGTCATGTGATGAACCTCAGGCGACCAGTCCGGCGTGGCGCCAGATCTTCATCTTGTTGGACAGGGTCCTCGCCGTGACGCCCAGTCGGCGCGCGGCCTCCGTCTTGTTCCCGCCCGTACGCTCAAGCGTCGAGAGGATCGCGACCCGCTCGACGTCGGCCATCGACTCGTTCGCGATGGCCTCCTGGAAGGCGGGGTGTTCCATGTCGAGGTCGGACGGGCTGCCGTTCGGCCGCGACGAGCTGGTCGGGCCGAAGACGAGGTCGACCGCATCGATCACCGCCTCGCCGTTCTCGCTGCCGCCGAGGATGACGGCCCGCTGGAGCACGTTCTCCAGCTCGCGGACGTTTCCGGGCCATCCCCAGGAGCAGAGGGCCTCGGCGGCCTCGGCGGTGATCCGGGGCGTCGGGAGGCCGTTCTGCTGGGCGTAGGTCTCAGCGAAGCGCTCCGCGAGGGGCATGATGTCCTCGGCGCGCTCCTTGAGGGGGGCGATGTGGAGGGGGAGGACGTGCAGGCGGTAGTAGAGGTCCTCGCGGAAGCGACCCTCGGCGACCTCCTTGGCGAGGTCGCGGTTGGTCGAGGCGACCACCCGGACGTTGACCTTGAGGGTCTTCTGGCCACCGACGCGCTCGAACTCGTCCTCCTGCAGGACGCGGAGGAGCTTGGCCTGCATGGAGGGGGAGATCTCGCCGACCTCGTCGAGGAGGAGGGTCCCGCCGTCGGCCAGCTCGAAGCGGCCGAGTCGTTGCTTGTCTGCCCCGGTGAAGGCGCCGCGCTCATGTCCGAAGAGCTCAGACTCGAGGAGCTGCTCGGAGAGTGCCGCGCAGTTGACCCGGATGAAGGGCTGCTCAGCCCGCTCCGACGCCTCGTGGATGAAGTGCGCCACGCGCTCCTTGCCGGTGCCGCTGGCGCCGGTGATCAGCACGGTGCCCTTGGAGCGAGCGACGCGAGCGGCCGCGTGAAGCAGGTCTCCCATGGCGGGGCTCGCCGCGATCATCTGGTCGGGGCCGGCGCCGCGGGCCTCCTCGCGGAGATAGCGGTTCTCTTCCACCAGGCGCTGCTCGCGCCCCAGGCGCTTGAGCGAGAACTCGAGGCTGTCGATGGAGATCGGCTTGAGGAGCACGTCCCGGGCGCCGTACTTCATCGCGGCGACGGCCGACTCGACGGTCGCGTGAGCCGTGCAGAGCATCACCGGGAGGTCCGGCCAGCGCTCCTGGATCCGCTTCGTCAGCTCTACCCCGTCCATGCCAGGCATGCGGAGGTCAGTGAGCACCACGTCCGGCTGCTCACGCTCGATCATGGTGAGCGCGGCCTCGGCCTCGTTGGCGGAGACGGCGCTGTAACCGAGGCTGGTGACAGCCTCTCCCAGGTACTCGCGTGCCAGGGACTCGTCGTCGACGACCAGAATGCGTTGAAGGGTCATGTGGAAGGGAGGATCAGGCTCGTTGGCTCGGGATCGTGAGGGTGAAGGAAGCTCCACCCAGAGCGGCAGGCGTTGAGTCGGGTTCGAACACACCCGCGTGGAGCTGGGCGACGCGCTGCACAAGCGCGAGGCCGAGTCCGGTGCCGTCGGCACGGGTGGTGAAGAAGGGGTCGCACAGGCGGTGGATGTCCTGCGGTCGAAGGCCGGGCCCCGCGTCGCTGACGCGGAACTCGACCGCGCCGCGCTCTTCGGTGGCCGTGACATGCACCACGCCGCCGTCGGGCTGGGCGTCGCAGGCGTTGGCGATGAGGTTCCGGAGGGCTTGGCGGACTTTGATGCGGTCGGCGACCAGGCGGTCGGCCTTGATGGCGATGTCGATGGACCAACGGTCTGAGCTGCCGCACTGCTGGAGGGCGGCGGCGCGGGCTGCTTCGACGAGGTCCGACACGTCGCACTCCTCGAGGTGGAGGTCGCCGTCGCCGGCGATGCCGAGCATCCCCGAGACGATGGCCTCGATCTCAAAGACGCCCTCGCGGACGCGCGTGGCCAGGTGGGTCGCGCGGCTCTCGCCCGCAGCCTCGCGCACCAGGAGTTCGGCGAAGCCCTGGATCGCGTGGAGCGGGTTGCGGATTTCGTGTGCGATGCCGCCCGCCATGGTGCCGAGGGCGGCGGTCTTGTCGAGGCGGTGCAGGCGCTCCTGGGCCCGGACGAGGGCGCTCTGGTCCTCGATGACCTCAACTGCGCCGGTGGCCTGGTGGTCACGAACGACCGTGGAGTAGCGGCGGGCCAGGACGCGGGTCTCACCGTCGTCGCAGAGCACCTCGTTCGGCTCCCCGTCGGCGCCGTGACCTGCCAGCCCATTCCACTCGCGCGCGCCGATGATCTCGGACTCTTGGGTCCCGAGGATCTCAAGCGCGGCGCGGTTGGCGGCCTGGACCTGTCCGTCTGCGCTGTAGACCACGACCCCGGTGGGGATGGAGGTGAGGACCGACTCAAGGTGGCACTTCACCTCAGCCAGCTCCTCGACCTTCGCGGCGAGCTCCTCGTTGGTCGAGCAGAGCTCGGCCTCCATGTGAGCGGCGCGCTGCTCGAGGCGTGCGTGGCTCACCTGCAGGTCGTTGAGGACCGCAGTGAAGCTCGCGATCGCATCCTCAACGCCCATCTCCGGGGAGAGCGTGAGTGCAGAGCGGCTGGTGGAGGACATGGTGGAGAGCACTTGTGAGGTTCGGCGTGAGGGGGGGGTGGCGCGGATCAGCGCTTTGATGCGCCCGTGTTGCGGAGCGCGAGGCTGAACTCGGCGAACTTGAGGTCCCGCTCGGCCTGGGCCTGGAACTCGACCGCTGCGGGGTCCTTCAGCAGCGCCCGGTAGAGGTCGGCCGCCGCCTCGAAGCGCTGCTGCGCCTGGTAGGCGCGGGCGAGCCAGTAGGTGCGGGCGTGTGACTCCGGCGCGGGTTCAAGCAGAGAGATGGCCTCCGCCGGGCGGCCGCTGCGGACATAGAGGCGGCCAAGATGCGTGGGCTCAGCGACGTAACCGCTGGTCTCCAGCGAGACCGCCTCGGCGCCGCGGCGGCGCGCAGAGTCCGTCACGGAGTCAAGCGGCAAGAGTTCGGCGTCGATCCGCTGGAGCATCGAGGCGTTCATGCCCTCGCTGAGCGCGAAGGGGTTCGCGCTGGAGAGTTGGGGGCCTTGGAGCGGGCTGAAGCCCTGGCTGTTCGCCTGAGGGGAGAGGCTCGTTCGCCCTTCGCGCCCGAGGTTGATGGGGGCGCCAGCGAGTCCGAGGGAGCGGAGGACCCCCCCGGGGAGGGTCATGACGGCCTCGACCTCAGCGGGGTCGCCGAGGATGCTGTCCAGCTGGAACCGGAGGCGAGCAAGGTCGGACTGCAACGACTCCAGGTAGGAGCCGCTCACGCCTTCGCCCTTCCTCGGGGCCTCGGTCGTCGCGACGATCGCGCCGATGGCTTGCTCGTCGCCGGCGGCAGCGCGGTCCCGCAGGTTCGCGAGGTAGTCCAGGGAGTTCAGCGTCGCGCTGAGCTGCGATTGGAGCGAGTGGGCGCCTTCATCCTGGCCGGTGACGGCGGGGACCACGAAGATCGTGGCGAGGGCGAGCTGGACGGTTCCGATTGACTTCATCATCTGGAGTTCTCCTTAGAGGCGCCCTTCTTGCGCTTTGATGGCCAGCTCGATCTCGCCGGCCTCCTCGAAGAGGCTCGAGGCTGCGAGGTAGACCTTGCGGCGGTCTGCCGCGTGGGCCTGCTCTTGGGCGGTCTTGCGAAGCGCGAAGACGGCGGATGAGAGGCGCCCGCTACGGGCTAGGGCGCTGGCGTAGGTCAGGCCAAGGTCAAGGCGTACGGCGGGATCTGCGATGGCCTCTCGGTGGTCGAAGACGTCACGCAACGCCTCGGCGGCCTCATCGGCCATGTCCCGGCTGAGGAGACTCCGGCCGCGCTCCAGTCGGTCCACGTCCGCGAGCGCGCCGAGGTGGGGGGCGGGGAAGTCGAGTGCCGCCCAGGCCTGGTTCTCGATGCTCTGCAGCTCCGGGGTCGAGAGACCCTTGTCGCTCGCGAGCTTGACGATCGAGATGGCCGACAGGTGCGAGCCTCCCGACTGGGCGGCTCGGGCCCCTCGGCAGTAGGCGTCGGCCCGTGCCTCTCCGTCCATCATCTCGGCGTACTTGAGCCAAGCGCGGACAGCCTGGTCGTGCTGGCCTGCGCACTCGAATGCTCGGGCGCTCAGCTCGGTGAACTCGGGGTCGTTCGCAGCATCGCTCCCGTGAGCCCGCGCGAGGTCGAGGGACCGAAGAGCCTCGGAGGGCCGGCCGGTGATCGAGTAGGCGCGACTGCGCACGATGTATCGGCGGCGGCGCTCGCCGGAAGCGACGGCGCCCGCCTCTGCCTCGAGCACGTCCAGTTGGAGGTGCGCGCGGAGCGCCGTCTCGAGTCGGAAGTGCGGGTTGTCGGAGCTGTCAGCGAGGTGCGTGAGGGCCCCGGCCAGCAGGCGTCGGGCGCGGGTCCGGATCAGGCTCGGTGCGGGGTTCGCGAGGAGTTGCTCCAGGCAGATGACCGCCTCGGTCCAATCTCCGGCCTCTCCGAGCGTGCGGCTCGCTTCGATGCGTGCTCGCGGGGCGACGTCGGCCTCGGGATAGTCCGTGTAGATTTGCTTGAACAGCTTCCCAGCGCGCGATGTCTCGCCGGGGGCCTGCTGCCACATCCGGGCGCGGTTCCACAGCGCGTCTGGCGCGAGGATGCTCTTGGGTGCCGTGAAGAGCGCCCGGGCATACCAGGCGTCGGCGCGCGTGAAGAGCTCGCGCTGGGTGGGATAGGGTCCCAGGTCCTCAGCGACGTGGAGCACCCCGGGGCGGAGCGTAGCGCGCAGGCCGACCGACCCGGAGATGACCAGCAACGCCTCGCGGAGGTCGGCGTCCTCCATCAGGGCCGAGACCGCGGGGTCGCGGCTGATCAGCTCTGCTCCCTCGAGCTTCCGTCCAATGCCAGCGGCGACCTTGGCCATGAGGCTCTTGAAGGCGACCTGGTTGGCCTTGATGTTGACCCGCGGACCGTCAGCGCCGTCGAGGATCAAGACGGTGGAACGCGGCAGCGCGCCGTCCTGCGCCAGGGCGGGAGACGAGGCCGTGAGGGCGACGCAGAGCGCGGCCGCAGTGAGCAGGAGGGAGCGGATCATCGGGCATCCTCCGGCGCGACGGCGCGACCCTGCTCGGCGTAGGTGAACGGGATCAAGTAGTCGATCTCCTCGCGGAGGCTGTTCGTGAGGGGCACGCGGTCACGGTTTGCGAGGACGAAGTTCAGGAGCATGCGGGCGTCCTCAGGCTTGCCCTCCTCGATCAGGGCCTTGGCGCGACCGACGGCGAGCTGGTGGGAGTTGTCGTACTTGAGGGGATCGACGAGCACCTCGAGGTCTCGCGCCTCCTCTACCTGTGCTTCCGGAGCCTCGGGCGACTCGACGATGTGTTGGACGTTGGGCTCGGCGCTCGCCGGCGCCGAGGCCTGCGCGGCACTTGACTGTTGCGTGAGGAGCACTTGCGCCATCAGGCCTGTGGCGTCCGCAATGGTCTGGTTGAAGCGATCACTCGCTTGCTGAGCGAGGAAGAAGATCCCGGTGTTGACCAGCAGGAAGCACCCGCCGAGCGCGACGAGCAAGCGGTTGCGATCTCGCGCGGGCGAGACCGGCTGGCCGCTGCCGACCTCGAGCTGCGGCGCCGGCGTGTTGGGCGGCGTCGGGACCGAGGGGCCGGCGAGCGCCGGCTGGGCAGTGAGGATCTCCTCGGGGGCAGGCGCCGGGGAGAGGGGCTGCTCCGGCTCCTCGAGGGCCTGGACCGCTTCCGGTTGGGTCTCATCGGACGGAACTTCCAGGCCAGCGGCGTGGGCCGCCGACGTGGAGGGGTCGCCTTGATCGATCGGGCTGAGCCCGGCCGTGTCCGCCGCGGCGGCGAAGTCGAACAGGTCCTCGTCGAGGTCGCCCAGGCCGGCGGGGAGCGGCGGGTTCGGGACGGGGTCGACGTCGAGGAAGTCGTCGATGGCGCCGCGCGCCTCGCCCGCGGGCTCGGGGCGGTCAGGACCGCCAGCGGATTGGTCGCTGAAGCCGAAGCTGTCCACGCCCTTGGCCTCGGGGAAGTCGAACAGGTCGCTCCCGTCGTTCTGGTCTTCGGTGCTCATGGTCTCTAGCTCCAGAGCGCCGCCTGAAGCGTGCGGCGCGGGTCAGGTCCGACGAGGAGCCGTCCGGCCACGACGGCCAGGGCGGGCGAGAGGATCACGGGGGCGCTCGGGTCCTCTTGGAGGGTCGCGAGGAGCTCCTTCGAGGTGCCAGAGGCGAGGAAGTCGAGGTCGCTCAGGTCGATCCGGTGCGGCTCGTCGAACTCGAGGACGGTGATTCCGAAGCGGAGTTGGACGGCGGTGCCAGCGCCAAACTCGGACGCGATCTGCATCTCTTCGCAGAGGGCCTGGGCGCGGCCCAGGCCTGTCGAGGCGTCGACACTTGCCTCGGCGAGGACCGCGGCGGTGTCGAAGCCGGGGCCGTCGTCGCGGACCTCGACCTGAAGTTGACGCTCGCTGAGCGTGGCCTCGACCTCGATCGTGGTGGCCCCGGCGTCGACGCTGTTCGTGACGATCTCTGCCACGGCGGAGCCGATGCGCGCACGGGCGGCGGGGGTGATCTCGCACCGGACCGCCCAGCTGATGAGGTCGCGTGCAGCGGCCTCAGCGGCGCGCGGGTGCGCGGCGAGGATCAGTTCGAGGGTAGCGGAGTCTTCGGCGGTGGCCTCGGAGGGCTCGGCGGGTCGCCCTGACTTCGCGGCCTCGACGGCTGCGACGAGCTGCTCGGGGAGCAGGGGTCGCTCGAGGAGGTCGTGCACGCCAAGCTGAACGGCGCGGCGATAGTCGGCGTGGCTCGGGTCGACGGCGACGAGGACGATGTAGGGCTCGAGGCCGGCAATGCGCAGGTGCTCGACCAGCTCGAGGCCGTCCAGCGAACCCTCCGGTCCGCCAAACTCGGCGACGACGACGTCGCAGCCTGCGAGGGCGAGGGCGTCGGCGTAGCTGCCCGCGGTAGAGGCCTTGAGGTCGTTGGCTGCCAGGATGCTCGCGATCTCGTTCCCGACGGTCAGGTCGTTCATCGCGAGGAGGACGGTGAGGTCCTCGGTGGTCGAGACTTGAGCGTTGGTCACGCGGCACCCCCGGTGGCAAGAAGCTGGGGCCTTGCGGCCCGCTGGGAGAGGGTCAGCCGGCTATCGCCGAGCGGCAGGGAGAGAACGAGGCAGCGGCGCTCGCCCGCGTTTCGCAGTGAGCTGCGGCCGCCGAGGGCGACCAGGTCTCGCTGGAGAATGGACTCGGCGAGGTGCTGCCCGGCGTTGATCTCGCGCCGAGGGCGCGCGTTGATGAGGCTGATCGTTGCCCACTGCTCGTCGGCATGGGTGTGGACCATCAACTCGTCGTGGACGTCGTCGGAGGACTCAAGCGTGAGCTCGATGACCCGGGTGATCCCCTCGACGAGGAGGCTGCCGTCGGTCATGACGGACGAATCGCCGTTCTCGATGACGAAGCGGCAGCGGCGCCGCTCAGGCTTGTCGAGGGCGCTCGACAGGCTGAAGGCGAGCTGCGAGAGCTTGCACCGTGAGGGCCGAAGCTCGCGGGGGGTCGACCAGCGGATGAGGTCGGTCGCGGCGCGCTCTGCGCGGAGGAGTTCCGCGATGGCACGCTCCGTGAACTCTCGCTCTGCAGTCGCGAGGCCTGCGCCGCGCTGGCCCTCGAGCAGGGTGCGGAGTGCGCCGAGGGGCCAGCGCAGTTGCCGGCCAGCCTGAAGCGTCAGTGAGTCGCTACCGCGTTGCGTAGCGTGGCCTGCTGAGGTGGGCTGGGCCTGTTGTTGATGCTGTCGATCCATGGGTCGCTCCAAGGGCAGCGGCGCAAGACCGGTGCCAGGCGTGGTTGTCGACCCGCCCCGACCAATCCCTTGATGGCCCAGGCGCTGTTTTCCGGAAGGTTTTTCCGGATGTGGAACGTCCTTCAGACCCCCGGCAGGGGGGTCGAAAGTGTCGCTTCTCGCGGCACCGTGTCGTCAATCGCGACACGCCCCTCGCTCACGGCCAAGGGGCCTCGGTCACGCTCTTGAGGCTCTGTCGCATCTCGCGACAGCCTCGCCCGTCAGAGGCCTCAGGCCTCGATGTCGTAGGCCTCGAGCTTTTTGTAGAGCGTGGAGCGATGAATCCCAAGAGCGCGCGCGGCGCGTCCCTTGTTACCTCGAGTCACGTCGAGCGCGCGCCGGATCAGGGCGGCCTCCATACGGTCCAAGGACAGTTGATCCTCGGGGAGCGCCTCGGGGGACCAGCCCGCTCCTGCGGGCGATCCAGGTTCGGCGCTGTCGGCCAGTGAAACGGACCTCGCGTCCACCTCACCACCGCTGGTCATGATGGCTGCGCGCTCGACGGTGTTTCGTAGCTCGCGGATGTTCCCAGGCCAGCCGTGGGCCTCCAGGAGCGCGAGGGCGCCGTCGCTGAACCCTATATATGGGCGGCCCAGCTCCTCGGCGAACTGGCCCAGGAAGTGAGAGGCCAGCCCTGCGATGTCCTCCGTTCGCTCACGGAGCGGGGGGACGACGATCGAGAACACGTTCAGGCGATAGAAGAGGTCCTCGCGGAAGTCGCCGTCCTCGACCATCCGGGCCAGGTCGCGGTTGGTGGAGGCCACGACCCTGGCGTCCATGTTGAGATCGAGGGTGCCTCCGACTCGCCGGAATGAGCGTTCCTGGAGGACCCGGAGGAGCTTCGCCTGGAGCCCGAGGTCGAGCTCACCCAGCTCATCCAGGAAGAGGGTCCCCCCCTTGGCGGCGGTGATCAGCCCGTCGCGCCCCTTCGGGTCACCGCCGGTGAAGGCTCCCGGCTCGTAGCCAAAGAGCTCGGCTTCCAGCAGCCCTTCGGCCAGCGCAGCACAGTTCAGCGCGACGAAGGGGCCCTCCGCACGGTCACTGCGCTCATGCACCGCCCGGGCGACGAGCTCCTTGCCGACCCCGGACTCCCCGGTGATGAGGGCGGTGCTGCGCGGGGTGGCCGCCACCCGCTCCACGTGCTCGATGACCCTCTTGATGGCCCCGGAGTGCCCGACGATGGGGCCTGCGCGGAGCTGAGCCACCTCTTCTCTGAGGCGATCTCGCTCCTCCTTGATGCCCCGGGTCGCCAGGGTGCGTTCCAGGATCTCCCGCAGCCCGGGCGGGTCCACGGGCTTCTCGAGGACCGTGGCTGCCCCGAGGCGCATGGCCTGGACGGCGGTGCGGACGTCAGCGAAGCCCGAGAGGATGACCACCGCGGGGGCGTCTTCCATGGCGGCGAGCTTCGGGAGGATCTCCAGGCCATCCCCCTCGGGCATGCGGAGGTCCAGGAGGACGAGGTCCGGCCGCTCTTCGCCGGCCATGCGCAGCGTCTCCGCCCCAGTGCCGGCCTCTGAGGTCCTGTGGCCGCCGGCCATGCAGATGGCCACCAGTCCAGTCCGGATCCCCGGCTCATCGTCAGCGATCAGGATGTGCGCCACGCACGGACTGTAGTGAAGGGGTGGAGGCTAAATCCACCGCCTGAGCCCAGCTGTGGGGAGTGGAGAGGCTGCCGGCGCGAGGTTTCCGAGCTTCTTGGGCCGGAAACGATTTCCGCTCACCGGCCTTGGCTGCGTCTGGAGGGGGGGACGGGCCCACGCGCGGCAGGAATCTCGCGCTGTGGGCTTCACCGTTCCGCGCCCCCACCGAGAACCCCAATGCGCCCCGCGAACGGCCCTAGCAGCCAGCGAAGCGCAACTCAGCCAACCGACACCTTTCCAGCAGCCTTCAACCCCTCTCGGAACTTTGGGACTTCGAGTCAACACCAACATCGCGTCGATGACCGCTCAGCGAAACCTGAGCGTCTCCTCCGGTCGCCTCCAGGGCAACTTCTCGCGCCTCGCCTCTGGCCTCCGCATCGCCACGGCGGCCGACGACGCCGCGGGGCTCGCCATCTCCGAGCGCATGCGCTCACAGATCAAGTCCTTCGAGGTCGCTGGTCGGAACGCGATGGACGGGGTCTCCCTTGTCCAGACCGCGGAGGGCTCCCTCGGGGAGGTCAGCGGCATCCTGAGCCGGATGCGCGAGCTGAGCATGCAGAGCGCCAACGGCACCCTCAGCGCGAGCGACCGGGCCACCCTCGACAACGAATTCGACCAGCTCAAGGACGAGGTGGACCGGATCGCGAACACCACGGTGTTCAACGGGATCAACCTCCTCGATGGCTCGGCCTCGACCGGGATCCCCATCCAGGTCGGCATCGGCAGCAG
Organism: Planctomycetota bacterium; assembly: GCA_029248265.1. Lineage (GTDB taxonomy): Bacteria > Planctomycetota > UBA1135 > UBA1135 > Saltatorellus. The sequence goes on from JAQWJQ010000180.1 coordinate 23,685, forward strand.
CGTCGCCAACGACGTGATCAACGTCACCCTCGATTCGACGTCTACCACCCAGCTCTCTATCGATACTGCTGACCTCAACTCGATCGTCGGCGCGCAGACCGCGCTGGCGAGCATCGACAGCGCCATCGGCGCGATCAACGACGCCCGAGGGGTCCTCGGCGCCCAGCAAAACCGAATGGAGAGCTCGATCCGCAGCATTCAGGTGCAGCGCGAGAACCTCTCCGCCTCGGAGAGCCGCATCCGCGACGTCGACGTCGCGATGGAGACCGCCGACCTCACCCGTAACTCGATCATGCAGCAGGCGGCCACCTCGATCCTCCAGCAGGCCAACGTCCAGCCGCAGATCGCGCTCTCTCTCCTCCAGGGCTGATCAGCCCCGCAGGAGTCACAACGAAAAAGAAGCGGCCTTAGGGCTCGATTCGCTGAGTGGGGGGGGGATCTCCCAAGGGTCTCCCCCCCTTTTCCACTCCCGGTCGAACCGCGCCGCGCCTGGCAACAACGCCAGGTCCGCTCTCTGAAACCAACCCACGTCCCCCGGAGCCGCTGCCTGGCAGCGCGCCGCAGACGGTCTCTCGACGACCCCGCTCGTCGACTGGCTCCACCGGACAACACCGCACAACGACCGGCGCCTTCAGCGCGCGCCTGGTCGGAGTCTCGAGCTCGTGAACGGCTCAGGCGACTCCGGCTAGCTCCGCCGCTGATTCCAAGAAGCACCGGACGTTTCCCTTTCGTTCACATCTACCAAGCCAAAAAAACACCATGGGACTTCGCGTCAACACCAACGTTGCGTCAATGAACGCACAGCGCAACCTCTTCAACAGCAGCTCACAGCTCGGCGGCAACTTCGCCCGCCTCTCCTCTGGACTGCGTATCGCCAGTGCGTCGGACGACGCCGCCGGCCTCGGTATCTCCGAGCGCATGCGGGCCGACATCCGCTCCTACAGCGTTGCCTCCCGCAACGCCCAGGACGGTGTCTCCCTGGTTCAGACCGCCGAGGGCGCGCTGAACGAGGTGAATGACATCCTCGGCCGCATGCGAGAGCTCTCCATGCAGTCCTCGAACGGCACCCTAAGCGCCGATGACCGCGCGACCCTGGACGGTGAGTTCCAGCAGCTCGTGGAGGAGGTCGACCGGATCTCCGCGACCACGCAGTTCAACGGCGTCGAACTGCTCGACGGCACGAACCCCGCGATCTCGATCCAGGTCGGCATCAACGGCACCGCGGACGACACCATCACGGTGAGCGGTACGGACACCACCGCCGCCACCCTCGGCGTCGACGGCGCGATCGCGACTCAGGGCGCCGCCACCACGATGCTCGCCTCGATTGACGCCGCGATCAGCGACGTGACCACGTCGCGCGGCGAGCTCGGCGCCCAGCAGAACCGCCTGGACAGCACCCTCCGCTCCCTCGCCAACGTGCGTGAGAACACGAGCGCTGCCGAGAGCCGGATCCGCGACGTGGACGTCGCCATGGAGACGGCTGACCTGACCCGCAACTCCATCCTGCAGCAGGCCTCCACCGCGATCCTGCAGCAGGCCAACTCCCAGCCGCAGCTCGCGCTGTCCCTGCTGGGGTGATCTGAACCACTCACTCTGGCCAGCTCTCCCGGCGTGCAATTCCGGGGTGGTGGGCCTGCTCTCGAGCGAGATCGCAGGCCCCGACCAGAAGTGAGCACTCGCCATGACTGAACGCGCCCAAACCTGGAGCCCGTGGGACCCCTGTTCGTGAACGGCAGGGGCACCAACGGAGGAAGGGAGGGCCAAGGTAGCGGTCAGTCAAGGCACCCAATCGTTCGCAATTCGACTCCATATCCGACAACTGAGAAATTCGTATGGGACTTCGCGTCAACACCAACGTTGCGTCAATGAACGCGCAACGCAACCTCTTCAACAGCAGCTCACAGCTCGGCGGCAACTTCGCCCGCCTCTCCTCTGG
>JAQWJQ010000161.1 GCA_029248265.1 Planctomycetota bacterium
ATCGTCTCCAGGGAGGGAGACTCGTTCCTCGTCAAGACGGACGGCAACCTCCAGATGGTGCCCAAGCGGAGGGTGCGGGGGATCGAGTCGGGCGTTCGGTTGCCGGCGCTCGACGTCTACGGACGTGAGGAGCTCTACACCCAGTTCTCTTCCGAGGCCGACGAGGCCTCGGCGACCTCGCAGCTTGACCTCGCTCGTCGCTGTGAGGGGATCCTCGACTTCACGAACGCGGTCAAGCACTACGAGGCGGCTCTGGCGCTCGGGCTCCCTGATGAGGGGGCCCTCCCGGCTCAGGCTGGTGGCGTGGCCACTGACGGCGCCGCAGCCACCGGCGCAGACGGCCTCAGCTTCAGCGTCCCCAAGGTCGAAGGGATGCTCGCGAGCGCGCGGGTCAAGGCCGACAACCAGGAGCAGATCGAGTACCTGCGTGACGCGGATCGCCTGAGGAAGCGGAAGCGGTTTGACGACGCCCTCGCTCTCCTGCAGGCCTTCCCGACCAAGTACGCCGGCAGCAGCCTGCTCGATGACGCGCGCAAGCAGGAGACCAAGCTCCTGCAGGACCGTGACGAGGCGGCGAAGTATCTCGTGCGGACTCGATGGAAGTACCACACCCGCAAGCTCACCCGTGAGATCGCGCGGGGCGACAACTTCGAGGCCGCTCGCTCCTGGGCGACGGAGGAGGCGAGCCAGGCCATCGCCGGCTTGGTGCTGGCCGATGTCCAGGACCGTGTCACCAGCGCCGTGTCGGAGGAGGACGTGCTGCGCCTCTGGGGGGAGCGGGATCGCGGGCGCTACGAGTCCTCGACGTACGGGCTCGGGACCTGGCTCCTGGGTGAAGACCGCGCGGCCGCCAATGGCGATAACCCCGCAGCCGCCGCGGAGAGCGCCGTCTCGGCGGTCGACGAGCAGCGCAAGGCCATCGAGGACCGGATCAAGCGCTACCTCGAGAACCAGAAGGTCTCCCGCCGCAACCAGGCGTCCGACGACGAAGAGGACCTCGTGCAGGCGTTCTGGGAGGGCTGGACCGTGAATGGTCGCTCGCTCTGGCTCATGTCGTACTACCTCGAGGAGGCCGGTGACTTTGAGATTCGCCCGCGCGCGAGCCTGAAGCCCTGCAAGACCTGCGGTGGGATGGGAGCGCTCCAGCTGCTGGTGACCGGCACGGTCCTCAGCGGGGAGACCGCTTCGGTGGCCTCTTGTCCGGTGTGCCGTGGGGTCAAGGTGACTCGCCGCATCTACTTCCGATGAGCTTGGTCGCACGGGCGGGCGGTCTCGCGGCGGTCCTCGGAGTGACGGCTCTGGTGGGGTGCGGCTCGACGCCTAATCGCGCGGTCCGGCCGGACTCCCGACCCATGGGCGCCGCCCCGGAGGTGGCCGAGGCCCCTCGCGGGGCGGCAGCGCCTGCTGGAGCGGTGCCCGGCCTCAAGGAGGACGCCGCAGCGGGGCTACGCGCGAGCTTGGCGCAGGACCCTGGCGGCCGCGCGGACGCCCTGGTGGCCGTGGTGGAGGGCCGTGAGATCGGCGTCAAGGAGCTGGTCTCCACCTGGCTCTTGCGGGACCCCAGCGGGCTGCGCGGGGTGCTGGACGACCTTGTCCTCAGTCGACTCATCGTGCTGGAGGCCGGGGCCCTGGGCCTTGAGCCCCCCGCGGCTGATCTGGAGCGCGCGGTGGAGGCTCGGCTGGACGAGGTCGAGGCCGCGGCGAGGGCTGCGGGCGCCCCTGATCTCGCCACCTTCGTCGAGGCCCGGTTCGGGTTGGAGCCGGACGCCTACCTGCGGCGGATCAACGAGAAGATGGCGGTCGAGGTGCTGGCCTCTCGCTGCATTCGCTCATGGTTGCTGCGGAATGATCGGCGAGAGGTGCGGGCGATCTCCGTGGACGGCCGCTCTGCGGCGGACGAGGTCCAGGCGAGGCTCGCCCGTGGCGAGGCCTTCGAGTCCGTCGCGCGGGACGTCTCCACGGACGAGTCCAGCGACCGAGGTGGCCGCCTGCCGGCCCTGGTTCGCTCGGATAGTGTGATGGCTCGAGCGGCCTTCGCGACCGAGGTGGGGGCTCGGACCGGTCCGGTCCGGGAGGGAGACAAGTTCCTGTTCCTCCAGGTCGAAGCGGCTCCGCCTCTTCTGGACGGGCGTTGGGCGGAGGTCGGCCCCGCCGTGGAGGCAAGCCTCGAGGCGCAGCCCGTGGAGGACGCGGAGTTCTGGCAATGGAAGCAGGCCATGGTTCGTCAGTACGACGTGGACACCGAGCCGCTCCTCGAGTTGATTCGATGAGGTCCGGCCCCGGAAGAAGCGCGCCGAGCGTGGATGTGCGCGCTTGAATTGGAGCTTCGAGATCGCCACTCTCGGGTCATGGACGACGCGCTGCTGGGAGCGGACCTCGAGGACATCGAAGCGACTGCTGTGATGGAAGAACCGAATGATGGCGCGGATGAGGCCAAGGACGACGCTCGCGCCGAGGCCGACCCCGCCGCTGAATCCCAACCTGCGGACGTCGATGGGGCGGTCGCCGGGGCCAATGAGGCTCCTGCGGAGGCCGAGGCCGAGGCCCAGCCTGAGCCTGAGCCTGAGCCTGAGGTGGCGGAGCGTGGCCCTGGTCCCGGGGCGGACCTGACCGACGAACAACTGGAGGAACGCACCCTCGCGCTCCTCTTTGCGTCCCCGGATCCTCTGTCCGTGGGGAGGCTTGTGAGCCTCCTCGAGCGCCCCCCCGCCGCGCGGGTGCGAGCGGCCATCGAGGCCATCGGACCCCGGCTCCAGGCTGCTGAGCTCCCGCTCCAGCTGCGCGGGATCCGCGGCGGCTACATGCTCATGACCATCCCTGAGATGGGGGCCGTGGTGGGGCGCCTCGCCAAGGGGCCCGCCATCGAGCGCATCAGCCCTGCGGCGCTCGAGACCCTCTCCATCGTGGCGTACCGGCAGCCGGTCACCAAGGCGGAGATCGAGGCGATCCGGGGGGTCCAGGCAGGGCCGATCCTGCGCTCGCTCGTGGACCGCGGCCTGGCCAAGGTGACCGGGCGCGCCGACGTCCCCGGCCATCCCCTCCAATACGGGACGACCAAGGACTTCCTGGACCGGTTCGGGCTCATGGGGCTCGACGAGCTGCCCAGGGACGCTGAGCTGGCCCGGGATTGAGCTGGCCCGGAATTGAGCTGGCCCGGGGCTGATCTGGCCCGAAGTGGGCCCGGCGTGTGGGGGAGCGGCCCGCGGGCGGGCGGACCAAGCGCTGCGGCTGGAGGAGTTGTGGCGGAGCCGCCCCGGGAGGTGGGCTGTCCCAGGACCCGGCCCCTGCGCCGCCCAGGGAGGCTCTGATCCGCCCTTGGGCCCGACCTGGCGTGACGGGGCCACGCCTCGGCTTCGACCGGGCGGTGCTCCGACCCCTCGCCGCCCGGTCCCTGCACCTTGTCGGATGGTCTTCCGCGGACGGGGGTCGGGGGCGGCGGTTGCCTCGCTCTATCGGCGCCCCGTACACTCTTGCGCCGCCCTTCCGGTGCGCCCGAACGCGCGCAGAGCGGACTCTCCGCCCTCGCGCCCCTAGCGGTCTCACGGACCGTCTACCGACTCGATCCCATGTCCCAACAGCCTCAGAATCCCGGCGCCGCGACCTCGCATCAGCACGACGACGACCTCATCGTTGTCCCGGAGGGCAAGAGCCGCCTCCGCTACATCGCGACGATCGGTCTCGTTCTGTTCCTGCTCATCATCTTCGTCGTCGCGGACACCTTTCAGGCGTCCCTCACTGGCGGGGGGGGAGAGCAAGACCCGGTCTACCTGACCTGGACCGACCCGGTCACGGGCGAGCCGGAGCAGGTCCTGGAGTCGGAATTCTTCGCGACCAGCCGAGACCTGAGCATCGCAAGCAACTTCATCTTCCGGCCGTTCAGCCTGGAGTTCGGGGACCCCGAGACGACCCGCGGAGAGCGGGGCGCGAGCGAAGAGGACGTGGCGTCCTTCCTGGTCCTTGAGGACATGGCCCTCGACGCTGGGATCGCCATCAGTCAGGAGGAGCACAGGGCGCTCTTGGCCGGTGTCTTCGGCACCGACGCCGGGCTCCGGGGATATGCCACCCGCGCGCGGATGACCGTCGAGCAGCTCGAGGGCTTGATCCGCCGCTGCGAACGCATCCAGAAGCTCCAGGGCCTGATGATGACCGCTGTCGTTGTCCCGGACCCGGCGGCCATCGAGGCCGAGTGGAAGGAGGCGAACCCCCTCTTCAAGTTCCAGGTCGTCACGACCAAGACGGAGCCGTTCCTCGACCAAGCACGCAGCGAGGTCCTTGATGACGAGGCGCTCGCCGCCTGGTATCACGAGCAGCCCATCTTCCGGCAGCAGACGCTCTTCACCCAGCCGACGGTCACCCCTGACGTCGCCTACGTACCGCTCGGTGAGGGCGCTGAGTTCGACGCGGCCGCGCTGCTCGCGGCCTACCCCGCGCCGGAGGGGACAGACCTCGAAGAGCAGGCCCGTAGCTATCACGTGCAGAACCGAAGCACCCGCTTCCGGGTGCCCGCGGACGAGCAGAAGAAGGCGACGATCGGCGAGGACGGCGAGGCCGTCGTCCCTGAGGTGCCCAAGCTGTTCTACGACCTCGAGGAGGTCCGTGAGCAGGTGGACTACGAGGCGCCGATCCACGCGGCCATGCGTGCGCTCCTCACGGACCTTCAGGACCGCGCGACCGCCGGCGAGGAGCTGGACTTCGCCGCCGAGGCGGGCAAGTTCGGGCTGACCTTCGTGGCTGGTCCCGACGGCGGGTTCGAGCGCGAGGCGATCGCCACCCAGGAGGCCTGGGGGACACCGATGATCGCCGGCCAGCTGATCTTCGCCGAGGAGGGGTCGCTCCTCCCCAGCGTCATGGTCAGCGAGAATGCCCTCACCGTTGCGCGCTCACGAGTGAAGCGGGATCGGGAAGAGCCTCCCTTCGCTGACATCCGAGAAGAGGTCCTCGAGATGCGGGCCGAGGACCGCTCCAAGGAGATCGCGGTGGAGACGCTGGACGGCGTGCGTCTGGTGCTGGCCGCGAAGCCCGAGGACGTTGAGGCCGCTGACTGGCGGCCTGAGATCGGGCTCGAGGAGATGCAGAAGCTCACCTCCGAGGCGGGCTACAGCATCATCGAGCGTGACTGGCTCACCCAGAACGCGGTGCCCAACGACGACTTCAGCACCGCCTCGCCCGTCGAGCGGTTCCTGCGCGGGAACGTCGACATGCACGCGCTCGAGGCCGGCCAGGTCGCGCCCGCCGTGGCGAGCCCCGCCGGCGACGAGGTCTACCTCGTTCGCATGGAAGGTAAGAAGGACCAGGCGGTCGAAGAGATCGGAGCGCAGGGCCTGCTCACGGCCCGCCAGGCCGCCCGCTTCGAGGACCGCAGGGCCTTCGGCGCGAAGGTCTTCCTCGGTGACGGCGAGTGGATGAAGGGCACCGTCAAGGTCCGCTTCCCCGAGCGTGAGCGCCGCGAGGCCGAAAAGGACGCGAGCGCAAGCTGACCCAGCGAGGGCGCGACGGCGTGAGTCCACGCCGGAGCTAGCCTGTGAGGAGGAGGGGCGCCAACTGGCGCCCCTCCTCTCGTAGGTCCGTGAGGTCGCGTCCGCCGGAGCGGCCGCCGGGGGCGCGCCCCCGCGGGTCGGGGCCGTGCCGGATCAGGCTCGCCCGAGCGTCACACGGAAGATCGAGCCGCCGCCGTCGCGGGGATGGACGGAGACCTTGGCGCCCATGGCCTTGGCTTGGAGCGCCACGAGGTGGAGGCCAAGCCCCGTCCCCTTGGTCTTGCGGGTGGCCTCATCGCCGAGCCGCCGGAAGGCCTCGAAGATCCGCCCACGGTCCTCCTCCGCGATCCCAGGCCCCCGGTCGAGGACCTCGAGCACGGCCCTGGACCGCTGGTCGAGGCGGGTCCGCACGAGGATCGCGGGTTCGGCCAGGTCGGCCGAAGCGGCGGGCGGGGAAGCATACTTGCGAGCGTTCTCCACGAGGTTGGTGAGGATCACGTGGATGCCCTCAGGCAGGAGCTGGACGAGCGGGAGCCCCTCCTCGAGCTCGAACCGGAGGTCCTCCGCCTTCGTTCCACCGACCAGCTCAAGCCCGGGCCGTACCGATGAGACCTCGGTGTTGAGGGAGCCTGCCGAGGGCTCATGGTGCTGGTCGGAGAGGCGCCTCCGGAGGAGCACGCGGTCCACCAGCTGGTCCAGGCGGTCGGACTCGGCGACGATCCGGGTGAGGTAGTCCACCCTTCGGGCGTCGTCCTGGAACCAGCCGTCCTTGAGCATCTCTCCGTAGAGCTTCACGGCTGCGATGGGGGTCCGCAGCTCGTGGGTGACCGAGGCGACGAAGTTGCGGGTGCGCTCCGTCTCCTCGCGGCTCCTGCGGATGCTGCTCAGGAGGAGCTGGATGCCGATCGACATCGAGATCATGAGCACGAGGGCGACAGCGCCGAACCAGGAGTTTTGCACCCGGAACCCGCGGCGGCGCTCGCCGACGTCGCTCGATACAAACATCGTCCCCTTGGACATGATGTCCGGCGCGACGTCCTGCTCCATGTTGAAGAACGGCAGGAGGTTGTCCAACGCGAAGTAGACGTCGGGGTCCGGGTTCTTGGCGAGGCGGGTGCCGGGTTGGATGAACCGCAGCGAGGGGCCGAGGACCTGGGCCGCCTCCTCCTTGGGGAGCTGCGAGAAGAGCCAATCGGGGTCAAAGGCGACCCCTTGGATGTGCATCAGGTCCCGGGTGATGGGCTCGAAGCAGGTCTCGACGAGCGGGATCGTGAGCTTCGGGAGGACGACCCTCCTGTAGGCGATGAGCAGCGGCCGACCGGACGGCTCGAGGCGTGCCGTGCGGAAGGAGAAGTAGCTCACGTGGACGTCGTGCTGCTCGCCCTCGTAGAGCTGCTGGTTCGCGTCAAGGGCGGAGCGGCACTCCTCGACACCGGCCTCCGCGACGTTCAGCAAGACCGCGCGGAGCCGGCGGGAGCGAGTCTGTCCCCACCCCTCGAACCCGACGCTCTCGAGCTCGGCGGTGGCGAGGGACTCGGCCGGTTCGGGCCCCTCGAGGAACTCCGCGCGGACGATCTCCTCGATCAGGCTGGCCGTCGGGTCGAGGGTCGCCGGGTCGCCCGCGCCGCGCAGCACCTCCAGGGCGACCGGCTCTCCGAAGCGGTCCTGGGCTGGGTCGGGCGCGACGAACGAGAACCAGCCGAGAACGGAGTCTTGGCGGGGTTCGGAGGACAGGGGCGAGGCCTCGGTCCGGATGGGGCCGAGGTCATCGACGTAGGCCTCGGACCGGTACGCCTCGAACGGGCGCAGGAACTCCCGCTGGAGCTCGATGTTCACCCGGCGGAAGCACTGCTCGGCGAGGCGGCGAGCGGCGTCCTCGCACTCCTGCGGGAGCTCGAGCAGGACGCGCTCTTGCTCGCGTTGCAGCTGCCGCCACAGGAGCCCGCCGAAGACCACGGCGGGAAGCACGACGAGAACGACGTAGAGGAAGAGGGCGGTCCGGCCCGAGGGGCCCCGCAGTCGAGGGGGGCGGAGCGCGAGCCTCATGGGGACCCTCAGGAGTACCAGCGGTAGCCCTTACCGCGGACCGTCTGAATGAGCGTCGGCTTGCTGGGCTCCGGCTCGACCTTGCGGCGTAGACCGACGATGTGGATGTCGACCGTACGGGTCTCGACGTTCGCGCTCTGGTAGTGCCAAACGTCCAGGAGAAGATCCTCGCGGGTCACCACGCGGTCGTGGTGTTCGATCAGGTAGCTGAGGATGTCTCCCTCGCGCGGAGTCAGCGGGATGGTCTGGCCGTCCCGATGCACCTCGAGGCGCGCGAGGTCGACCTTGATGTCCCCCGGGAGGTCCAGCATGGCGGGGGGGGCCGACTCGAGCTTGTCCCGTCGGAACTGGGCCTCGATGCGGGCCACCAGCTCGCGCGGGGAGAACGGCTTCTTCATGTAGTCGTCCGCGCCCGCCTCGAAGCCCCGGATCAGATCCTCCTCATCGGCGAGGGCCGTGAGCACGAGGACCCGCACCGTGTGCTGGTTCTCACGCAGCTTCCGGAGCACGTCTAGACCGCTCTGGCCCGGGAGCATCAGGTCGAGGACGATGAGGTCGAAGTCGCCCCCCTGCGCAATCTCGAGCGCGGCGTCCCCGTCGTGGGCCACGGAGACGGTGTGCCCGGCATGCTCGATGGCGTCTCGGATTCCGAGGGCGAGCGTCTCCTCATCCTCCACGACGAGGATCTTGCGGGAGGCCTTTGGGTTGGCTTGGGCGTTGGGGGCGGTGGTCATCGTGGGTGTTCGTTGGGGTGAGGTGATCGCGCGGCGCGTGTTCCTACGTCCAAGGCTCCATGCGGTGAGCGCGGATCAGACGCCTCACCGAGGTGGAGAATGGCCTGTGCGTATCCCGTAAGTGATCTTCGGGCGCTGGAGACGCATCTCGGTACCGCTATTGCCCCTTTTTGGCGGTTGCGGTCCTCCAGGGCTCTCGCCGCGCGCGGGGCTGCTGGCCCGCAGGAGGCCTGATGGGCGGGCGGCCGGAGGCCCTCAGCGGTCGGCCGGGGTCGCCGGGAGCTGATCGATCCTGGGTCCCTCGCGCTGGACCAGCCCCGCGTCGCGGAGGGCCTGGCTGGCCTCGTCTGGCAGGAAGACGTACTCGACGTCCGGGAACGGCCCCGTCTCCATCCATCCCGTCGCGACCGGGAGGTCGCCTGCGGCCGCGAACGAACCGGCCATCAGGAGCCGCAGGGTGGTCGTGTCCACGCCAGCGTCTCGGGCCTTCTGGTAGGCGAGGCGGAACTGGGTCGCCGCTTGCTGTGGGTTTCCGCCGCTCAGGTCCTGGAGCCCGAAGCGGACCTTGGTCGCCACGGTGAAGGCATCCCGCTCGAGCGTGTCGCCGCGGGCCGCAGCGTCCTTCTGAGCGCGGTACGTGGCGTTGGCGTCTTCGAGGTCGATCGCTTCGAGCCCCTCTGCCGCGCGCCAGCTGGCCATCAGTGGCGCCGCGACCCCCAGGCGTCCCTCGAGGGTCTTCTGGAGGGCGAGGCGTCGGGCGAAGGCGGGGTCGAGCCGCCCCTGCTCGGACAGCATCTGGAGCGCCTCGGCCACGTCGGAGGGCAGGCGTCGGTCACAGCCAAGGCGCACGAGGTTCTGGATCAGCGCCGGGGAGCCAGGGTCCAGGAGGAGCGCGCGGTAGAACGCCGCCTCGGCGACCTCGTGGTTGCCCTCGCGCGCCTCGAGGACCCCCCGGTTCATGAGCGCGGCGAAGCTGTGTGGTCGGCGGCGCAGCCACCGGTCCAGCGCGGCACGCTGCTCCAGGGCAGGGGCGCCCACGGAGGCCAGCTGTGCGCGGCGCATCTCGAGGACGATGGGGCTCTCGGGCGCGTGCCCCTCGGCCTCGTCGAGGATGGCGCTCAGCTGCTGGGCGTCGAGCTTCTCTCGGCCGTCTTCAAGCACGATCCGCGCGTCAGGGACCCCCGCCATCGCCCGGGCGTATCGCACGAGAGAGATGGCTCGAGGAGACAGTAGCAGGAGGGTGGCGAGCGCCAGGCCGGGGGCGAGGCGCTCGTACCCACGCTGGCTGATGAGCTTCGGCCGCCGGGACCCGGCGTCCTCAGGGGCGGCGTGACCGTCGCGCCCGAGGACCGTGCCGAGGAGGACGAAGCCGATCAGGGGGGCCACCGGCCCATAGAGCAGGGGCGAGTTCACCGTGCAGTTTGCGAGCACAGCGACCGCGGCGAGGGCCAGGTCTCGTTGATCATCGTCCCCGACAGCGATCAGCCTCACGGCTCGAACCAGCGCGAGGATGAGCAGCAGGACAAAGGCCCCGCCGCCGACGAACCCGAGCTCCACGAGGGCGGTGAGTGGGTCGTTGTGGGCGTGCTCCACCTCGATGGGGGTCGGCTCCCGGCGGTCGAAGGAGGAGGCCTCGATCTCGGCGGGGTCTCGGAAGGGCGGGAACGAGGCCTGGAATTGTCCGGGGCCGGCGCCGAGCGGCGCGTGGACCCCCAGGAAGGTCGGGAGCTGGGCCCAGGTTCTGAGCCGGAAGTCGAAGCCGCCAGTGGTGCTCTGCCCGGCGCGGTCGTCCGCGGAGGCGGCCTCGGTGGGGGCGTGGTCGTCAGGCCCGTCCGTCGCGAGGCGCAGTCCCGTTGGGGCGAGGCCGATGAGGAGTGCGACGAGGAGCAGTCGAAGCCGTCGGGCGCAACTCGGTCGTTGGTCTCTGCCTGCCGGTGCAAACTGCATCGCAGCCGCGGCGGTGATGGCGGCGGCGCCGAGGCCCAGGAGCCCCGCGTAGACCGGGATCGTCCCGACCTTGAAGGCGAACAGCCCCAGGGCGAAGAGGCCCATGAACGCGAGGGGGCCCTTCCCGCGCAGGAAGAGGCCGGCGCCGATGACGGCGCCGGGGAGGGCGGCCTCGGAGAAGTCCCCGGAGTTGCCGAGCGCCGCGCTGCCGTCCGTCGTGAAGGCGGCCACGAGGAGCAGAAGGGAGATCAGGGGGAGCCCCTTCACGAGCGCCGCGCGCCCGCTTGGCCCCATGGCGCTGCCCGCAATGGCCCAGCCCGCGGCGGCCGCGAGAGCGGTCACGGACCGCCATGCGCCGAACACGTCGTTGGTGCGTGGGAGGTGGTACGCCGCGAAGGCGAGGACAACGTAGAAGAGGGGCAGCCCGAGCAAGCGGCTGCCGCGCCCGCGGAGGATCGCGAGCAAGGCCGCGGGGATGGCGGAGAGCGCGGTGATCCCCACCCCGATGGAGGTGGTGTCCGGGGCCCCCTCGAAGGGGCTCAGGGCGCCGGCCCCCGACGACAGGAGCTCGCCGGGGAAGCAGAGGACGCAGAGGGGGAGCAGCGCCAGCCACGCTTGCAGGCGGTCCAGACGGGACGCGTCGTCTGCACCGGTGACAGCGGCTGCTGAGTCTTGGGGATCCATAGGGAGAGGTGGGCCGCGGTCGGCCACAGAGAGCTTCCCTCCGGAGGGGGGGCAGATCAAGCGTCCGTCTTGGCCGCACGCGACGTGTGGGACCCAGGCGCCCTCGCGTTCTTCCCGTGGGGGCTCGGAATCGGCGGATCCTGTTGGGCGCTCGCCCGCTGCCAGCCCAAACTCCCGCCATGGTCGCCTTCCGCTTCCTCGCGCTCCTCACCGTGGGCCTCTCGCTGCTCACGTTCGTTTTCTTGCTCAACGCGTCGAACGCACGGCTCGAGCGTGAGGCCTTTCGTGAGCTCGCCGGCGAGCCCTTTGAGCTGACCGTGGGGGAGGAAGCCACCTGGGACCTGCACCTGGGCGGCGCGCGGGTGGAGTCGGCCTGGCCCGGCGATCAGCGTCAGCCCAGCCTCTCGGTGCGCGCGGCGCCCGGGGCGAAGCTCGCGGCCCGTGCGGAGTACCGCTCGGACGACGATGTGCGGCTCCTCTCCGCGCTCACGGGCGGCGAGCGCGTGGTGGCGACCGCAGGGCCCGATGGGCTCGTGAGCTTCGGCTCCCTCTGGCTCTCCTGGGAGCACCCGCTCGTCGTTCAGTTCGAGGTCCTCGCTGTGGGGCAAGAGGGCGGCGCGGCCGAGCCCGTCCTGAGCGGGACGCCGTCGATCAACTTCATCGCAGCGCGCGCGATCAGCCGGACGCTCTGGCTCGTCTTCACGGCAATCGGTGCCATGGGCTTCGCCGTGTTGGTCGCCACCCAGCGGGACCTCTTCGGGACTCCGCGGGGCCGCGCTCGAGCCTGACGTCGACCTCCCCGGTCGCCTCCCCTGCTTGGGCATCCCTCGGGGCCCCTGGGGAGCGCGCTCCACCTCGGGATCCCGGGGCCCGCTGGCGGACGGAACTCCGCGGTTGGCCCTCAGGCTGATCCGACCGTGCGGGTGACGATGGCGTCCACGAAGGCCTCGGGGTCGAAGCGCTCCAGCAACTCCATCGTCTCGCCGGTGCCGATGTAGCGGACGGGCAGGCCGAGCTCGCGGTGGATGCCAAAGATCGCGCCGCCGCGGGCTGTCCCGTCGAGCTTGGCGACAATCAGCCCGGTGACGTCGACCGAGCGGGTGAACTCCTTCGCTTGCCGGATCGCGTTCTGCCCGTTGGTCCCGTCGATCACGAGCCAGGTCTCATGGGGGGCGCCGTCGATCTTCTTGCCGATCACGCGCCGGACCTTCTCCAACTCCTGCATCAGATTGGACTGGGTATGAAGTCGCCCGGCCGTGTCGATGATCGCCACGTCCACTCCCCGCGCTTCGGCCGCGGCGCAGGTGTCGAAGGCCACGGCAGCGGGGTCGGCGTTGTCGCTGTGCTGGCGGACGATGGCCGCGCCGTTGCGCTCGGCCCAGATCTCCAGCTGATCGGCGGCCGCGGCACGGAAGGTGTCACCGGCGCCGAGGATGACGGACTTACCCTGGCCCTGAAAGCGGTGGGCCAGCTTCGCGATGGAGGTGGTCTTCCCCGAGCCATTCACGCCGACGATGAGGATCACGGTGGGCTGCTGCGTGAAGTCCGGCTCCGGTCGGGCGCAGTCCCCGAGAATCTCGAGGAGCTTGCTGCGCATGGCGGTCCGAACGTCCTCCTCTCCCCTCAACTCGCCGCGCTTGTGCAGCCTCGCGAGCTCGGCGGTGAGGTCGGACGCGATGGAGCCGAGGTCACTCGTGTAGAGGAGCTCCTCCAGCTCATCCAGCAGCTGCTGGTCGATCTCGCGGCCGCCGCGGAAGAGGCCGGAGATCCCGTCCGAGATCGCGTCGCGGGTCTTGGAGAGGCGCTTCTTGAACCGATCGAGCAGGCCCATCTCATCGCCCCCCTTCGCTCGCGCGGTTCTTGATCTTGTCGAGGATGCCGTTGATGAAGGCCCCGGAGTTCTGGGTCGAGAAGCGCTTTCCGAGCTCGATGCCCTCGTTGATCGCGACCTTCGGCGGGATCTCGTCGCAGTGGAGGATTTCGAACGCCGCCATGCGGAGCACGTTGCGGTCAATGACCGCCATGCGATCGACCTGCCAGTTCTGGGCGACGAATTGGATCTCCGCGTCCAGTTCAGGCGTCGCGTCGATGGTGCCCTCCACGAGCAGGCGGGCGTAGCGGGTCGTCTCAGCGTCGCCGCCCTCGGCCTGCTCCTGCAGGAAGGCCGTCAGGTCACCGAGCTTGTCGTGCCCGAGGAGGTCGACCTGATAGAGGAACTGGAGCGCGAGCTCTCTGGAACGGGTGCGTTTCTTCAATGTGCTGTGCTGGTGAGGATCAGAACCCTGCGTGGCGGCGGTCGCCGCTCTCCGCGCTTGCCTCGTCCAGGGCGGCGAGCGTCAGGAGCGCGGCGCGCGCGACCTCACGCCCCTTGTCCTCGACCCCGCCCTCGTCGGTGGGGAGGGCGCGCGCCCTGGCCTGGTCAATGTTCTGGCACGTGAGGACACCGAAGTGAATCGGCTTGTCCGTCTCGAGGGAGGCGGCGGTGATGCCCTGGGTGGCTCCCATTGCGACCCAGTGGTCGTGGGTCGTCTCCCCGGTCAGCACCAGGCCGAAGCAGATGACGGCGTCGACGTCGTTCCGCCGTGCGAGGCGCCTCGCCACGAGCGGGAGCTCGAAGGCGCCAGGGACCCAGACCACCCGGAGGCCGTCCTCCTCCATGCCCGCCGCGCGTAGCTCAGCCTGGGCCGAGCGCAGCATGGCGCCGGTGAGGTCCTCGTGGAATCGTGAGATCGCGACGCCGATACGAACGCCGGGGCGTCGGATGAGGTCGCGAGCAGCGCTCTTGGGATCGAGAGCCATCGTGAGGGGCGGGTGGGG
>JAQWJQ010000040.1 GCA_029248265.1 Planctomycetota bacterium
TCCCCCCGCTGAGCACCTGCAGCTTGACGCCAGAGGGCTTCTCGATGACGCCCTCGGCCTCAGGGTTGAAGGGGGTGTAGGGCAAGGCGCGATCGATGACCGCGAGGAGCTCGACCTCGAAGATGAGGTCCGCGTTCGGGGCGATCTTCGGGGGGGAACCCTTGGGGCCGTAGGCCATCGCCGCGGGCACGTAGAGCTTCCACTGAGCGCCTGGAGACATGAGCTGCAGCGCCTCGTTCCAGCCGTCGATCAGGCCGCCGATGGGGAACTCCGCGGGCTGCGGGTCGAGGCCCGGCCGGCGGGGCGTGCGGGAGCCGTCGAAGACCGTCCCGTCGAGGTTCCAGCCCGTGTAGTTCACGCGGACGAGGTCGCCCATGGAGGGGCTGGCGGAGCCGTCGCCCTCCTTGATGACGCAATAGCGAAGCCCGGAGGGCAGCATGGTCATCGCGCCACAGTCCGGGATCGGCGGATCCTCGGGGCTGGTGGCCGCAGCAGCAGTGGTCGCTGCAACGGTCGTCGCGGGCGCGGGCAGCTCGGGAGCGAGCAGGGGCGTGGTGAGGAGGGAGGCGGCGAGGATCAGCATCGGTCGAGGTGAGGGCGCGAGGACTCTGCGGGGGGAGGCGGTTGGGCGGTGTCTTGGTGGGTTGCTCGGGTGCTCTTACGTCAGAGCCCCATCACGTGGTAGCCGGCGTCCACGAAGATCGTGGTGCCAGTGATGCCCCTCGAGTGAGGGCCGACGAGGAAGAGGCAGGTGTCGCCCACTTCCTCCGAGGTCACGTTCCGACGGAGCGGGGCTTTCTCTGCGATGCGGTCGAGCATCGTCCCGAAGTCCTTCACACCGGAGGCGGAGAGGGTGCGGATGGGGCCCGCGCTCACCGCGTTGACGCGAATTCCACGCGGTCCGACATCCGCTGCGAGGTAGCGGACAGATGCCTCGAGCGCGGCCTTCGCGATGCCCATGACGTTGTAGTTCGGGACCACACGGTCAGCGCCCAGGTAGCTCAGCGTCACGATCGACCCTTCACGTCCTTCCATCAACGGCAGGGCCGCGCGGGTGACGGCCGTGAGGGAATAGGCCGACACCTCGTGGGCCAGCATGTAGCCCTCCTTTGAGGTGTCGAAGAAGCTCCCCTGAAGCTCCTCGCGGCGGGCGAACGCGATGGCGTGAACCATGGCGTCGAGGCCGCCAAATTCTGTCCCGATAGTCTCGAACGCGGAGGCGACCTCCTCGGGTTGGGTGACGTCGCAGGGCAGCGTGATGGAGCCGGGGCACTCCTCGGCCAGCTTGTCGACCGCTCCCTTGAGGCGTTCGTTGGCGTAAGTGAAGGCGAGCTTCATGCCCGCATCGGCGAGCGAGCGCGCGCAGCCCCAGGCGAGCGAGCGCTTGTTGGCGACGCCAAGGATGACGCCGGTCTTGCCTTCGAGGATCCTCGGGACGGAGGGTGCGGATTCGGACATGCCAGAAGTGGAGGGGTCAAATCGACCTCGCAGGTCCTGGAGTGGGCCCGCGAGCGTGCGGTTGCGAGCGGGGAGGATAGTCGTTCTTTGCTCCCGGGTCGCGCCGGGGAGCGGAAGGTCTTTTCCACAACCCCCAGAGGATCCCCCGGGCCTCCGTGAGGGGAGTCGGGGAGAGCCGCGTTCGCGCCCCTTGGGGGGGGGCGGGCGGCGCACCGAGTGGACCATCGCAGCGGGAATCGGGCATCTCCCATAGCGTGAATGCGGTGTTCAGGCGCTTCCTCCGCTCTCTCAAGGCTTGTCATGACCGATCGATCTCCCCGGAGCGCCCCCCGCCGGCCCGGCCAGGCTGGCTGGCGGCCCGTGCCGGCCTGGCGCCGATACCTCCGCGCGGGGCAGGCGGAGGAGGTGCTGCGTCAGATCATTCCTGGTGATCCGCTCAGGCTGAGGTTGCTGGCGGCCGAGCGGGTCACCGCAGCCGCTCGCATCGTCGACGTCGACCGCGTCGTCCTGCGGGCCATGGCGAGGATCGCCCACAGCGCGGCCCTCCACGGTCCGCCCGCTGATGAGGACTGGCTCGTGGGGGAGATGAACCGTTCGATCGAGGAGGTCGTCGGGTCCGGGACCGAGCGGGTGGTGGGGGCCGGGTCCTTCTTGGAAGCCCTCGCGCCCGGGGCTGGCCTCGAGCCCGAGGCGTTGATCCGCTCGTGCGCCGCGTTCAATCGTCGGAGCCGAGACGAACGGGTGGCCTTCTGGTCCCTGATGATCGCGACGGAGCCTCTTGAGGAGGCCGCCGATCGCCATGAGACAAGCTCGGTCGAGCTCGCGCGACGGTCTCGTCGGGTGCTCGCCGCGATGTTGCGGGCCGCCGCGGGGAGCGGTGCCGCATGAGCGGAGAGCCCGCGCGCCGGAGCCTCGACGACCCCGTCGAGCTGCTCATGCCGGAGGCCACCAAGGGAGGCCAGGCGGTCGTGCGGAAGCTGGCGACGGCCCTCAGACTTGCCGCACTCGAGACCGCGGACGCGCGGTCTCCGTCCGCCGGGGTCGAGCTTGGCCTGGCCTTCGCTGCTCTTCGGGAGCACGACCTTATCGAGGCGCTGCTCGCCCTGGAGGACCTGCTGATTCACCACGCCGCCGCGTGCCGTCGGCCCTCCTCATTTGCCGTGTTGCCGAAGCCGCGCGTGACGTACACCGAGTCGCTCCGGTCGCTACTGAAGCTCGTGGGGCGGCGCGCTGCGGACCTCGAGTTCGAGCTGTCGCCGCCCGGGACGCCGCCCGAGGTAGCGCTCCGCGGGCTCCTGCAGGTGCTCAAGCTCTGGGTCCAGCGCCCGGACGTCGACCCGCTCTTGGCGGACCGCGCGGACCTCTGGGAGGCGCGCTGCCTGCGTTATGACGGGGCCTTCGGACGAGCCCAGGAGCTCCTCGGGGAGGTCCTGGCTGCCCGCGCCGGCGCCAGCGATCGCGTGAGCCGCGACTTCCGCGCCGTGGTCTTGGCCGAGCTGGTCTCGATTCACCTCGATCAGGGCCAACTGGATGAGGCCAGCGCAGCCGTGGCGCGCGGTGGCCCCTCACCGAAGTTCCCGGCGGACGTGCGTGACGGCCTCGGCGCGTTGGCGCTCGCGGTGCGGTGGCTCCAAGGGGAGGGGACCCTCCCATCGCTGCGAGACGCCTTCTTGCGATCGAGCCATGACGTGCCGCACGGTTGGTCCGAGGTCATGTCTCGCACGGCTCCCCAGGGGGGCGTCGCGCCGGACGCCGCGGTGCAGGTCGAGGCGAGCGGGCACGCGCCACCCCGAGCGTCACTCCCCACACGGGCGGAGCTTGGAGCCCAGGCGCTGGTCTTCCTCGTACTGGATGATGAGGGGAGGCTACGCCGGGGCACGGCAGAGGTCTCCCCGGCGCTCGAGGGGTCCCTGGACGATTGGGTGAGGCGCGGACGTCGCGGGGACGGCGAGCACGGCCTACTCCAGCAGGAGGCGCTACGGGGAGCCTGCCCCGTGATCGTCACCGCTGGCGCTCCAGGAGGAGTTGCTGACGGCCGCTTGAGACGATCCTGCCTGGACCCGGACCGCGGCCTTCCCCTGGGAGTGATCGCCCTGCCGATCGAGCAGGGAGATGAGGTCGTCGGGCTCCTGTGGATGGAGTTTGCCACCAGGCTGCTCCCCGGCGCTGGCGTCCTCCGGTCCATTGCAGAGCGGGCCGTCGGGCACCCCCTGCTGCGGCACCGGGTCGGCGCCTCCGTTCATCTGAGCGTCGAGCGGTCCTCTCCCCTCGACGTGGAAGAGCGGGCGGCGCGCGATGATCTCAGGCGACTCTGGGTCGACCTGGTGGAGGACCTCTCACTGAAGACGGCCGAGCGCCGTTGGGTCGCCTTTCAGAGGTTCGGGCTCGGCGGAGACCTCGTTCCCGTCGCGAGTGGTGGGGCGGGCGGGCGGCGGCTGAAGGAGCCGACGAGTCGCGGTGTCTGGGCGATCCGGCGCGTCCTCGGCGCGGGCGGCTTCGTGCGATATGAGGGGGACCCGGGGCAGGGCGGCGCAGCGATGCTGCACCCGGGGGCGGCGGCCGGCGTCGCGATCGCCGTCCCGGGGCTCTCGGGTGTCGAGGCGGTCCTCGTCATCGAGTCGGCACGGCGCGGCGACAGCCGAGAGAGAGATGCCACGCGGTGGGCCGAGATGCTCGAACGCAAGGCGGGGACGCTCCAGTGTGCTGCACTCGACCTGCGGGATCGAATGAGCCACGGGGGCGGCCTGGTCTTGGATAGCCTTGCGAGCGACGAGCAGGCGTTCCTGGTCCGGCTCCAGGCCCTCTCGAGCAATCGTTCAGATCTGATCATTCGTGGTGAGGCGGGCAGCGGCCGGCGAACCCTGGCGCGTGCCGTTCACCATGCGCGCCGCGCGCGCGGCCAGCGGGCCGACCTCGTTCAGGTCTCGAGCTTTGGGCTCCCCGTGGAGGAGTTGAGGGAGGTGTTCTCAAGGGCCGCGGTCGAGACCGTCGTCCTCGCAGATGTGGAGCGGCTGGATGTGAAGGGGCAGGTGTGCCTCACGCAGATCCTCGAGGAGTCGATTCACCGTCGACCCCGGATGGTGGCGACCGGGGCGTTCGCGACGACGAACCCCGGTGATGGGGTCGGCCGGGGCGAGGCGGCGGGAGCTTGCGCCAAGCCGCTACTGACTCCGCAGCGCCACCCCGACCTCTACCGGAACCTTGATCGCATCGAGGTCGCCACGCGCAGCCTCAGGCACGTCCGGCACCGGGTCCCGGCGATGGCCAGGGCCCTCGCCCAGCGCTGGGAGCGCAGTGCGCGTCCAGGGGACCCGATGCTCTGGTCTGGCGCCTCGGACGAGGTGGAGTCCATCCTCTGGCGTCAGCCGTGGAGGGGGAACGCCGTCGAGCTGGAGGCGGTGGTTCGTCAGGCGCTGCTGCGGGCCGCAGGCGCGGCTGTCCGGGAGGGTCATCTTCGTCAGGCCTTTGATGACGTGGGGCTCGACGTGGTGACACGCCTGCCCTCGCGGCACCCGGAGGTCCGTGACCTCGCCTCGGCGCTCTGGACCACGCGCACCTCAACGGGGCGTATCAACAAGACCCGGGCGGCGGCGTATTGCGGCTGGGATCCCAACACGCTCGCCGCGCGCCTCCGAGAGCTCGGGATCACGGGGATCCAAGATGTGGAGCGGTTGCTCCTCGAGACGGCGTCATGAGCGCCAGCCTTCTCGTCGCCGCGCGAGCCTCCTCGCGAGCTGGCGTCCCCCGGGGCGCGCCGGGTCGCTAGGATCTGCAGCCACGGGGCTGCTGGCGTGCAGTGACCGTTCAAGTTGCGCACCACAGACTTTGACTTCGAGCTCCCGCAGGAGCGCATCGCCCAGGAGCCGGCGAACCCGCGCGACGCCGCGCGGCTCTTCGTGCGTGACCCGTCGGCCGGTGAGCTCCTGCAACACGCCAAGGTCTGTGACTTGCCTGACTTCCTGCGGGCCGGGGACCTCCTCGTGGTCAACGACACGCGGGTCCTCCCGGCGCGGGTCCTTGGGCGCCGTGCCACTGGAGGTCAGGTCGAGCTGCTGTTCCTTCAGCCGGACGAAGACTTCGCCGATGAGCGCGGGTGGCGCGCGATGGTTCGCCCGGCGAAGAAGCTCAAGCCCGGCGAGCGGGTCGAGTGTCGGGCGGGGGTCGTGGCCCGCATGCTGGAGCGCTCGTCGGTGGACGGCACCTGGGCGGTGACCCTTGAGGGTGCGAACGGTGAGGAGCGGGCCGTGGAGGAGTGGCTCGCGCTGTGCGGGGCGATGCCCCTGCCGCCCTACATCCAGCGCTCAGCGCGGGAGGATGACGCGGAGCGGTACCAAACGGTCTACGCGTCAAGGCCAGGGGCTGTCGCGGCCCCGACCGCAGGGCTTCACTTCACCGGAGACCTGCTCAAGCGGCTCAGGGAGCGCGGCGTGGAGATCGCCCAGGTCACCCTGCACGTGGGAGCCGGGACGTTTCTCCCTGTGACGGCAGACCGCCTCGAAGACCACGCGATGCACTCGGAGCGCTTCGAACTCTCGTCGGAGTGCGAGCATGCAGTGCGCAAGGCCCGCGCCACTGGCGGGCGGGTGATCGCGGTGGGGACGACGAGCGCGAGGGTGCTGGAGTCCTGCCGATCCGACGATGGCAGTGGCGTGCCGGCGGTCGTACGCGCTGGTCGCGGGGACACGCGGATCTTCCTACGCCCGGGTCATGGCCCCACGGTCTGCGATGGCCTCTTCACCAACTTCCACCTCCCGAAGAGCACCCTGGTCATGCTCGTCTCGTCGTTCATCGGGACGGCCGAGACCCTCGCCATGTATCGGGCGGCTGTAGAAGCGGAGTACCGCTTCTACAGCTACGGTGACGCGACTCTCTTATTGCGCTGAGGGGCGCTCACTCGTGGCCGGCCTCGAGCACCGTCCGGAGGGACCTGGCGGCGAGGGCGGGGTCCTCAGCCCCGAGGATCGCAGAGCCCACAGCCGCCCGCCCGACCCGGTCGAGTTGCTCCGCATTGGAGAGGTCGATGCCGCCGATCGGGAAGAGCGGGACAGAGGATGAGGCGGAGGCGAGCCAGGCTCGCTCTGGGCCCACGATGGCCGGTTGAGTCCCTGGGGCCGGCGTTGCCCCATACCCCTTGGTCGCGGTGGGGAACACCGGTCCAAAGCCGAGCAAGTCCACGGGTTCGTCCAGCGCCGCGGCCAGGTCCGCGGGGGTGTGGGTTGAGAGGCCGATCATGGCGTCAGGGCCGAGCAGCTCCCGGGCGACGGACGGTGGAGTGTCGTTCGCGCCGACGTGGACACCGTCCAGCCCTTCCTTGGCAAGTGCCGCGGCCACGTCGACCCGGTCGTTCACCATCACCAGTGGAGCGGAGGATGCGGTGATCGCGGCCCGCAGGTTGAGGACCTCACGGCACCAGTGGGCGGCGTCTCGCGCGCGCGTGATCGTGGCGCCTGCGGGGGCATCGGGCGCCCGGTCACCGAGGGCCTTCGGCCGCACCTGGACGACGTCGACGAAGGGGAGCGACCGCTCCAGAGCCTCCATCGCGCGGGACCCAGCGAGCTCCGGGGTGAAGATGAGGAGCAGCGTGGCCTGCCGCAGGCGGACGCGACGCTCTTCTCCGCTCAGCAGCACGAGGAGCTGCCCCCGGGCGCCGGCTCGCAGCAAGCGCTGACCCCGGGTGCCACCTCCAGCCGAATGGCACCTCGTTTGGTCTCGGCGGCAGGGCGCGCGGTGTTGGTCCTGCAGTTGAAAGGCTTCGCCTCAGCAGGTGAGACTTCGAGGAGGGGGGGGACCGCGATGAAGTGCTCCGCGTACGGCTCACTCGTGTAGATCTCGAAGGTCTTGCGGCACACCGCGTTGCGGACCCCGCGGGTGAGCGTGTGCCCATCGTCGTCGATGACCTTCTTCCAGGGTCCCTTGTAGATCACCGCCTCACGGTGATCGTCACAGGGCCCGTCCTTGCCCTTGTAGGCCAGGACGGTCATGGAGCGGAACTCGATCCCGTTGACGACCGCCCACGGTTCAGACTGGTAGCTCGCGATCTCGATCCCGTAGAGGCCAGCATCGGCGAACGCCTGCAGGAAGCGATCCTCCCGCATGGCGCCAGAGATGCAACCAGACCAGAGCTCGGGGTCTCGCTGCATGTCGTCGGGGACATCCTCATCGGAGACGATATCGCTGATGGCCGCGCGGCCGCCGCGCTTGAGCACTCGGTGGATCTCGGCGAACATCCGCGGCTTGTCCTCGGGGTCCACGAGGTTGAGGACGCAGTTCGAGAGGACCACATCCACGGACCCGTCCTCGATCATGGGGGCGGACTCTCGGAGCGTCCGGCGCTGCTGCTCGAC
>JAQWJQ010000198.1 GCA_029248265.1 Planctomycetota bacterium
CACGCCCTCGGGCGTGACGCTCTCGCCGGAGGGCGCGCAGCACTCCTGGAAGAGCGACATCCAGATCCCGAACCTGATCACCTGGGAGCCGCTCTTCGCGATCGAGGTCGACTGGATCCTCTCCGACGCCATCCGGCGCCACATGGAGGACGACAACGACGGCCGCCGCGGCGTGCTGATCCGCGCCGTGACGCGGGCCGCCAAGCAGAAGGAGCTCCTCGAGCTCATGAAGACCCAGGCGCGCTACAAGGGCCACGACGCCGGCCTCCTCGCCCCCAAGGGCGCGAGCTGGGACGGCGCCACCGACGAATCCACCGTCGCCACGATGCCCGCCGATGAGATCCTCGCCGGCGTGCGCGCCGACGTGATGGAGGGCGGGTACTACCTGGTCGACTACCGCGGCTACGCGGGCTACGAGCCGGGCGATAACGTCGTGCACATCTTCGCCATGGGCTCCCTCGCCGACGGCGCGGTGGAGGCCTCCAAGGCCCTGCTCGAGCGCGGCATCTACGCCAACGTGATCCACGTCAGCTCGCCCGAGCTGCTGTTCGGCATCCTCGGCCACGAGTCCGACTACCGCCACCTCAAGGCGGGGCTCGGCATCGACGGCAACCTGCACCTCGTCCCCTCGGGCGAGACCGACGCCGCGGGCCTCGCCGGCCTCGCCGGCCGCCGGGTCCCCATCGTCGCCGTGTGCGACGGGGAGGCGGGCCTGCTGGACAACATCGGCTCGATCGTCGGCGTGCGCCAGGAGACCCTGGCGGTGCGGAAGTTCTCCAAGTGCGGGCGGCCCTCCGAGGTCTTCAAGTACCAGCACCTGGACGCGGACTCCATCGCCGAGGCCTGCGGCAAGGTGCTCTCCGAGACGGCCCTCGAGGACGTCCGGGTCTCCTCCGCCACCCTCGACCGGGTCGCCGGCGCCCCGCGCCAGGCGGGCATCGGCGACTGGCGCGAGCTGTGGCCGACGCCCGTGAAGGACTGACCCGCGCCGGCAGGCCAGCCTTGAGCGAGGACACCACCGAGGGGCAGGCGCCCCCGGAGGACCGCGGGGTCCCCGGGCCGCCGCCTCCGTTCGCCCCCTTCGAGCTCGCCTCGACGGAGCGCATCTACGACTCGCCCTGGGTCGGCCTGCGCCGGGACATGCTGCGCCTGGGCGATGGCCAGCTCCAGGAGCACCACGTGGTCGAGGTCGGCGATGCGGTGAGCATCGTCCCCGTCCGTACCGATGGCCGCATCGTCATGGTGGGCCAGCTGCGCCACACCCACGGGAAGACCCACTGGGAGATCCCCGCTGGCCGGATCGACCCGGGCGAGGCGCCTTTGGAGAGCGCGGCCCGAGAGCTACGCGAGGAGACCGGGTACGAGGCCGGACGGCTCGTGCCCCTGCCGGGCTTCTACACCTGCAACGGGATCAGCAACCACTGGATCCACCCCTTCGCCGCCCTCGACTGCGAGCTGCGCCATGAGCAGCAGCTCGACCCCTCCGAGCGGATGATCGTCGAGACCTTCACCCCCGACGAGGTCGAGGCCATGCTGCGCGCCGGCACCCTCCATGACGGCCTCACCCTGATCGCCCTGTTCTACAGCCGCCTGCTGCTGCCCTGAGGCGGCGGCGGCCGCCGCGCTTCGGGACGCCCGTACGGGCAGCCGATCGCGAGCGGCGCCCGTGACACCTCCCTTCGCGGGGAGCCGCCTCAGCCACGGGACGCGATGGAGGCGCGCCAGGTCGGGCGCCAAGGGACGTCGCCACCTCTGGCTCCTCTGTGGCCTCGCAGTGGCCCCGGCTCCGCAGTGACCCCGGCTCCGCAGTGACCCCGGCTCCGCAGTGACCCCGGCTCCGCAGTGGCCCCGCAGCGGACGCCTTCCTGGCGCGACCCGCTCAGCTCTCGGCGCGCTCAGGCTCGCCGAAGGCCATCTTGATGAGGAAGGCCTGCTCGGCGCTGTGGCGGCTGTAGGAGCCGGTGGCGGGGCTCGCAGACTCGGCGCGGCCGGCGTACCGGAGCGGGCGGCCGAGGTCGTGGAAGCGCTGGAGGACGAAGGACCAGGCGCCCATGTTGCGGGGCTCCTCCTGGGTCCAGATCACGTGCTCGAGGTTCGGGTAGCGGCCGATCTGGGTCAGGAGCTGGTCCTTGGGGAACGGGTAGAGCTGCTCCACCCGGCAGATGGCGACGTCGTCGCGCTCGGCCTCCTCGCGGGCCGTGAAGAGCTCGTGCCCGATCTTGCCGGAGCAGAGCACGAGCCGCTTCACCTTGCCGGGCTCCACGGAGTCATCGCCGATGACCTCCTGGAAGCCGCCCTTGGCCAGGTCCGCGATGGGGCTCGCCGCGCGCTTGTCGCGCAGGAAGCTCTTGGGCGTCATCACGATCAGCGGGCGCTTGGACTCGGCCCGGCCGTGCTTGCGCATGAGGTGGAAGATCTGCGCCGAGGTGGAGCAGTTGACCACCGAGATGTTCCCGCCGCTGCAGGCCTGCAGGAAGCGCTCGAGGCGCGCCGAGGAGTGCTCGGGTCCCTGGCCGTCGTACCCGTGGGGCAACAGCATCACGACGCCGGAGAGCTGACGCCACTTGGCCTCGCCGGACACCAGGAACTGGTCGATGGGGATCTGGGCGCCGTTGGCGAAGTCGCCGAACTGGGCCTCCCAGAGGACCAGGGACTCGGGGCGCGCGAGGCCGTAGCCATACTCGAAGCCGAGCGCCGCCTCCTCGCTGAGCAGGGAGTCCCAGGCCTCGAAGCTGCCGGAGGCCACGGCGAGGGCCCGCAGGGGCACGTGCTCCTCCTCGGTGGCCTGGTCGCGGATGACCGCGTGGCGGTGGCTGAAGGTGCCGCGGCCGGAGTCCTGGCCCTCGAGGCGGATGGGGACCCCTTCGCGCAGCAAGGTGGCGAAGGCCAGCGCCTCGGCGCAGCCCCAGTCCACGTTGAGCTCACCCCGCACCATGCGCTCCCGGCGGCGGAGCTGCCGCAGGAGGTTCGGGTGCACCACGAACCCGTCGGGGATCATGTTGAGGTCGTCGATGAACTGGACCAGCTCCTCGGCGGGCACCGCGGTCTCGGGGGACGGCGCGGTCACGTAGTCACGCGGGTCGTCGAGGTCCACGTCCACGATCTCCTCGAAGGGCAGCTCCTCGGTGGCGCTGGCCTTGTGCTTGGCGAGGGCCGTGCGGAGCTCGTCCTCGGCCTCGGAGCTGATCAGGTCCGCCTCCTCCCGGGTGAGGGCGCCGCGGCGCACCAGGAGGTCGCTGTAGATCTCGCACACCGTGGGGTGCTCGGCGATGCGGCTGTAGAGCGCCGGCTGGGTGTACGCGGGCTCGTCGCCCTCGTTGTGGCCCCAGCGCCGGTAGCAGACCATGTCGATCACCGCGTCGGCGCCGAACTCACGCTGGTAGTCCACGGCCAGGCGGCAAGCGCGCAGCACGGACTCGGGGAAGTCCCCGTTGGCGTGCATGACCGGCGCCTCGATGGCCTTGGCCGCGTCCGAGCAGTAGTGCGTCGAGCGCAGGTCCCGGGGGCCGGCGGTGAAGCCGATCTGGTTGTTGATGATCAGGTGGACCGTGCCGCCGTTGCTGAAGGCGCGCAGCTCGCTCATGTTGAGCGTCTCGGTCACGACGCCCTGGCCCGAAAAGGCCGCGTCGCCGTGGATCAGCACCGCCAGCACCTTGCGGCGGTCGGTGTCGCCCATGGCGTCCTGGTAGGCGCGGGTCATGCCGCACACCACCGGGTCCACCGCCTCCAGGTGGCTCGGGTTCGCGGAGAGGGAGACCTCGACCTCCTTGCCGTCACGGGTGAGGTAGGTGCCCACCTGGCCGAGGTGGTACTTGACGTCGCCCGAGCCCTCCGTGGAGAGGGGCAGCAGGCCGCCCTCGAACTCACGGAAGATCTGCTCGTGGGACTTGCCCATGAGGTTGGCGAGCACGTTCAGCCGGCCGCGGTGGGCCATGCCGATGACGACCTTCTCGACGCCCTTGGCGGCGGCGCGCTCGATGACCTCCGCCAGGGCGGGGATCATGGTATCGCCGCCCTCGAGGGAGAAGCGCTTGTTGCCCACGTAGGTGTTCGCGAGGAAGCGCTCGAAGTTCTCCGCCCGGTTGAGCCGACGCAGGATCTCGTTGCGCTCCTCGGTGTCGAACTCCACGAAGTGGTCTTCGTTCTCCACTCGCTCCCGCAGCCACAGCTTGCGGTCTCGATCCGTGATGTGGCCCAGCTCGCTCGTCCAGCGGCGGCAGTAGGCGCGGCGCAGGGTGCGCAGGATCTCCCGCAGGGTCATGGACGACTTGCCGTTCATGCCGCCGCACAGGAAGGTGCGGTCCAGGTCCCACAGGGACAGCCCGTAGGAGCCGGGGTCCAGGGACTCGAGCAGCTCGGGCTGGTACCCGAGGGGGTCCAGGTCAGCGAGCTGGCCGCCCCTCGTCCGGTAGGCCTGGATCAGGGTCCAGACCTTGGTCTGCATCTCCGCGTGGTCGGCGCCGCCCGTGGGGCGCAGGTCTTCCCCGGAGCGCGCGGGCTGCCAGGGCACCCGCAGCGCCATGAAGATGTCGTCGTAGAAGCCGTCGGCCCCGTGGAGCAGCTCGTCCACGCGCTTGAGCAGGAGCCCCGACTCCGCGCCCTGGATGACGCGGTGGTCGTAGGTGCTCGTCATCGTCATCACAGGCCCGATGGCGTTCTCCGCCAGGGCCCCCTTCGACATGCCGGACAGCTCGGGCGGGATCCCGATGGACCCGGTGGCGATGATGATCCCCTGGCCGGGCATGAGCCGCGGGACGCTCATGGCCGTGCCGAAGCCGCCGGGGTTCGTGAGCGTGCAGGTGGTGCCCGCGAAGTCCGCCGAGGTGAGCTTGCCCACGCGGCCGCGGTCCACGAGGTCCTGGAAGGCGCGGTAGAAGCCAGCGAAGTCGAGGGTCTCGGCCTTCTTGATGCTGGGCACCACGAGCATGCGCCCCTTGGGCCCGGGCACGTCGATGGCGATGCCGAGGTTCACGTGCTCGGGGACGCGGCGGTAGCGCTTGCCGCCGGACTCCACGTAGGAGGCCTGCACCCGGGGCATTTCCCCGAGGGCGCGCGCCAGCGCGAAGGCGAAGACGTGGGTGTACGAGGACTTACCGATGGCCCGCACGAGCATGTGCTCGTTGACGATCGAGCGGTTCTCTCCGAGGACCTTGGCGGACATGTTCCGCACCGAGGTCGCCACGGGCAGGTCGAGGCTCGCCTCCATGTTGGTGGCGATCTTGCCGGCGATGCCGACGAGCAGCTCCACCTCGGGGTCGTCGGAGAGGTCGGGCCCGTCCGCCGCCGCCACGGCAGACGCGGCGCCTGACGCAGCGCTCGGCGCCGCGGACCCACCCGGCGGCGCTGCGGCGCCGCCGATCCCCTCCGCGGAGAGGCGTTCGAAGATCTTGCGCCAGCTCTCCTCCACGCCAGCGGGATCGCTCCGCCAGCCTTCGAAGAGTTCCTGGACGTACCCGGCGTTGACGCCGTACTCCTGCTCGAAGTCGATGGCCATTTCGAACGAGAGGTTAACGCTCCCCGCCCCCCCGAACCATGCGGGGGGCCCAGATCCGGCGGACGGCTTCAACCCGAGGCGCGGGTCCCTGCGCCTCCGCGATCACCTGGGGGGCGTCGCAGGGCCGCAGCGGGTCACTCCGGCAGACCTCGGAGCGCCTCGACCAGGCCACCGGTGACCGTGGGATCGCACTCGAGGATGAGGCGGTCGGTGGACCTGCGCGCGAGCCAGCGCGGGGCCTCCCCGCTGCGGTCCTCGAAGAACTCCAGCTGCAGGTCGCCGCCGGTGACCCGCTCCACGGTGACCCGCAGGTCGGCGCCCTCGGCGGGGAAGTCGTCCGTCCCTCGCTCACCGTCCACCGACAGGGGGAAGAGGGCCCGCAGGCGCTGGAGCGTGTCCCGGGCCCGTTCACCGGGGACGTCCGCCCCGCTGCCGCTGCGGAAGCTCCCGAAGCGCTCCATGGTCTGGATGAGGACCCGCTCACCGCCGAGGGCCGGGCCGTCGGCCACCACTCGGCGCATCTGGACGTTCTCGTAGGGCACCAGGGCGCGGCGGCCGAACCAGGTGAAGGGCCGCGTCGGCGGCACCCGGAAGCTCGGGATCCGGAAGACCTGGGCCTCGCCCGCCCGGCGCACGAAGGCCGCCGAGGCCGAGGCCGTGGCCACATAGAAGTCCACCATGGTGACCTCGGCGGGCGGGGGGCCCTCGAGCCCCTCCTCCGGCGCGGCCGCGGCGCCCCGGATCACAACCCGCGTCGCCACGTCCTCACCCAGCTCGTACTCGTCGATGCGCCCGGGGTCCTCGCTCACGAGGTCCAGGTTGGTCATGGCCCCCACCCTGGCCAGGAAGCCGTCGAGGATCACCGGCGACGCCGCCGCCCCGAAGAGCTGCTCGAGCGCCCACGGCTCCCCCGCCTCGGTCCGGCGCGCCGTCACCGCGGGGTGCACCTCGTCCACGGGGGAGGTGAGCTCCACGCTGACCGCGAGGGCGCCATCAAACGTGGGGAACAGGGGCTCGACCGGGCGAGCCTCGATCCCGCCGCCCTCGAGGGCGGCCAGGGCGGCCACGAGCGCCGCGGTGATCACGAGCAGCCAGCGGTTCAGCGGTAAGATGGAGGCCATCATCGCGCGTCCCCCCCCGGCTCCGCGCGGCGCCGCGCGAGGCCGTTCCAGAGGGCGCCGAACAGCGCGAGGACCAGGAGGGCCAAGGCCGCCGGCGCGAGCATGGTGAGCCACTGCTGCCGCCGCGCGCGCCGGCGCGCGAGGTCCCCCTTACGGCTGGCCTCGATACGCTCGGCTTCGGTCGGGAAGACGTCCTCCTCGAAGAGGCCCAGGGCCGCCTCCTGCTCGCCCACGAAGTCTCGCAGGGGGCGCAGGCGGGGGGCGCGAGAGCGCAGGCCGATGAGGTCCTCATCCAGGGTCAGCCAGTCCACCAGGTTGACGGCGAGCACGCCGCCGCCCGCCTGAACGAAGGTCCCCTCGGGGAGCGGGTCTCGGAGCCAGTCCGCGTCGCCGAACACCACCACCTGTGAGGGGGTCACGGCGGAGGTCGGCGCGGGCTCGTCAGCGGCGCGCCCGAGGCCAAGGGGGTCGAGGGGCGCGGGGGCCTCCTTCCCCGCCCAGGGCGAAGGGAACAGGCCGTTGAACACGGCCGCCAGGGTGTGGCGCCGCCCGGTCCCGTTGCGCAGGGCCGCGCGCAGGACGCGCAGCTCGCGGGGGTCCATGGTCAGCCGCGGCGACACGTCCGTGACGTAGGCGCTCTCAGAGGACCAGGCCAGGTCGGTCCGCGTGACGCCCGCGGGCGTGGGGGTGCTCTCTTCGGGGAAGAGCGGGTGGGCCCAGGAGAAGGCCACGCCCGGGAGGCCGCGGGTCGGCGGCAGCTCGGTGGCGAGGCCCTCGGGGGGCACGGTGATCACGAGCGGATCGCTCAGCACCCCCTGCCGCAGCTGACCGCCCACGGAGGTCAGGGTCACCCGATCCGTCCGCCAGGTGTCGTCCCACACGTGCTTCGCGGCGACGCGGATCCCCCACGAGCGGAGGAGGGCGGCCAGGGGCGACCCCTCGAACTCCTCGGGGGCCACGTCCGCCCGTGGGTAGGCCAGGTTGTAGTCCGGATCATCGAGGCAGACCACCAGGCGTCCGCCGCGCTGGACGAACTGATCGATGGCGTAGACCTCGCGCTCGTGCATGGGCCCGGGGCGGACCATGAAGATCACGTCCACGTCGTCCGGGACACTGTTCCCCGTGGCGAGCCCAGGGACCTGGGCCAGCCGGGCACGGCGGCTGAGGGCGTTCCGGATCACGCGGAAGGTCGACTCCCACCGCTCGAGGGCGGCGGTCTCCGAGTCAGGCGCCACCTCGAAGGGCTCGCCGATCCATCCGATGCCGATCTTCCGATCGCTGAGCAGCGCGTGCATGGCGCTCGCCACCTGCACCTCGAAGCGCCAGGGCTCCGGGGTCGAGATGACCTCGGTCCGGCCTCGGTACCCGAGCATGAGACCGAGCCAGACCTCCTCCTCGCCGGTTTGGCCCAGCCCGCTCCGGCCGGCGCGGTCCGGTTGCAGCCGCGCCTCCCGTGCCTGACGCCGCGCCTCGGAGGAGCGCGACGGGTCGAGGGTCTGGAAGTCGAAGACCTCCGGCCGCAGGCGGAGGATCTCGTCGAGCTGCGCACGGACCCGCGCCGCGCGCAGGGCGAGGCGCCCGTCGGACACCGTCTGGTTCGCGAAGAGCCGGACCGTGAGGCGGTCCTCCACCCGGTCCACCACCCGCCGGGTCGCGTCCGAGATGGCGTTGAGCTGGTCGGCGCTCAGGTCCACGCGCTGCCCGAGGTGGCGCGCGGCCAGCACGTTCCCCAGCACCGCGATCAGCAGCAGCAACGCGAGGGTCAGCGCCGCGTTGAACCGCAGGACCCGCCGGCCCGCGTGGGCCGTGGGCGGGGCGGTCCCCCTTGTGGTTGAGCCGTTCATCTCCATCGACGCCGCTCCACGGCGAGGGTGTTGGCCACGAGCCCGAGGGCCGTGAGCAAGACGAAGTAGACGAGGTCCGAGAGGTCGAGGACGCCGCGCGCGGCGCTCCCGAGGAAGTGCGTCGTCGGGCTGGCCGCCTCGAGCGCGCCCGCTGCGCCACCCGGCAGCACGCGGACCAGGAGGGGGAGCGCCCACAGGAGCCCGAGGACCAGCGCACCCAGGAGGAAGGCCACCAGCTGCTCCGAGCTCACGGCCGAGAGGAACAGCGCGATCGAGGCGTACCCCGCGCACAGCCAGGCGGCGCCCACGAGGCCTGCGGACACCGTGTTCCAGTCGAGGTCACCCAGGAAGCCCACGGTGACCGCCGCGGAGAGGACCGCCAGGCCCACCATCAGCATGGTGAGGATCCAGGTCGCGAGGAACTTGCCCAGGACCACGGCTCCGGTCCGGACGGGGTAGGTGAGCAAGAGCTCCTCGGTCCCCGCCCGCCGCTCCTCCGCCCACGCGCCCATGCTGAGCGCCGGCACGACCAGGGCGAGGAGCAAGGGGAGCCAGTGAAAGAGCACGATCAGGCTCGCCTGGCCGCCCTCCCAGAGACCGGGGAGGGGCGTGCGCCCCACCGGGTAGCCCAGGAAGAAGAAGAGCGCGGGGAGCACCAGCACAAAGAGCCCGATGGCCACGTAAGCCACCGGTGATTCAAAGGCGCTCCGGAGCTCCCTGCGTGCGAAGGGGAGCACGCCCGCGAAGGGTCGAGGCTGGACGCTCATGACGCGTCGCGCTCCTCGGCCGCCGCCAGCTGGCGCGTCCGCTCGAGGAAGACGCGCTCCAGGGTCGGGACCTCATGGCGCAGCTCCTGCAGGGACCAGCCGGCCCCGTGGACCGCCCGGGCCAACCCTTCCGCGAGGGTGTATCGGTCCGCGCCGGGCGAGAGGGTCACGTGGACCCGCGCCCGTGCACCGTCGAAGGTGCCGCGCGCCGCGGCCGCGCCATCGCAGGCCCCGAGGCTGCGGGCCACGTCCTCCGGCGGGGCACCGCCGCTGTCCACCACCACGACGATGGCGTCCGCCGCGTCGCCCGCGAGCTCGTGCAGGGGCCCGTCGGCCACCAGCTGACCGCCGGCGATGATCAACACCCGCCGGCAGACCTCCTCGACCTCAGGGAGCACGTGGGTGGAGAGCAGGATGGTCTTCGAGCGCGCGAGCTCCACCACGAGGTCGCGGATGCGGACGATCTCCGCGGGGTCGAGGCCGCTGGTGGGCTCGTCGAGCACCAGGACATCAGGGTCCGTGAAGAGCGCCTGGGCGAGCCCCACCCGCTGGCGGTAGCCCTTGGAGAGGGTGTGGATCCGACGCCCGACGTAGCCGTCCAGGTCACAGGACGCGATGACCCGCTCGAGCGCCTCCCTGCGCGCGCGCCCCCCCATGCCGTGGACCTCGCCCACAAACTCGAGGTAAGGCCGCACCCGCATCTCCCGGTACAGGGGCGTGTGCTCCGGCAGGTAGCCCACGGCCGCGCGGGCCCCCAGCGAGCGTCCGTCGAGGGGGACGCCCGCGATGGACGCGCGCCCGCCGTCCGGCAACAGGGACCCGGTGAGCATCTTCATCGTCGTGGACTTCCCGGCGCCGTTCGGGCCCAGGAACCCCACGAGCTCGCCCCGCGCGACGGTGAACGACACGCCTCGCACCGCGTGGACCGGGCCGAAGGACTTGGAGAGCCCCTCCGCCACGATCATGGGCGGCTCCGATCCCGCGGCGTCAGCCGTGGCGCCCGCGCGTGGCTGCGCGGGCTCGGTGGAGGATTGATCTGTGGTCATGGTCGACGGGTTCGAGGGACCGCGCCCGGTCCATTCGCCGGGGCACGTGGTGGCCCGGCTCCCTCCCTACGCACTACCGGCTCAAGCCTCGGGGTCGACGGAGAAACGGTCCAGGAAGTCGGTGGTCTTCTCGACGTCCATGAGCCGTGAGATGAGCAGCTCCGCCGCCTCGGCGAAGTGCATGCGGGCGATGACGCGCCGGAGGATGTGGATCTGCTTCAGGCGCTTCATGCCCACCAGCTTCTCCTCCTTGCGGGTGCCGGACTTCTCGATGTCGATGGCGGGGAAGATCCGGCGATCCGAGAGCTTGCGGTTGAGCACGAGCTCCATGTTGCCGGTGCCCTTGAACTCCTCGAACACCAGCTGGTCCAGACGGCTCCCCGTCTCCACCAGCGTGGTCCCGAGGATCGTGAGGCTGCCCGCCTCCACGGTGTTCCGCGCCGACCCGAAGATCTTCCGCGGCCGCTCCATGGCCCGGCTATCCAGGCCGCCTGACATGGTCTTCCCGGGGCCGGCGTTGTTGTTGTAAGCCCGGGCGAGGCGCGTGATCGAGTCCATCAGGAGGATCACGTCCTCCCCCATCTCCACCATGCGCATGGCGCGCTTCCAGACGACCTCGGCCACCTGGATGTGGTGCTTGCTGGTCTCGTCGGCAGTCGAGACGAAGACCTCACCGCGATCCACGCTGCGGCGCCACTCGGTGGCCTCCTCCGGGCGCTCGTCGATGAGGAGCACCATGAGGTGCACGTCCGGGTAGCCCTTCTCGATCCCCGCCGCGAACTCGCGCATGATCGTGGTCTTGCCTGTGCGCGGCGGCGCCACGAGCAGGCCACG
>JAQWJQ010000203.1 GCA_029248265.1 Planctomycetota bacterium
AGGCGATGAGGACGAGGGAGGTCAGCCGGCCGGAGAAGCGCATGGGCCCATGGTACGGGCCGTGCTCCGGGTCCCGGCGCCTCAGACCGTGGCGACGGGCGCGGTCTCGCCCACGGGGGCGAGGGCCTCGTCGGCGCTCCAGAGGACGTTGTAGATGGTGTCGCGCTCGACGGGGATGCGGCCGGCGTCGCGGATCCACTGGACGAGCTCGGCGCGCAGGACCTGCTGGGGGGTGGTCGCGCCGGCCTCGTGGTAGATCTTCTCCTCGACCACGGTGCCGTCCACGTCGTCGGCCCCGTAGGCCAACGCCATCTGGGCCACGGGGATCGAGAGCATGATCCAGTACGCCTTGATGTGGTCGATGTTGTCGAGCAGCAGGCGGCTCACGGCGATCTCGCGGAGCTCCTCCAGGGCGGTGGGGCCGGGGAGGTGGCTCCACTCCGTGTTGTCCGGGTGGAAGCTGAGGGGGATGTAGGTCTGGAAGCCGCCGGTCTCGTCCTGCAGGAGGCGCAGGCGGTCCAGGTGGTCGACCCGCTCCTCCACGGTCTCGATGTGGCCGTGGAGCATGGTGCAGTTGGAGTGCAGGCCCGCCTGGTGCACCGTGCGCGCCGTGTCGATCCACTCGTCGCCGGTGTTCTTCTTGTCGTAGCCCTCGTCGCGCACGCGGTCGGCGAAGACCTCCGCGCCGCCGCCAGGGCAGGAGCCGAGCCCGGCCTCCACGAGCTCGGGCAGGACCTCGGCCAGGGGCTTCTTCGCCCGGCGCGCGATCTGCATCAGCTCGATCATGGTGAACGCCTTGATGTGGATGCCCGGGCGGACCTCCTTCACGGCGCGCAGGATGTCGAGGTAGTACTCGTAGGGGAGCTTGGGGTAGATCCCCGCCACCATGTGCACCTCGGTCACCGGCTCGTCGAGCTGGGCGCGGATCTTCTCCGCCACCTCCTCGGGCTTCATGACGTACGCCCCCTCCTGGCCGGGGAGGCGCTGGAACGCGCAGAAGCGGCACAGCTTGTTGCAGACGTTCGTGTAGTTGATGTGCTGGTTGACGTTGAAGTACGTCAGGTCGCCGTGCTTGCGCTCACGGACCCAGTTGGCCAGGGCGCCGACGGCGTGGAGATCGGCGCCGTAGAGCCGGACGCCGTCCTCTCGAGACAGGCGCTCGCCGGCGAAGACGCGCTCCGCGATGTCGCCGATGCCAGCGGCCGCGGCCTGGCTCTGGATCGCGTGGTTCATGCCTGCACCCCCGGCCGCGCGTCTTCACGGTTCGCGGGGAACACCGGCCCGTCGTGGCGCTCGTCCACGAGCCCGTACCAGGAGTTGCGCTGGCGCGGCGTGAAGCCCGCCGATTGGATGAGGTGCTCCACGGTCTGGACCGAGGAGAGGTGGAAGCAGCCCGCCGCCGAGACCACGTTCTCCTCGATCATCGTCCCCCCGAAGTCGTTCGCGCCGAACTGCAGGCTCATCTGACCCATCTTCATGCCCTGGGTGACGTAGCTGGTCTGGATGCTGTCGATGTTGTCGAAGAAGATCCGGCTGAGGGCCTGCACCCGGAGGTAGACGGCGGGGGTCGCCTTCTCAGGGTAGTCCTGCTCCCGCGGCACGCCGTCGGGCTGGCAGGTCCAGGAGATGAACGCGGTGAAGCCGCCCGTCTCGTCCTGCAGGTCGCGGACGCGCTGGAAGTGCTCGACCCGCTCGGCGGCCGTCTCCACGTGGCCGAACATCATGGTGGCGCTCGAGCGCAGGCCACCCTCGTGGATCTTGCGGTGCACGTCGAGCCAGCGGTCGGTGGTGGTCTTCTTCGGCGCGATGATCTTGCGTACGCGCTCCACGAGCATCTCGGCGCCGGCGCCAGGCACGCTGCCGAGGCCCGCCTCCTTGAGGTCCCGGATGACCTCCTCGATCGGCCGCTTCTCGTACTGGGCGAAGTGGTCCAGCTCGGGGGCAGAGAGGGCGTGGCTGTTGACCTCCGGGAAGCGCTCGCGGAGGTCGCTGATGAGCTCGCCCCACCACTCGGAGAGGATGCGCGGGTGGTGCCCGCCCTGCATGAGGACCTGGCGGCCGCCCAGGCGCGCGAGCTCGCCGACCTTCCCGTAGATCTCCGAGCGGGAGAGGACGTAGGCCTCCGGGTCGCCGGGTGAGCGGTAGAAGGCGCAGAAGCCGCAGTCGGTCAGGCAGACATTCGTCGGGTTGATGTTCCGATCGATGATGTAGGTGACCCGGTTCTCCGGGTGCTTGCGGCGACGGACGAGGTCCGCGAGGCGCCCGAGGGTCAGGAGGTCCGCGCGCTCGTGGAGGTGGAGGGCCTCCTCGGCGGTGATGCGTTGGCCGTCCTCGACCTTGCCTGCGATGCGCGTGACCTCGGCGTCCGCGCCGCCGACCGAGGCGAGCGGTGCGCTCCAGTCCTGGGGGCGACGGCCGGAGGGGGTTTCGTGGGGGCCGGGGGCCTCCTCGGTTGCTGCTGCGACCTCGATCATGGCGCGGAGATCCTAGGCGATTCCGGAGGGCTTCTTACCCCCGGAACGGTCCTCTTGGTTCAACCGGTGGGGGAGGCGGCTCCCCGCTGTGGTCCGCGGCAGGCCGCCGCAGATAACGGACCCGGAATCGATCTCCGGGCGCTACCTTGTCCACGGCCCCCGCCAACCGGCGGAGCCGCGACGTCCCGGACCGAAGCCGGTCTGGCGTGCCCCCTAACCAGCGCCCCCCAGGGCGGAGGAACCCCCGATGAAGATCTGTTTGATCGCTGCGACGAGCCTGATGGCCCTCGCGGCGCCCCTTCAGGCGCAGGAACAGGACGCCCAGGCGCTCCTGCAGTCCGTGATCGCGCTCGAAGAGGAATACGACGACGCCTACGCCGAATGGCGCGAGGAGCTCACGGCTCGCTCGAACGCCTGGCGTGCCGCTTACGAGAAGAACCCCGACGCGCCCCGTCCGGAGCGCCTGCCCCAGGTGGAACCGGACTTCTGGCCTCGCTTCAATGAGGCGGCCGCGCAGGGATCGACCATGGCCCAGATGTGGTGCATCGAGCACTACGTGCCGGGTGACGTGGTCCCCAAGGCCCAGCAGGAGTCGGACTTCACCCGCCGGATCGTGACGCTCCTCACGGACGCGAGCGCGCCCCACGAGAAGCTGCCCCGCGCGGTCATGATGCGCAGCCGTGGCCAGGCCATGGCCCAGGAGACCACGGACGCGCTGTTGGTCATGATCGGTCAGTTGGTGTCCAGCGAGGACGTCGCAGCGGAGGCCGCCTACAACCGGGCTTCTCTCGTGGACGACCGGCGGGGGACCCTCGAGGAGCGCAAGCCCGCCCTCGACCGCTACCGCGCGGTCGCCGCCTCCTACCCGACGACCAAGTACGGCCAACGTGCGAACGGTCAGGTGTTCAAGGTCGAGCGCCTGCAGCTCGGTATGAAGGCCCCGGAGATCGTCGGCAAGGACATCGACGGCAACGACATGAAGCTCTCCGACTTCAAGGGCAAGGTCACCGTCCTGGACTTCTGGGGCTTCTGGTGAGGCCCCTGCGTTGCGATGATCCCGCACGAAAAGACGCTCGTGAAGCGTCTGGAGGATCAGCCCTTTGCTCTCGTTGGAATCAACAGCGACGACGAGAAGCGTTACCGAGAGCGTCGGCCTGAGATGGGCGTGACCTGGCGTAGCTTCTTCGATGGTGGCTCCACCGGTGGCCCGATCGCCAGCCAGTGGGGCGTCACCGGCTGGCCCACGATCTATGTCCTCGATGCCGAGGGCAAGATCCGCTACCAGGGTGTCCGCGGAGACGAGATGGACCGCGCCGTGGACACGCTCCTCGTGGAGATGGGCGTCACGGACTTCGAACGGGGCCATTACGGCGAGGAGAAGCCGGCGGCCAAGCCGACCGGCGGCAAGCGCACGAGGGGCCTCGTCCCGCTGATCCCGGCGCCCAAGAAGGGCAAGTCCGGCCTCTGAGCGGGGCTGCGCGACAACGGTGGCGAGGGCCGGCGCGATAGACCGCGCCGGCCCTCGCCTGTTCATGGGAGCGCGCGCGCGGGCGGGGTGGTTGGCATACTCCGCCCATGAACTCCACGCTGACCCTCGGATCGCTCGGTGCTGCCCTCTTGATCGCGGGATGCGGGGCGCCCGCGACGCCCTCGGATGAGCCCTCGGTCGGGGCGATGGCTCCTTCCGCAGACCCTTCCGTCGGGCCTTCCGCCGAGAGCCAATCCATGGGAGACGGGTCAGAAGTCGCACCCGCGTCGGAAGCCGAGGGCCCCTTGGAGCCCGGGGCTGTGGCGGAGCCCGTCACTGAGGAACTCTCCTGGTCTGAGCTCGACCGCCGCGGCGACGGGCACCTCAAGGCGGGGCGCTTCGTCGACGCGATCGCGGACTTTGACGCGGCCATCGCCCTTCAGTCCAGCCTTGAAGCACACCACTGGCGGCGAGGCATCGCCCACTACTACGCCGGGCGTTACGCGGATGGGGCGGCGCAGTTCGAGCTGCACCGCACGGTGAACGGGAACGACGTGGAGAACGCCGCGTGGCACTTCCTCTGCGTCGCCCGGATGGACGGTGTCGCGGCTGCGCGTGCACGTCTTCTCCCCGTCGCGCCGGACTCCCGGGTGCCCATGATGGAGGTCCTTGAGATGTTCGCGGGGCGGTCCACCCCGGAGCAGGTGCTCGAGGTCGCGGGCGCAGCGGACGGCACCGCCCAGAGCGAGTCAGCCCTCTTCTACGCTTACCTCTACATCGGCCTGTATCACGAGGTGCTCGACCGGCCCGCCGAGGCCCGCGCGGCGATCGGCGTCGCGGCCACCGAGCACACGAGCCCGTACTACATGGGGGACGTGGCCCGCGTCCACGCCGCGTTGCTCGCCAAGTGAGCGGCGCCTCCCCCGCGACTCATCTGGGGGTGGTGCTCATGAGCAGCCCGTCATTCTCGGTGGAGAGCAGCAGCAGGTAGGCGAGGTTCACGATGGCCTCCTCTCCGAGGTAAGGCGCGCCCATGTGGGGCGTCGAATAGCGCAGCCCATAGCCGGGCTCCCAGGAGCAGAGGAAGCGCCAGCGCCACTGGGGGAGGATCTCCTCGAAGGTCTTTGGCTTCACCACGGCCAGGGAGAGGAGGCCGAGGACGGCGCCCGGCTCACCGTAGGCGTGGCTGTTGAGCATCCACGGGTGGCGCTCCTCCATGAGGACGCAGAGCCGCGGGGCGAGGTCGGCGCGGTCCTCCCGCAGCACCTCGGCCAGGGCGCACAGACCGGTGCGGGACCAGAACTCGCCCTTGTCCCGGTAGGACGCGTTGTAGCCCATGGCGCCGTGCCCGCCGTCGTCCGGGTTGGACCAGCTGTGGCGCACGTAGGGCTCGATGTGCTCCCAGATCCGGGACTCCACCCCGGCGCGGCGCGCGAGGGCGTCGAACACCAGGAGGTGCGCCGCGGGCGCCATGAGCGCCTTGTTGTCGTAGGGCAGGCCGTCCGGGCCGTGGCCGAAGGCCTGCATGCCCCACTTGCACTCGTGAGTCGTGGTGGGGAGCCAGCGCACGGCCTCCTCAACCCAGGGCAGGACGCTCTCGTCGCCGGTCCGCAGGTGGTACTCGCAGAGCAGCATCCCCTGGAACGCGATGGTCCAGTAGGCGAGCCCCGTCATCTGGGACGGGCTCGGGTTCAGCTTCATCAACCGGTCCAAGGAGCGCTTCACCGCCTCAAGGTGCTGGTCGTCTCCGGTCCCGAGGAGCGCGAGCGCCCCGAGGGCGGGGTTCACGGCGTCGGTCCCCGGCCAGGAGCCGTTGCGCTTCTGGTGGCCGAGGGTCCAGCTCAGGAGGTCGCCGCGGAAGCGATCCGCGCCCGGACCGGAGAGCGGGAAGCGGGGGCCGATGGGACCCTCGAACGGCAGCGCGATGGTCGCGGTGCGCAGGGGCGGGGCGGCGCCGTCCGACGGGCGCAGGTACGTGAGCTTCACGGCCGGCTGGCCATCCTCGAGGGCGCCCTCGATGGCGCGGCCGAGGGCCGCTTCATGGCTGCGCTCGAACCAGTCCCAGCCGGGGGCGAGGCTCGACCGCCCGAGGGGTTTGCCTGACACGGCGAGCACGAGGTCTCCCCGCTCCAGGCCAGCGGCTGCCGCCGGGCCGTCGGCGCGGACGTCGATCAGGTTGAACGCCGTGTGCTGGTGCTCGGTGAGCGCCGTGAAGCCGAGCATGCCGCAGCCAATCTGGTCCGGGCCGAAGGGGCCGTTGGCCTTGCCTCGCATCGCGCGGCTGGGCGCCCCGTGGAAGCGCATGACCCGGGCCGCGCGCACGGCGATCCTCCTGCCCCGGTTCTCGAACTCCAGGTCGAGCTCGCGCGCCGCGCCGTCAGGGAGCGGGATGAAGGCGAGGACGCGGCCTGCGAGCGCGGAGGCCTGGGCGCGCCCCGTGATGGGCGGGGCGCCGGACTCGGCGGCGGCGGGGGGCGTCGCTCCTTCCGCTGGATCCTCGTCGATGGCGCTCCAATCGATCGCCGTCCACTCCGTGGAGGCGTCCTTCCAGCGGACCCAGACCTCCGCGTCGGCCTTGGCCTTGAGGAGGTCGGCCTCCACCACGAGGAACCACCCGTCGGCGGGGAGCTTCTTCTTACCGTCGGAGTCGGGCCGAGCCGGGACGGCGACCCGCAGTCCGGCAGACGCTCGCTTGCCCACGGCGAGGGTCTCCGCGCCGCGCGTCTCGGAGAGGCGGGTCGTCTTGCTGCCGGAGAGCTCCGCCGGCGCCTTCTCCGCGAGGAGGTCGGGCCGGGCCGGAGCGAGGAGGACCGGAGCGGCGAGGACCGGGGCCGCGAAGACCGGAGCCGCGAGGGGGAGGAGTGCGAGGGGAAGGTTCAGGAGCCAGCGCATGGACCGAGCCTAATGGCGATCGTCGGAACTCAGTCGTCAGAGAGCTCGAAGTCATCGAACTCGAACCCGGGGGCCACCACGCACCCGACGAGGGCGTAGCCCGCCTCGCCAGGGAGGCACTCCGCGGCCTGCCACACGCCAGGCGGGACCACGGCCTGGAGGGTCGCGGCGCCGCCCTGGCCGAGCCGCACCTCCTCCTCTCCGATGGTGAGCCGGACCTCGTCCCCCCGCTGGTGCAGCCAGATCTCGTCGCTCTTGACCCGGTGCAGGCGGCTCCGGGCGCCCGTGGGCAGGAGGAACAGGATGCTCGTGACCGCCCGTCGCGTCCCGCCGTGGGCCGGGACCTCGGCGGTGGAGCGGAAGGTCTCCCGGTAGAACCCGCCCTCGGGGTGGGGCTGGAGGCCCAGGGACTGGACCAGGTCTCGCGCGGCGTCGTTCATGGGGGAGAGCTTGCCATCTTCGGGGCTGGGCGCACGATTCCGGCGCGTCTGGCCGATAGACTCCCCGGCCCTCCCCTCGCTCCTCCCCGCGCGTATTTCGATCATGGCGAAGCCCAAGCCCAGCTTCATGGACACCATCGTCTCCCTCTGCAAGCGCAGGGGGTTCGTCTTCCCGGCCTCCGAGATCTACGGGGGCATCGGGAACACGTACGACTACGGGCCCCTCGGCGTGGAGCTGCTCCGCCGGGTCAAGGACGCCTGGTGGTCCCGCACCGTCACGGCGCGCACGGACGTCGTCGGGCTGGACTCGGCCATCATCCAGAACCCCCAGACCTGGATCACCTCGGGTCACGTGGGCGGCTTCTCGGACCCTTTGATCGACAACAAGACCTCGAAGCAGCGTTACCGCGCGGACCACCTCATCGAAGGAAAGATCGCCAAGTACGAGAAGAAGGGTCGTACTCAGCAGGCCTCGAACCTCCAGGAGAAGCTCAACGCTGCGCTCGGGGACAACGAG